>JANOKL010000157.1:0-7783 GCA_031419215.1 Luteolibacter sp. | reverse complement strand
AAAAGGCGGCAAGCTCGTGACCCTCGACGCGGCGCTCTACGTGCTTTGGCCGGACGTGACCTTTCTGGTTCCGGTGTGAAGCGGTCTCACCAGGTGCGGACGGCTTCGATGCCACCTTTGCCATTGTGACCGAGAGAGTAGACCAACACCCGGCGACCTTTCACGGGAATGGAGCTGCCGCTGTCAGCAGGAAGCGTCAGGACTTCGTCGTAGTCGCCGTCGATAATAACTTGATAAGGATTTCCCCAAGGATCGCGGAGTTCGGAAAGTCCTGACGGAAGCGGGATCAAACCGCCTTTTCCGCCTGCTCCGGCACGCGCGGTGAAGAACCGAAGCTTGTGTGAATTCTGAAGCGCTGGACCAGGTTCATTGCCCATCACGACCGAGAGAACCTGCTGACCTTCCGGCCCGGAGGTGTCGAACACGACATCGCGCGACATCTTCGTCGAGCCTGGCTCCGGCAGGGCTCCATACTCGTTGTAAAACTGGTTGATGGAGTTTTCCAGCTCGCGTGCCATCGCCAAGGTTGAGGCTTTTTTCGCCCGATTGATGGCCGAGCTTCCAGCAGCGAATCCTGACGCGGCGAGCACTCCGACCCCACCAAGAATCAGGACCACAACCGCCACCGCAATTGCGACCCAGGCACCAGTAGACAGGCCTTTTTTCCGGGGAACGACGGGCGGCAGAGGAGGTGGGAGATCGGACATGAAAGTCCGACAGCCTACCGATTCCATCCGGAACTGGCCAGTTGGAAAATCACTTCGCCGCCTGCCCGAGAGTCTCGATCACATATCGGGAATGCAGGATGGTGCCGAGGTTCAGCGGGTGCTGGATCAGCGTTTCCTCATACTCGGTCTTGAGCTTCTCGTCGTGGTAGTTCTGGGCGAGCACGATGCCGACGATGAGCGGATGGTTGTCCTTTCCGGAAATGAAGGCCGGCCCGCCGCTGTCTCCGGCGAAGGTGGTGAAATCGCCGAGAAATGTGGGATGGGATACCACCGGTAGCATCGGCGAACTGGAAATGATTCCCTGCCTCGCCACCGGAAATCCGGCCCCGTTCGCCTCGAAACGCCGCGGATAGGTCAGCACGAACAAGGGACTGCACACATGGACCTCGGAAGCCTTGAGCCGCTCGTCATCCGCCAGGCGCGACAGTGCCAACACCGCCACCTCCACGGGCAACTGGGCCGTCAGTTTCAGCACAGCCACGTCCTGTTTCTCATGGCGCACCCACAACGGCTTGTCGCCGGAGCGGATGTTCAGGGTGAAATCACGCCGCACGTAGCCACCGTCAGGCTTCTTTTCACGGAGGACAAGGATGGCCGTTTCACCCTTGGTGCGCTCGAGGGTATGGGCGGTGGTGACGAGGTAGATCGCCTTGTCCGGCTCCTCCCTTTTGACCAGAAAGCAGGTCGAGGTGGAGTTGGCGTGATAGAACTTGAAGGTGGACTCCATGACTTCGGTGGCGAAGTCGACGGCTTCCAGCCGCAGGGTGGAATGCAGGGTGAGCGCAAAAAGGAGCGGGCGGATCATGGGATGAAGGTGGATCTTACTTTCCGCTGCAGTGCCCTATTTCAGGAGCTCTCCGTTCCGCAGCACTTAGAGGCTATCTAAAAAATGGGACTCCCCGATGAACTTGAGCCATTTTGACAGAATTAACGGAATTTCCAAAATTCACGGAATGTGCCCCAAACCCTTTAGAACCCGAGTTTTCATCGATTTGTAAATTCTGCGGAATTCTGTAAATTCTGTTAGAAGATGCCCGACTGTTTCACTCGGCTGGATTTTAAGACAGGCTCTTAGTCGCAGGATTCCGCGCGACATAGACCGTGCTTTCGGAATCACGCCCTAACAGAGGATTCGGGAACTTCACGACGTGGGCCTGCGGGGAATCGAAGACCTCGCCGAGGTGGCTGAGGAAAGTTTCATCAGGCGGGTCATCGGACCAGAGGGCGAAGACCCCGCCGGGCAACAACTGGGAAGCCAGCAGTCGCAGGCCCTCGATGCTGTAAAACGCGGCATTCCGCTCGTGGAGGAGATTCTGCGGCGAGTGGTCGATGTCGAGCAGCACGGCATGGAATTTCCGGCCAGGACGTTCGGGGTCGAAGCCCTGCTCGGGGGCGGCGGCGAGCGCGAAGAAATCGTTATGCACGAAGCGGCATCGCGGGTCTGCCGTGAGCACCGGGCCGAGCGGGACGAGACCGTTCCGATGCCACTCGATGACCGGTCCCAGCGTGTCGACGACGAGCATTTCCGAGACGCGGGCATCCCGCAGCGCGGCAACGGCGGTGTAGCCAAGCCCGAGTCCGCCGACGACAATATCCAGCGAATCTCCCTCGACCGCCGCCAGCCCGAGATCCGCCAGCGCCTCCTCCACGTCATGGAAGAGGCTGGACATGAGAAAGGCGTTTCCGAGCAGCACCTCATAGACCACGAGGTCATCGAGCATGACCATGCGTCGACGGCGCAGGATCAGATCTCCGAGGGGAGTTGGACGAAAATCGAGTTCTTCAAACAGCGGGGTCATTCGTCGAGCCTGATCATCGATGAGATTTGCAGATCGAAATCAGGCACCTACTTCTCCTCAATATAGAGCACCTTCACTCCCAATGGCTGACCGGACACGCCGTAGATGTCGACAGTCATCGCGCGCTTGCCGCCCTTGAAATCGATATGGATCGTGTCCACGCCGTTGAGGTTCATGGAGCTGCTGCTGGAGGATTCGAGCGAGAGCTTTCCTGCCTCATCCTCGTAGAATTTCCTGATGTCGTCAGCGGATGAGTTGGTCGTGAAGCTAAGCATGCCAGTCATCTGTTTGGCATCCTCCGACTGCATCAAGGAGGCTTCTTCCTTGGCTCCGGGGAAGCGGGGAATCCAGGCAGGAACCCTCTCGAGATCGCCGAGGCCGAGCTGGGTCACATTGCCATCCTTGTCCTTGACCATGACACGGCCCTTGGCGAGATCATCGTATTTCAGCGTAAGCTGCTGTCCCGAACTCTTGATCCGGATCGTCATCTCGCCGGTCTCATCATTTTCGGAAACCTTTTCGAGATCCTTGTTGCTGGCCACCACGAACTCCGCGGACGCCTTGCCGGGATTCCAAGCGATCGCCTTCACTTTTTTGAATCCCCATAAAGCCGCGAGCACGACGCAAACGATGCCGATGAGGACGATGCCGCCGCAGCCGATGCCGACCCAGGCCAGCGCGGGCATGCCCTTTTTCTTCACTTCGGATCCGGGGATTTGGGAATGCGGAGGTTGGCTCATGGCTCGTGAATCCTGACCATCGAATCTCTACGTCACAAGATCCGAATGTCGTTTGTTCTTGCGCGTGTGGCGTCGGATTCCGTGTTCTTTGGCTCCGCCTCCGCCGCATTTCCCACCACGGACCTTCATGCCCGACCGCCACGGCATCCTTCTCGTCGTCTCAGGCCCTTCCGGCTCCGGGAAAACCACGCTCTGCCGCCGGATCGCCAACGAGCGTGAGACGCACTACTCGATTTCCTGCACGACTCGTCCTCCGCGCCCGGGTGAGGAAAACGGGCGCGACTACCATTTCCTCTCGTCTGAGGAATTCACGCGCCGGGTAGAAGCCGGGGATTTCCTGGAGCATGCCTGTGTGCACGGCAACCATTACGGCACGCTGCGCTCGGAGGTCATCGGCTACCTCGCCAAGGGCATGGACGTGGTGATGGACATCGACGTGCAGGGGGCCGCGCAGGTCCGCATGTGTCCGGATCCGATGATCGCCGGTTCGCTGGTGGATCTGTTCGTCATGCCGCCGGACGAGGTGGAACTCCATGCGCGTCTGTCCGGTCGCGGCACCGACAGCGCGGAAGTCATCGCCCTGCGGATGCACAATGCGCTGGAGGAAATGAGCCACTGGCCGGAGTACAGCTTCCGCTTGCTCTCCGGCACGCAGGAGGAAGATTACTTTCGTTTCAAGTCCCTGCTGATCGGCGAACGACTGCGGGTTTCCAGGCTTCTCCCATGAACATCCTCCTCGGCATCACCGGATCGATCGCTGCCTACAAGGCCGCCGACCTCGCCTCGCAACTGGTCAAGGCCGGCCACGAGGTCCACGTGGTGATGACGCGGACGGCCACCGAGTTCATCACGCCGCTGACGCTCCAGGTGCTGACCCGCCAGCCGGTGTTGGCGAGCCTGGAAGATGAGAAGCAGTCGTGGAAACCGGGACACATCGAGCTCGCGGACCAGGCGGAGCTTTTCCTCGTGGCCCCGTCGAGTGCCGATGCGCTTGGAAACTTCGCCAACGGTCTCGCGCCGGATCCCCTTTCCTCCTGCTACCTCGCCCTGCCACGCACGACACCGGTGCTGATCGCGCCTGCGATGAACGGCAAGATGTGGCAGCATCCTGCGACGCAGCGGAATGTAGCGCGCCTGATGGAAGATGGCGTCCGGTTCATCGGGCCGGATTCCGGTGACCTTGCCTGCGGCTATCAGGGCATCGGTCGGATGGCTTCTGTGGAGGACATTCTGGAGGCCGTGGCGGCCACGAAGGGCTGAATCAGTTCGCCTTTTTCATCAGGCTGCGCCTCCCCATCCACGCGGCGAGTTCCGCTCCGGCGAGGAAGGCCTGGATCGAGACGAACAGCCAGAACAGGAACACCAGCAGGGTAACGCCGCTGCCGATGAACGAGGCCCACATCGTGTGCCGCAGATAGAGATCGAGCACGCTTTTCAACGAGCCGACGATGACCGCCGCGAAGGTCCCGCCGATCAAGGCATGCCGCCACTTCGGCCGACGGCGTGGAAGGATCTTCAGGATGAAGGCGAAAGCTCCGATCAGCAGCAGGTAACTCGAAAACCAGCGCCATCCGTCCATGAAACGCAGGCTTTCCAACAAGGGTGAATCCACCCGCGCCGCAATGTATCCGGCGATGCCTTCCAATCCGGTCACCACCACCAGCAACACGCCGAACACCAGGATCAGCGAGGCACAAAGGCCGCGCGCGAGAATCCGGGACAACCACTTGCGGGCCGGATCTGCGGGGCCGGCTTCGTTCACTTGATTCAGCGAAAGACGGAGCTTCGAAAGCACGTGCGAGCCGGCGTAAAGCAGCGTCACCATCGCGATCGCAAAGCCCCACGGATCGGAGCGCGGGGCGATGCGGGCGCTTTGGAGCAGTGACTCGATCCCCACTGCCGCCTCCCCGCCGATCACCGCGGAAAGCTGCCGCTGGAGTTCTCCGTGTGCGGTCGTTTCCCCCAAGATCACTCCGGCAATCGTCACTCCGAAGAGCAGCAAGGGCGTCAGCGAAATCAGCGCGTAGAACGTCAGCGCGGCGGCGTTGTCGGTATGGCGATGCTCCACCCACCGCCTTGAGATGCGCTGCCAGGCTGAGGTGAATCGTTTCAGCTTCATGGGTCGTCAGGATTCTAACATCCCTGCCGCCCGCCACCAGCCTCGTCATCCGGCCGTCGGATCTCGATCCCCAACATGCAGACATCATCATCGAAGTGGCTGCATCCGGAAAATCCGAGAACGCTTTCCAACACGGTGTCGAGCATCGCCTCGAGTGACAGACCGGAGGCCTTCGTCACCGCCTCCATCAGGCGGACTTCATAGAACGACTCGCCCTCGGGATTCTGTGCCTCGATGATGCCGTCGGTAAACAGCAGCAGCCGCTTCACCTCATCGAGCGACAGCACGCCGACCGGAAAGACTGCGCCTGGAATCAGGCCCAGACCCGGCCCTTTTTCCGAACGGTCCGCCGCCATCTGGCGCACGCCGTCGCGGGTGTCGATGACGGCTCCAGGATGACCGGCACACGCGTAGGTCAGCGTGCCCTTGCCAAGATCGACCAGCACGTAGAGCGCCGTCGCGAACATCGTAGCCCCCGCGCGGGTGAGGATCGCGCACAGCCCTTCGTTGAGGCCATGAAGGAAGGCCCCGGGGTCTGCTGCCTGACTGCGCTGCTTTTCCAACAGGCCGCGCAGCATCGCCACGATCAGGGCGGAGCGCACGCCGTGCCCCATCACGTCGCAGATCAGCAGGCCCACCACCCCTTCTGAAACCGGCACCGCCTCGAAGAAATCCCCCGCCAGTCCGGAACTCGGCACGTAGCGGGAGGCAAACGCGAGCTCGCTCCCGCCACCTTCACCGACCTGCGGGAAGCGGCTGCTGGAAAGCGCCTGCTGGATCTCACGGGCGAGCTGGAGCTCCTCCTCATAGGCCTGGTTTCTCAACACGAGCTCACCCGCGAGCGCGCTGGCCTCCTGCTGGGCCTTCACCAGATCGGTGACGTCTCCGGAAACCCCGAAGGTGCCCTTCACCCGGCCATGACGGTCCCGCCAAGGAAACTTCGAGGTCTGCACCCAGGTTTCCTCGCCGCCCTCGCGCCAGGTCTCACACTCCAGCTTGTCGGTGATCGGCTCCGCACTTTCGAGGATGTGCCGCTCGTCCGTCTCCGCTGCCATCCAGTGGGTTTCATCGAAAAACTCACGATCGCTTTTCCCAATCAGATCCTGCGACGAGTGCAGCCCCATCCAGTCGACCATCCGGTGGTTCGCCAGCACGAAGCGCGAATCAAGGTCCTTGAAATAGATCTGAAGCGGCACGTGATCGATGAGCTGCTTGAGCAGATGCCGCTCCTCCTCGACCTGTGCCTCCGCCTCCTTGCGGCGACTGATGTCGATCATCGAGCCCGCGATCCTAACAGCACGCCCCTGCCGATCCCGCACCACCGAGCCACGGATCCGCAGCCATCGCCAGCCGCCGCCACCGGTCTGCACCCGGCAGTCGATCGCCAGCGTTTCCGGCCCGCCGGGATCCATCGCCTGCCCCACCACGGCCTCGAACCTGGTGCGTTCCTCCGGATGGACCGCATCATGCGGCAGCAGGAAAAGGTTCGGTGCAGAGGACTCCGAGCACTCGAGGAATTCCAAAATACGACGTGAGTAGTAGATCCGTGCCTCGCCCACCGTCCAGTCCCAGATCCCTTCATTCGAGGCGCGCAGGGCCAGCACCATCCGCTCTGCTGCATCGCCGCCGTCTGCTTGACCTTCCTTGCTCATCAGATGAAAATTGCCCTCGACTGCCATCCACGGCAACCCGTTTCCCCATGAAAATCCTGATCCTCGCGGCACTCACCGCCATTTCCACCGTTCGGGGCGAAACCCTCAAGCCTCTGGAATCGCATGAATCATGGACCTTTGGCGATTCCTCGGCCTGGTCCTGGAGCAAGGATGGCGGTACCGATGTGCTCACGCTGAAGCAGCCCTCAAAATTCAAGCCCGGCGTCCGCAGTCCCTTCAATCTCGCCTGGCTGAAGACCGCCGAATGGGCCTCCTTCAGCCTCACGGTCGAGGCCCGGCTGACGAAGTTCGATGAGGGAAACAATGACCTCTGCCTCGCCTTCGCCCGGCAAGATGACACCCGCTTCTACTACGCCCATTTCGGCGAAAAGGCGGATGAGGTCCACCACCAGCTCCATCTCGTCGACCACGCCGACCGCAAACCCATCACCGCCACCCGCACCACCGGCACGCCTTGGAAGCCCGCTGTCTGGCACAAGCTCAAGCTCACTCACGACTCCGCTACTGGAGCGATCGCCGTGTATTTCGATGACCTGCAGAAGCCGGTGCTGACCGCGCAGGACAAGACCCTCGGCCACGGCTGGATCGGCCTCGGTTCGTTCGATGATCTCGGCGAATTCCGGAATCTGGTGATCGAGGGCACGCGAAAGTAGCGGCATTACAAACCCGAAATGCCCGGCTTTGCGTGCAGCACCTTGCGCGGATGGAAATCCCGGTTACACTC
>JANOKL010000156.1:0-2198 GCA_031419215.1 Luteolibacter sp. | reverse complement strand
CCCGGCATCATCAGCGCCAAGCCCCGCGAGATCCCGGCCAGCGGTGGCGCGGCGCTTGGCGTGGTGTTGAAGAGTAAAACGAAGGCGCTCGAAATCGAGGACGTCAACGAGAAGAGCGGTGCCCAGGAGGCCGGTCTTCAGAAGGGCGACGTGATCGTGATGATCGATGGCAAGAACGTTTCCAAGATTGAGGAAATGGCCGCCATCATGAAAGACAAGAAGGCAGGCTCGACGGTCAAGGTCACCTACAAGCGAGCGGGTAAAGTGGAGACGGTCGACGTCCGCCTCGCCGCGAAAGGGGAGCTGTTTGCCCAGAAGTCCCGCAATGATCAGATGAGCGGTGATTACTCCAGCCGACGCACCGGGTTTCCCCGCGTGATCCAGCACGATGTCCTTGGCAACAAGGAATCGACCGGTGGGCCGCTGCTCAACCTTGAAGGTCTTTGCATCGGCATGAACATCGCCCGCGCCGACCGCGCGCAGAGTTTCGCGATTCCGGTGGAGGAGCTGAAGGAGATTGCGACTCGGATGATGAAGTGAGATCACGGGTGAGCCGCCCATGCCCCTCTTGCAAAGTGGCTCACGAGGTCTGCTCGCGGTGTTTTTTGAAAATCGCGAGGGCTCTTGCGCGCTCGGTGCCGTGATCGACGATCGGTAGAGGGTAGCCGGGCACGAGTGGACGTCCATCCTTCGGCGGCTCCATGAGTCGCGCAGCCGGGACGTTACGGAGTTCCGGGACCCAGCGTTTGATGTAGGTGCCTTGGGGATCGTAGCGCGCGCTTTGCGACCACGGGTTCTGAATGCGGAAATACGGAGCAGCATCGGCTCCGGTTCCGGCAGACCATTGCCAGCCGCCATTGTTTGAGGCGATTTCGCCGTCGATCAGGTGCTGCATGAAATGCGATTCGCCGTGCCGCCAGTCGATGTGTAGGTCCTTGGTCAGGAACATGGCGGTGATCATGCGGACGCGGTTGTGCATGAAGCCGGTGGCGAGGAGTTGTCGCATGCCGGCGTCGATGATCGGGAAGCCGGTGCGACCCTGCTGCCAGGCTTCGTACTTCCAATCCGGTTCGTCCCAAGGCAGTCCGCGCCAGTCCGAGTTGAACTCCTCGTCGAGGACGTTCGGAAAGTGGTGGAGGATGGCAAAATAGAACTCCCGCCAAGCGAGTTCCTTGATGAAGATCTCAATGCCGCCGCGTTCCGAAGTGGAAGCGCTGGCCATGGCGGCCATGCATTTCGCGTAAATGGTCCGGATCGAGAGCAGGCCGAATCGCAGGTCCTGTCCAAGTCGGGAGGTGGCTTCCTCGGCGGGAAGATCGCGGAGTTTTCCGTAGTGGCCGATCTTTGTTTCGACCGCGGTTTTCAGTCGCTCGCGTGCGGCGCGTTCGCCGGGCTCCACGAACTCGCCAATCGGAGTTTCGAGCCCCCAGGTCGCGACGGTGGGCAGCGGCAGGGACTTGATGCCGTCCGGTGTGCGAAGCGGGGAAGGCTTGGAAACGGGGGAGGCTTTCGGCTTCGATAGCCAGTTCTTGGAATAAGGGGTGTAGACCCGGTAGGGAAGGCCGCTCAGATTCAGGATTTCCTCGGGCCCGTGCAGGGTGAAGTCGGAGAAGGCATGGCACGCGACTCCCAACTCGGCGCACATTTCCTCGATCTTCCGCTCGACCGCTTTTCCGAACGGATCGGGATCGGTATTGAAATAGAGTGCCTTGGCCTTGGACTCTCTGAGAAGTTGGCGAAGTTCACGTATCGCATCGCCCTGCCTGATGATCAGCCTGCCACCGATGGTGGCAAGGTTTGCGGCGAGGGAGCTGAGGCAGCCACAGAGAAAATGCTGCCTCTTGGGGCCGGTCCAGTGGTGCGATTTTTTCCAATCGCTCACCACATGGACCGGGATAACCGGAGAACCGGTCTCCGCTGCTTCGTGCAGAGCGAGATTGTCGGCGATTCTCAGGTCGCGACGGAACCAATGGATGACCGGAGGGTGTTCGGACGGCATGCCCCCGAACAAAGCCTGATTTCCACCGCGCGCAATTCCGATCCGGTGGGATCAGCGTTCGACCAAAAGCTTTTCGGCCTTGCGGATCGCTGTCGGACTCAGCTTGCCTTGGACGCGCTTGGAGGCATCGAGAAGGGCCTTGAGGTCAGCGAGCGCGGTTTCCGCCGCGTCCAGGGACTTCTTGCCACCTCCGTAGTGC
>JANOKL010000155.1:0-3736 GCA_031419215.1 Luteolibacter sp. | reverse complement strand
GGAGTCCGACGATGATGGTATTCATGAAGAAAAATTCGAAGTTCTAAGCACTAAATTCTAAACGCCGACTTCACTTGGTGGAATCGATCAACTGCGCGAACTCTTCAAAGAAGTAGTTCGCGTCGTGCGGGCCGGGGGCGGCTTCCGGGTGATACTGGACGGAGAAGACCGGCATGTCCTTGTGTCGGATGCCTTCGACGGTGCCGTCGTTGAGGTTGATGTGCGTGACCTCGACGTTGGAGGGCAGCGAGTCGGCATCGACCGCGAAGCCGTGGTTCTGGGAGGTGATCGAAATGCGGCCGCTGCGGAGGTCCTTGACCGGCTGGTTGCCGCCGCGATGGCCGAACTTCAGCTTGAAGGTTTTTCCACCGAAGGCGTGGCCGAGGATCTGATTGCCGAGGCAAATGCCGAAGATCGGCTTCTTGCCGAGGAGCTTGCGGATTTCCTCGTGGATGTAACCGAGGGCCGCCGGATCTCCGGGTCCGTTCGAAAGGAAGATGCCGTCCGGATTTTTCGCAAGCACCTGCTCGGCGCTGGTGCGGGAGTTCAGGACCTCGACCTCGAATCCTGCCTGACGCAGGCGGCGGAGGATGTTGGTCTTGATGCCGAAATCGAACGCGACGATCCGATGCCGGACGGGAGGGAGTTCGATAAACGGCCCGGAGATTCCGGCTGAGAAATTGGGGATGGTCCAGTCACGGGACTCCTCGGTCCAGGCGTAACTGCTCGGCGTGGAAACCTCGCCAACGTAGTCCATGCCTTCCATTGACGGGGAACTCTGCGCCGCCTCGATCGCAGCGGCGGTGTCGAGTTCGGTGGTTAGGCAGGAGCGCATCGCGCCGAGTGAGCGCAGATGTTTGGTCAGCGCGCGGGTGTCGATGTCCTCGATGCCGAGGATGCCGTGCTTGGCGAAATAATCGCCGAGCGTCTCATTGGAGCGCCAGTTCGATGGAGTGTGGCAGAGTTCGCCGATGACGAAGCCCCGGACGTGCGGGCCGGAGGACTCGTTGTCGTCGGGGTTGATCCCGTAGTTTCCGATCTGCGGGTAGGTCATCGCGACGATCTGGCCGCGGTAGGAGGGGTCGGTGACGACTTCCTGGTAGCCTGTCATCGAGGTGTTGAAACAGATTTCCCCGGTGGTGGTGCCGGTGGCTCCGAAGGAAATTCCTTCAAAAGTCCGACCGTCTTCTAGAGCAAGGATGGCTTTCATGGCGCGGCGGGCGGAAAACTAGAGGGCGTGGGAGAGCGATGCAAGAGAATGACATTCGTGAATTTGCGAATGACGGATCGGCCTTGGTTTTCCTACGATGCGGGCATGCGAGCCCGCCTGACCAAGGATTTCCGATTTGAAGCCGCCCACACCCTGCCGAGCCTGCCGGAGGACCACAAGTGCCGCCGGATGCACGGGCACAGCTTCAAGATCGAGATTTCGATCGAAGGCGAGGTCGATGAGACGATCGGCTGGGTTTATGACCACAAGCGGATTTCCTCCGCGATGAACCCGCTGATCGAGTTGCTCGACCACGGCTACCTGAACGACGTTCCCGGCCTGGAAAGTCCGACGATCGAGCGCATGGCGGCCTGGTTCTGGCGGAAACTGGAGCCGGACCTCCCCGGATTGGCGGAAATCGTGATCTACGAAACCCCGACCGCCCGCTGCTCGTTCAAGGGCGAGTTCTGAAAGGCGACATGCGACTTGGGCGTTTAGCCATGCTTCTTTCCGATGCGCCTCCTTTCCCTGCCATTGCTTCTCATCACTTGCGGCATCGCCTCCGCCGAGGACGAATTCGCCCGGAAGACGGCTCCTTTTCTCCAGAAATACTGCTACGAATGTCATGACGAGAAGGAGTCCAAGGGCGGGATCGACGTCCACACGCTGACCTCCACGCTAGGGGCTTATCAGCAGCACCAATTCCTCAAGTCGCTCGCCAGCCAGATTGAGAATCGGAAAATGCCGCCGAAGGATGCGGAGGAGCATCCCTCCGACGACGAGCGGAAAGCCGCGGTCAGTGAATTGCGGACGGTGCTGAAATCGCTCGAAAACGGAAACTTTCCCCGCAATCCGGGTCGCCCGACCGTCCGTCGTCTGAACCGCAACGAATATAACCTGACCGTCCGTGAGCTGTTCGGCGTCGATTTCCAGGCCGGGCGCGAATTTCCAGAAGACGGGGCAGGTGGAGAGGGCTTCGACAACGTCGGCGACGCGCTATTCGTCCAGCCCTCGTTGATGGAGAAATACCTCGCTGCGTCGAAGAGAGTCATCGAGTCCGTCTATTCCAATCCAGATCGGAAAGCCCGGGTGCTCCTGATGACGCCCAGCGAGAAACTGCCGCCCGAAAAGGCCGCGCAGGGTGTCCTCACCGTCCAGGCTTCCTTGGCGTTCCGTCGCAAGGCCACCGAGGAGGAACTCAACCCGTTGCTCGCGCTTTTCCAGAAGCAGCTCGCGGCTGGAAGGAGTTACGACGACGCGCTGCGCCTGCCGCTCCAGTCTCTGCTCATTCATCCATCATTCCTCTTCCGCTTCGAAGCCGACCAGCCGGGAAAACCCGAGTGGCGTGTCAATGACTTCGAACTCGCCAGCCGCCTTTCCTATTTCCTCTGGGCCTCGATGCCCGACCGCGCCCTCTTCAAGCTCGCCAACGACGGCAAGCTCTCCGACCCCGCCATCCTGCGTGGCGAGGTCTTGCGCATGCTCGCCGACCCGAAGGCCGAGTCGATGTCGCGCTACTTCGCCGGTCAATGGCTCGGCTTCGATGAACTCCGCGAAGTCGCCGAGCCAGATCCGAAGCGTTTCCCCACCTTCACTCCCGGACTGAAGACTGCGATGTATCGAGAGTCGGTCGACTTTTTCTCAAACCTCGTCCGCGCCAACCGCCCGGTTACCGACCTCGTCTCCGCCGACTACACCTTCGTCAACGAGGAGCTCGCCACCCACTACGGCATCCCCGGCGTCAGCGGCCCACAAATGCGGAAGGTCGCACTCACCGACCCGAACCGCGGTGGTGTGATCGGCCAGGCCTCCATCCTCACCACAACCTCCATGCCGCTGCGCACCAGCCCGGTGAAGCGCGGGAAATGGATCCTCAACAACCTCCTCGGCACCCCTCCTCCACCTCCGCCTCCGAATGCCGGCGTGCTGCCAGCCGACGACAAATCCGCCGCCAAGCTCAGTTTCCGCGAGCAGCTCGAACAGCACCGCAAGCAGCCGAACTGCGCCGGATGCCATGAAAAGATCGACCCTCTCGGCTTCGGGCTGGAGAACTTCGACGCCATCGGCCGCTGGCGCAGCACCGATGCCAATGGCAAGCCCGTCGACTCCCTCGCGCGACTCCCCGGCGACACCACGTTTTCCAACCCCTCCGAACTCAAAAAGCTGCTCCTCGGTTCCGACGAACTCTTCCTCCGCAACATCGCCCGCAAGCTCCTCGCCTACGCCCTCGGAAGGCCACTTGAATACTACGACGAGCCTGTCATCATTGATCTCGTGAAAAAGCTGCGCCAGAACGATCTGAAAATGCAGTCGCTCATCCTCAGTATCGTCGAGTCCCATCCCTTCCAGAACCGCAGCGCGAAGAGGTGACCTCATCTCTTGAGTCTTGAATCTTGACCTCTTGAATCTTTCTCCATGTCGAACCTGAACCTCAACAAGTGGCTCCTCCCGCGCCGCAGCTTTCTTCGTGGTGCCGGGGCCACGCTCGCCCTGCCGTTCCTGGAGGCGATGAGGCCGCTGATGGCG
>JANOKL010000154.1:0-2713 GCA_031419215.1 Luteolibacter sp. | reverse complement strand
GCTTCTTCTGGCTGCCGACTCGCTCGATCTCTTCCAGACCGGCATCGAGGGCAGCGGGAATGGCATCCCAGAAGTGGAGGAAGGCGTTTTTCTCAAGTCCGATGTCGACGAACATCGCCTTGAGTCCAGGCTCGATGTTCTTGACGCGACCCTTGAAGATGCCACCGACGATGTTCTGATCGCCCTCGCGTTCGACGGTGTATTCCTCCAGGACGCCATCTTCTAACAGGGCGACGCGGCGTTCGAGTTTCTCGACGTTGATGATGATGCTGTTGCCTTGCGACGGGTCGGGCTTGCCGATGCCGAGCATGCGTTTGATGCGTTGGATCATGTGAATAATGATGGGAAGGTTGGTGGTTGGATGATTGAAAAATCAGGGATCAGCGATGGGGATGGCCCTTGGAATGGTGCCTTGCTCATCGACTTCAGGGGCAATGGTGGGAGAGGGGACCGCGGGGCGGTGATCAGGATCCGGGGTGATGGGCACGGGTCCAGTGCCGGGTGATTCGTCCGGGACATCGTCACCAGCAGTGTCATTCGGATCGGCCGGGGGAAGATCGCCGAGCGATGCGATGGCGGTGATCCTGTCCATGTGACCGCCGAAGGGTTTCTGCACTTGAAGCGGCAGCTTGCCGCCCTTTTCCTTTTCCATGAGGCCACGGAAGATGTGCTGGACGAGAGGGCCGGCGACATTTCCGCCCGAGTCGCCGTCTTGGACCATCACGACGACGGCGTATTTCGGTTTGTCGAATGGAGCGAAAGCGACCGTCCAGCAATGGTGGGTATTCAGGACGGGATTGACCTGTGCGGTTCCAGTCTTGGCGGCGATCTCAAGGTCCGGAAGCTTCACGGCCTTGGCGGTGCCACCTTCATTCACCGCCATCCACATGCCCTTGCGGATGAGGGTGAGGTCGGACTCCTTGATGCCTTCCTTGAGAAGATCGACGGCGATTTTCCGTTCGTCCTTGATCAGGACCGTGCCATCCATCGCGATGGCTTTCCTGACCAGGCGAGGCTGGAGGTATTTACCACCGTTGGCGATGGAGGAGACCATGGCGCAGAGCTGGAGCGGAGTAGCGAGCACGCTTTGTCCGATGGAAAAAAGCGCGATGTCATGCTGGGTGACCGATGCTCCGGGGTGTGAGGCTCGCCAGTTGCGGTTCCCGATGATGACGCCGCTCGCCTCATTTGGAAGGGGGACGCCGGTAGGCTTGCCGAAGCCGAGCATGGTAAAGCCATCGGTCATCGACTTGTGACCGATGGAGTTGGCAAGCTTGATGAAATAGGGATTGCAGGAGTTGCGGATCGCCGTCGGCAGGGTTTCGGAACCATGGGAGCCCTTGCTCTTGTTCCAGATCCAACAGCCGACCTTGGCGTTGCCATATTGGACGTATCCATCGCAACTATAGGAACGGGTCGCCTGGCCCTTGACCGCGCCGCTAATGGCGGTGCCGAGCTTGAAGGTGGAGCCAGGCGTGAAGTTGGAAATGCTGCGGTTGATCAGCGGTTCGGCCTTGTTGTTCCGATAGGAGGCATAGACCTCTTTCTTGATCGAGGGAATGAATTGATTCGGGTCGTAATCCGGCACGGAGGCCATGCCTAGGATCTCGCCGGTCTGGACGTCCATGATTACGGCGGAGGCACGTCCGGCGTGGCGGAGGGTTTCCTCGGCCAGGTACTGGATGCGGGCATCAAGGGTCAGCTCGACCTTCGCTCCGTTGCCCGCGCGGACATGCGCGATCTCACCACGGATGGTTCCCTTTTCATCCTTCAGCATCTCCCGACGTCCTTCGGGCCCACGAAGGATGTTGTCCATGGTGGCCTCGATGCCGGCGATGCCCTTGGCCTCGCCGATGTAGTGGTCGAACCTGCGGTCGGCTCCCTCTGGGATGTCGCCCTTTTCCCACTGCTTGAGATAGCCGAGGACATGTGAGGCCAGCGCACCGTAGGGATACTTCCGCTCAGAGTTGAGGCTGAGATAGACCCCGGGCAACTCCAGATTGTGCTCCGCGAACTTGGAGAATTCCTCGTAGGTGAGATCGGTCCGATAGCTGAAGGGCACCAAGCCGCCATGGGTGAGGTAGTGGGCGCGCAGCGCGCCGGCACTGTAGTTCCTGGCAAGGTTGAGATCCTTCTGCTGGAGCCGCTGGATGACGGAGTCGTTAACGATGCCGACGATGTCGCGTTCGGTCTTCGCACGGTCCATGCCGCGCTCCTTGACGAGGCGCTTCAGTTCCGGAGTCTCAGCGTGCTGGCGGCGGTAGGCGGAATAGATTTCCTGAAGATTGAAGGTGATCTCGTAGTCACGGACGTTCTTGGCGAGGACGATGCCGTTGCGGTCGGTGATCTCTCCCCGTACGCCGGGCTCACGGATGGTCACCTGCCGGTCACCGGGCACCATTCCAAGGAACTCGTCACGACGCTCGATCTGAAATTCATGGAGCCGGGTCAACAACGCCCCGAACCCGACCAGCACTGCGGCGGTCAGGAGATAGAGACGGAATCGGTAGCGGGGTTCCACGGAGATCAGGAGTAACGGTTGCGGGGCTTGATGCCATCAAGCCGGATCGTGTGCTGACAAAGGTTGGCGATGGCGAAAAACAGCCAGAAGATCACGGGGGAAAACAGCATGGTCAGGAGCGAGGTGATCACCATCTGAAGAACTGTCGCACGGGTGAGGATGAATTCGCCCCTGAAGAAGGTGATGAGCGCG
>JANOKL010000153.1:0-3094 GCA_031419215.1 Luteolibacter sp. | reverse complement strand
GGCATCGGTGCCCTTGGTTTTTTCGCCGAGAAAGACATCGGTGCCGGGAATGCCGACGGCCTTGCCGTTGAAGTCGCGGATCATGCGGACGAGACCGGGATTGATCTCATCGGTCAGCACGCGCTCGACAATGTCGATGGCCTCCTCGGTGGTGACACGGAAGCCGCCTACAAACTCCGCCTCCAGTCCGGCGTCCTTCATCGCGGCGGAGATCGCCTTGCCACCGCCGTGGACGACGATCGGGTTGATGCCGGCGACTTCCAGAAAAACGATGTCGCGCATGACCATGGCCACCAGCTCGGGGTCTTCCATCGCGGAGCCGCCCATTTTGATGAGGAAGGTCTTGCCACGGAACGCCTGAAGGTAGGGCAGGGCTTCGATCAGGGCGTCGGCTTTGTCGATCGGGTGCTGGAGGCTCATGGGGAAGAAGATTGGGGATCGGAGATAGGAGATCGGCGATGGAAGAATACCTATTCCGCAGGCGGGGGCTGGGCCGCTTTTTTCGCGGCTTTCTTGGCAGCCTTTTTTGCGGGTGGCTTTTCGCTGGTGACAACGGTTTTCTTGGCGGCCTTTTTAGCGGGTGTGGCTTTTTTTGCCACCTTCTTGACGGCTTTCTCGGCGACGGGTTCCACCACGACGGGAGCGACCTTTTTCGTGGCTTTCTTCGCGGCCTTCTTGGCCGGGACACCTTTCGGTTTCCGGTCAGGAGCCGCCTTGGCCGGAGCTTCCTCGACGATTATCGGCGGGACCAAGTCGTTGGAAATCTCAGGGACGATCACCGGCTCCATGATCGGCTCCGTCGGTGCTGCGATCTTCAGCGGCCAAGCCACCAGATAACCCGCCGCGATGGCGCAGAGCGAGGGATACAGCGGCAGCCAAAGCGAGCCCCAGGCGAGAGCGGTGAGCTGGACGATCAGGATCAGAATGGCGAACGCACCGAAGTGCAGCCGGAGCCGGGAAATGGATGTAGAGGCAAAGAGCGCCAGCAGGGCTGCCAGAACTGCGACAAGCGTCAGTTCACGCGAAACGGAGAGCCTTCCGAAGACCTTGGGTTCTGCCAGACCAGTCTCCCGGCGGATGACGGTGAAGGTCTCTGCGACCGATCCGGAGAATCCCTTCGTTCCTGGATCGGCTGAGGTTCGGTCATCGCGGATCAAGACGGTCTCGGTGGTTTCCAGCGTGGTGGCGTCGATCACGGTTTGTGCGGGAATGACCTTCCCGCTGGACCGCAAGGATGGTGAGGCGAGGCGGCCACTGGCATCGATGGGCACCACCGGGCCGCCGGGTCCGAGCTTCATGTACGAGCCGAGCCGTACTTCGATCTGGTCTGCCTGCTGTCCGGATTCTGCGAGGGCGGCGATCACTGGAAAGCTGAAGACGATCCGATCTTTCCACCGGGCGAGCAAAGCGGGAGTGCCGGGCTCGGATTCGAGAATGGAAAAGCCTGCGAGAGTCTTTCCCGAGCCGAGGAAGGTCTTCGAAAAGGCGAGCCGGTTCACCAGGGGAAGCGCGCTGACATCCCCTTTCACCTTCTCCGCCGGAATCGAGGCTAGAAGGAACGGCATCGGCAAAGTCTCCTCAATCGCGCCGCGCGTCAGCGGCGCGGCGGTGACGGCCGACTCGAAGTCCGCCAGCCTCGCGTCCACGGCGCTCAGTGCGATCGGGTCGGTCTCGTCCCACGCCATTACGGCCGGAATCGCGACACGACGCACCCCGAGACGTTTCAAGTTCCTCAGAATCACCGCATAGTCGACGGCGGACGGCGGAGAACTTTGGAAGACGCCGTCGGGATCATCGCCGATGGAAATCACCGAGGGAGCCTCGTAACGCTTTCCCGAAGAGCCCGACGAAAGCGTGCGCAGGGTCCACGGCTGATCATGGCTGCCGTTTCCAGACACGAAATACGGCGGGTTCGCGAAGGATCGGATCGAGGTCTCGAACACCACGCGATCAAGCTCAGTAAACCCGGAAAACGAGGGCGCGAATTTCCACACGGCGAGTCCAACAGCCGCCGCCGTGACCAGCACACGAAGACGACGATGAAGGGATTTCGCCACGGGAAATGATGAGGATCAGGAAGCCTTCGCCGCATTGAGGATCGGGGCCAGCGGGGACTGGAGGGCGGTGCCTTCCACGACGCCTTCCAACAAGCCGGCAGCGGTGGCGATGTGGGGGCGATACCATTCATCGCCGCGCTTTTTCAGGATGTTGCCATAGGCACCGAGCGCCTGCATCAGTCGCTGCGCGGCGCACTCGCGGAAGATTGAGTTCTCGGGGCGCTCGTCGGCGATTTCCTCCCAGATTTTCAGGAGGCGCTCACGTTCCTCCTCGGAATGCGCGAGGTAGGGATCGTAGATCAGTGAGGCCAGATCGTATTCCTGACGTCCACGACGCAGGCCCTGGAAGTCGATCATCCACGCCTCGCCATCCTTGAGCAGGAGGTTCTGGGACTGGAAATCGCGGTGCACGAGGTGGCGCGCCCCGGTGCCGAGACGTTCGGCGAGCGAAAGGAAGACCGGGTTTTCCCGCAGCGGCTCGGCATCCATTCCGAGATAACCTTCCACGAGATGCTCGAAAAAATACTCCTGCTCCCAGCGGTAAAGCGCGGCATCGAAGGGCGGCATGAGTTCGAAGTCCTTCGGCGGCTTTTGGTAAAACAGGCGGTCGATCTGCGTCAGCGCCGAGCGGTAATACGGCTCGCGCTCCTCGAAGGGCCGGTCCTTGAGCGAAAGCAGGTCCTTGTCGCCGAGATCCTCCACGAGGGCGACGTGGCGCTTCGAGTTGTCGTGCAGGATTTCCGGCACCCGGATGCGCGCCTTTTTCAGGAACAGGGCGACGGGCACGAAGTTCGCGCTGTCCGGACGCTCGTCGGTCCAGTGGACGCCGATGAAGGGCACGTGCCCCGGAGTTTTTACACGGACGATGGTGCGGCCGGACGCTCCGCGCTTGATCGGTTCCATGGTCACGGAAACGGTCGGGAGCACGCCAAGATATTGGCGCGCGGTGGCAAGGATCGAGTCGGTCGGCATGAGGAAAGCCGGAGACTGAAGGCCCCAGGGGAAAGACGCAAGCCGGAGAAAGGCGTCGAAGGTCT
>JANOKL010000152.1:0-4536 GCA_031419215.1 Luteolibacter sp. | reverse complement strand
CGGGCCAGCTCGCAGCAAAGCACGCGCAGGGCCTGACCGCGTGGCGGCAGGGTCCAGCCCATCAACTTTTCGACTGCACAAGCGTAGGCGACGTTGTTCGCAAGCGGGGCGAGGTAGTCGAGCCGGTCCGTGTAGGGCACGAACTGGTTGTAGTGCATGTTCTCCGCGATCTTCTCATCGCCGCGATGCAGGAAGCCCACATCCGGATCGGCCTTGGAAATGACTTCGCCGTCGAGTTCCAGGATCAGGCGCAGCACTCCGTGCGTGGCCGGGTGGGAGGGTCCCATGTTGAGGACCATCTTTTCCCCCATCAGGTCATCGGTCTCCTCGTGATACTGATCGACCGCCGAGGTAGTGCGGGCAAGGGTGTCTGGGGCCTCGAATTCGGTGGTGCGGGTGCTCATGCCTGTTTCGATGCCGGAATAAGGCTCCAAGATGGCCGCTCGGGCAAGGGGTTTGTGAAAATTTTCACAAGCGGGGAGAAGAGAATGTAAATGGTGAGTCGCGAATGGTGAATCGTGGATGCAGACTTCGTCTTCCTTTTGGAACTTGGAACTTGGCCCTTGGAACTTTTGGCGAGTGGGAAGAGCCTTGGGAATGAAACGAGTGCTTCTGGTGGCGGCCTTTTGCGGCGGAATTTGCCAGGGCGAAGTGCGTGAGGAGGGGGTGACTTATGCAGGGACGCAGTTTCGCGTGGTGAAACTGGAGCCGCAGCAGGTCGGATTGGTGTGGAAAGGCGCGGATGGGCAGCCGTATCGGACCTTTGATCGGGTGCAGGCGCGCTTTTCGAAGGAGGGGAAAACGGTGAAGTTCCTGATGAATGCGGGGCTTTATGCGCCCGGCTATTCTCCTTGCGGCCTCCATGTTGAGAATGGGATCGAAATGAAGCGGTTGAATCAGGCGGAGGGCAGCGGGAATTTCCACCTACAGCCCAACGGAGTCTTGTTGATTCATGGCATTCCGGGAGCGGCGGCGAACAGTAAGCCGAGCGCGGAAATTCAAACCACCGTCGCCAGAGCCGTATTCCTGAAGGAAATGGCGCTGCATGCCAGTTACGCCAGCCATTTGAGGATCGCTGTGCAGTCGGGTCCGATGCTCCTGATCGAAGGGAAACGCCACCCGGCATTTCAGGATGGCTCGCCGAACAAGCTCCATCGCAACGGAGTCGGAATCGACTCCAAGGGCCGGATCGTCTTCGCCATCACCGCTGCCGGGCAGGTGGTGAATTTCTGGGACTTCGCCGGGCTGTTCCAGTCGCTGGGCTGCAAGAACGCGCTGTTTCTCGATGGGACGATTTCCCAAATGGCCGTGAATCCGAAAGCCCCGGTGGAAAGCAATTCGTTCGGAGCGATGTTCGTGGTGGCAGAGTAGAAGTGATTGGTAAGTGGTGAATCGTGAAGGGTGGAAGAATTCGGGTATCCTCTTGGGTCTTGCGTCTTCAAGTCTTGTCTCTTTCCCTCACGGCGCATCGTAACGGAACGGGTCTTGGAACTTCGGATCCGTGGTGACCGAGGTGTCGGTGAGGGTTTTCATGAACGCGACGAGATCGGTCTTCTGCTGGGCCGTGAAATTGGGTCGGCGGGGCTGTCCGGCTCCGGGACCGCCGGGATTCTTAAGCTGAGGCGAGAGGTTCGGGTGATTCACAACGCCGGTGCTGTAAAAATCCACCACCTGCTCCAGCGTGGCGAAGCGTCCGTCGTGCATGTAGGGCGCGGTGAGTTCGATGTTCCGAAGTGAGGGAACCTTGAAGAAACCTTCGTCCGACGTGAGTCCTGTGACCGCGCCCAGTCCCTTGTCCACGTATGGATTTTCGAGGCCGTTGTTGAAGATCAGATTGCCTGGAACGAAATTGTCGGTGCCATGGCAGGCGGCACAACCGGCAGTGCCGAAGAGCCCGCGACCGCGGCTTTCGGATTGCGTGAAGTTGGCGAATGCGGTTGGCACGCCCTGGTCGTATTTCGAGCTGCCGGAAACAATCGACCGCACGAACTGGGCGAGCGCTTTCGAGATCCGATCCGTGGTGACCGAGGAGTTTCCGAAAGCGTTGGTGAAGAGAGTGGCATAATAGGGCTCGGCCTGGATCTTGCTCACCAGATCGGTCAGCGTCAGGCCCATCTCCGTGGTGTTCTGGATCGGCAGCAGGACCTGTTCCTCGAGCGTGGCGGCACGCTCGTCCCAGAAGAAATTCTGTCGGACATAATACCGGGCGTTGGTCAGTCCCATTGAGTTGCGATCTGTGTGGCCGCCTGCGAAGCCGGTGCTGAATTGATTCGGATCACTGAAACCGTGCGCCGCCTGATGGCAGGATGAGCAGGAGACGGTGTTGTTGGCGGAGAGCCGCTTGTCGTAAAACAGCACTCGACCGAGCGTCGCACCGCTGTTGGTGGTCACGTTGTTGGCAGGCGTGTTGTCCTGGGAACGGATCTGCTGGGTGAGCAAGTGCGCGGGCAGCACCGGGTTCGCATAGTTTGCCGTGGCGGCGGGGAGATTGAGAGCCTCGGCGACATCGTTCGGCGCGGTCTGAGCGTTCGAATCATACTTCATCCGGTAGTAGAGATTCGGCTGGTTCGCGACCTTCGCCAGCGGCACACGCAGCAGGCTGTTGCGGACCTTGAGCACGCTGACGTTCGACCAGACGGATAGATCGGGCGATGACTGGAGGGTCCAGACGCGATTGCCGGTGTCGGTCATGTCCAGCCGCGCGAAGGAATTTCCGGAACCGGCGGCGACTGTGACGGAAGAGCCTGCTGGCAGGGTCCCACCCGCCTCAGCGGCGGAGGCGTCCAGAAGAAGCAGGCAGGGAATGATGGAGCGTGAGAGGGTTTTCACACCTCACATCCGCCATGATCCCGCGCAATGATCGAGCAAGTTTACCGTTGCTTAACGAGAGTCGGGCGACTTTTACCTTTCTCTAACATTCCAGCCCGGAATACCCGCTTTTCATGGTCCGCAGTGCTCAAGAAAGAACGCACAAATGTCCGCATAAAGCTCGTGGGAACCGGTCGAGAGCACGTTGTGATGACCGGCTCCCGAAATGGAACGGAATGTCTTGTCGGGGCCGGGGATCGCCTTGAAAATCGCCTCTCCGGAACTGATCGGAATGAAGCTGTCCTGCTCTCCGTGGGCAATGAAGGCTGGGATCCGGATCGAAGCCGCCGCTGCGGCCGGCTGGATGTCGGACGGGAAAAATCCCACCCGGCAACGGACTCCACAGGCGCAGGCGGCAGTGGTGAAAGGGGTGATCTTTGCCAACATCGGCGAGATCCCATTCGCGGTGTATCGGACCGGTTGATCGAGCGAGGCGAAGGCGGAAACACTGGCGATGGCGCTCCAACGATTTCCCGGACGGGCGGCAGTTTGCAAGGAGATGGCCCCGCCCTGTGAAAGGCCGAAGAGCCCGCAGTGGGTGGGCGAAAAGTGAAAGCGTGCGGCGGCATCATCGAGGACCGATTCCACTAGCCGGACCTCGCTTTTTCCAAAGGTGGCGGTCGCAGCCGGGTTGTCGCCGTGGCCGGGAAGGTCGATTACGATGCAGCGGAATCCCGCCGCGCAGAAGCGTTCGGCGATGGGGAAATAATCCTCTTTCCGGCCGCGATAGCCGTGCAGCAGGACCAGGGTGCCACGAATTTCTCCCCAAGGGGAAAGTTGGACACCGCGTTTCGTCAGGAGATCCCGGACGATTCGGCCTTTTTTCGCCTCGCCCGGCGAGGTCGGGGGCGTGAGCAGCAGGCAGGGAGTGGAGGAAGGGCCGGTGTAGGATTCGATCTTCAAGCCGAACTGGTCCGGAGCGGCCACGACTTCCCGATGGTAGTCCTTGATCGCCCGACGCTGCGGGTGGATCAGCGTTCCAGAACCCCAGATCGCAGTGCCCACGAAGGCCACCGCGACGAGAATCAGTGTGGTCACGGCCGAGCGGCGGAGAAACTTTTTCATGCGGCGTATGGCAGGAACGTCGGGATCGTCGCTGGAATTTCAGCCAAGTCGAGCCGGATCGGGGTTGCCAGCCGGGAGCGGCGGGGGTAGAGGGTGCGCATGTCGATTTTAGCAAATGACTCGTCGGTGATCGCGAAGACCAAGGAACTCTGCGCCCAGATCGTGGGTGAGCCGCGTTTCAAGGAACTCCAGGGCCAGGTCGAGCGGTTCCTCGATGACGATGCCGCTCGCCTTCAGTATCAGAGCGTTCACGAGCGCGGTGAGGAACTCCACCACAAGCAGCACGCCGGAGTGGAGCTCGGTGCCGCCGAGATCCGCGAGTTCGAGGCCGCGCGCGATGCCTTGTTCAAAAACGAAGTCGCCACCAATTTCCTGAACGCCCAGCGCGAACTGGAATCCATTCAACAGACCGTCAGCAAGTATGTCGGCATGACTCTCGAACTCGGCCGCGTGCCGGAAGCCGAGGACTTCGCCGAAGCCGAAGACGGCGGCTGCTGCGGTGGCAGCAGCAAGGGCGGCGGCTGCTGCGGCGGCTAATGCCTTGAAACGACCTGCCACACTGCGGTGGCAGCGGTCAGCGTGAGCCCACCGAGAAAAGTCCGG
>JANOKL010000151.1:0-5054 GCA_031419215.1 Luteolibacter sp. | reverse complement strand
GCTCTGGCGGACATAGGTCAGGACATCGGCGATTTCGTCATCCTTCAGGTCGACATGCGGCGGCATGATGTTCTGGAATTTCTGGCCCTTCACCTCGATCGGTCCCTGAAGGCCGGCAAGGAGGATGCGGATCGGAATCGTGGCGTCGCCGACCGGCCAGTCCGAGCCATCGAGCGGCGGGAAAGCCCCCGGGACCCCTTTTCCATCCGGACCGTGGCAGGCGATGCAGGTGCGGGCGTAAACGGCGCTCCCGCGCTCGTGGACGGCAGCATCGGGCTTGAACTTGCGGACCATGGCAACCTCGGCAGTCGGCGCGGTGCCGACGGCGGCGATGATCGACTTCGCGTAGGCATCGGAACGCTTGGCAAAGGCATTGACGACGATCTTCTTTTGCTCGGGCGTTCCCTTGGAGGCGAGGTGGGAAGCCAACGGAGTGATCATGTCGGTGGCAGCGCTTCCCGAGGTCTCTGAGAGGGAAACATCATCGAACCACGCGGTTCCGACCGCTCCGCCGTAGCCGCCGAAGAGGCAGTGGATGAGGATCGAGTCGTCATTGCCGCTGTTGAAGTCGACCTGCAGCAGTGTCCAGTCGCGAGTTCCGGAAATCGCCTGGGTCTTTGGTTCCATGCCATGAATATTGAGCAGGGCACCCATGCCGCCGCGGTTCTGGAGATTCTCGGTCTTGACCCAGCCGCTGAGACGGTAGCGGGTGCGGGGCTTGACTTCGATGTCGGCCCCGGCCCCGGCGTCGACCGCTCCTTTGGCGGTGATCTTCAGGCAGGAACCTCCATTGCGACCACCATCGGAAAGAGCCATTTCGACGTCATCTTTCTTGCCGCCGTAGTTGCGCAGGGTCCAGCCGGAGGGTTGCTCGCCCGCCTTGCCGTTGAAGTTCGGGCTGGGCGCGAGGTTGAGTTTCGGGGCCTCCTCTTTTGAAGCCTCCGGAGCAAGAGCCGCGGCGGCGACAAGGATCGGCACGGCGTGATGGCGGGCCGCGATCTGCCAGGCGTCACGCAGGGTTCCGTCCTTCGCAAACTCGGCCACCTTCGCCTTCTGGGTCGCGAGGATGGCGGCACCGATCTTCTCCGAGGGCTCGACTTTCGAAAGAGCCACAAGAACTTCACCAAGCTCGCGATTGTCAGCGCCCAGCACCGCCCCATCGCGGATCATGGACTCCGCAGTCGAGGTGTCGCCCGAGTTGGTATTGAGGATCGCCGCACGACGCAGGCCACGGGAGGTGGAGGAAAGCGCGGATTTTAAAACTTCCGCATCGAGCGCACCGAGACCGTTGAGAGATTGGAAGGCCTGGATGGCGCCGGGGCCATTCGAGCTGACGATTTGCTTCAGCGCCGGAGCCAGTGACTTGATCTGGTTTTCAACGATCAGGCGCTGGGCACTGAGACGCCAGAACAGGTTTGGATGCTTCAGGGCATCGACCAGCGAGGCGGGAGTTTTTCCATCGAGCTTCGGCTCGCTCTCGTCCTTGCTGCCCTTCGGATAAATGCGGTAGATGCGGCCATACTGGGTGTCGCGCACCGGGGTTTCGTAGGCATTGCCCTTTCCATTTTTCGCTGCGAGGCCGGATGACGCGACGCTTGGGGTCGGGTTGTGTTGGATGATGAGGTTGTACCAATCACAGATCCAGACCGCGCCATCAGGACCTTCTTCGGCGCAGACCGGGCCGGACCAGGCATCGGCGCTGGAGTAGAGGTTGTTGGGAAGCTGCTTGGCCGTGAAACCGCTGCCAGAGCGGGTGACATCGAAGGACCCGACAAGCTTGCCGCTCGGTTCACAAACGAAGGCGACGCGATCACGATACTCCTCGGGAAGGCGGGTCGAGGTGACGAACGAGTGCCCGGCTCCGGCGGTGTAGCGGTCGAACTGATCCACCTGACGAATGTCCATCGAGATCGGGAAAAACATCGGATTGTCATCCGCGCGCGGGGTCTTTGGTTGGTCGACTCCAGCGTTGGCGTAGTCCGCTTTCGGGAACGTCAGATACCAGGATGGGTTGCCGTTGGCGGTGGAGCCGATGACATCGAAGTCGCTGGTGAAGCCGAGGCCCCAGGTGTTGTTGGTGGTGTTCTGGAGGAATTCCATCTTCGAGCCATCCGGCTTGAAGCGGAAAAGTCCTGTGGAGAATTTCAAGCGCTCGCCGCCGACGGTTCCCTCGAACCCGGAGTAGCCGATGGTGGCGTAGACCCAGTTGTCGAGGCCGTAGCGGAGATTGGAAACACCGGCATGGGTGTCGCCCGGATTGAAGCCGGAGAAGAGAGTCTGGCGGACGTCCGCCTTGTCGTCGCCGTCAGTGTCCTTGAGGAAAAGCATCTCGGTGGCGTTGGTGCAGATCACGCCGCCGTTGGCGAAGGTCAGCGAAGTGGGGATCGAGAGCTTGTCGGCGAAGACGGTGAACTTGTCCGCCTTTCCATCGCCGTCGGTGTCCTCACAGATCTTGATGCTGTCGTGGCCGAGGTTTTTTGCCTGAAGGTTGTTCGGATAGTCGACCGTTTGGACGACAAAGGCGCGACCGCGTGCATCCCAGTTGACGTAGATCGGATTGACGATGTCCGGCTCGGCGGCGAAGAGGGATAGTTCGAAGCCGTTCGGCACCTGCGCGAGCTTCATCGACTCCTCGGGGCTCAGAGGTTTCTGGCCTTCGGTGATCAGCTTGCGCTCCTTGTAACCGGGCAGCTCCATCTTCTCCATTTCAAGCTTCGGCAGCTTGAGCGCGTAGAGCTTGGCGCGGGTGGCGTCGTTGACCGACCAAAGGATGCCGCGACGCAGGAGATCGTTGAATTCCGGCTGGTTCCAGCAGCGCATGTCGTGTCCGTAGGCGGTGTAGAAAATGCGGCCCTTGCCCTGCGTGCGAACCCAGGTCCAGGGTTCCTCCTCGCGCTTTTGGAGCAGGGTGCGATCGCTGGTCAGGCGGTCGTGGACGTAGGTTTCATCCCAGGTCTCGAAGTCCTTGTAGCCCTTCATGACCGGATGTTCAGGTGCCACGATGGAGGTCCTGAAAACACCGGTTCCGTGGGACTTGAAATGACCGCCCACGAGCTTTCCATAGGTCTCCGATTTCTCAAAGCAGGCCGAGGCGCAGTGGATCGGCAGGAAGCCGTGACCGGACTCCACGTAATCGACGAGCGACTTTTCCTGCTCCGGTGTGATCGACGTCCAGTTGGCGTAGAGCATCACCGCATCATAGCGGTTCAGCACCTCTGGGTTCAGATCGGCGAGGTTCTCAGTGTAGGTGAAATTGATGCCGGAAACTCCGAGATGTTTGCGCACCACCCGGTAGCGCTCGATCGGATCGTGGGCGGGAGCATTGCCGACGGGCGCACCGAGGAACAGGACCTCAAGCCGGCGGGCTTCCTCACGGAGCGCGACAGTCGGCGCTCCCGGAGACAGGACTGCACCGAACAGCAAGGCGGAAAGAATCAGAACTGATTTCATGGATGGATTAGCGGAGGCGGATGAGCCGCACGTTCACAACGGAACACGCGGCGCTCACCCTTTCAAGGTGGATGCGGATACTTGAATCAGCTTGTAGGAATCCGCTTGGCCTGTGTATCTTTCCGACGCATGGACGCTATTTTTCATCGTCAATCCTGGCAGCAAAAGCTTCCTCCCGGGCAGTTCCGGCATCTCTTCGATCACCTCCCGGGAACTTTGTTTTTCGCCAAGGATCGGGAGGGTCGCCTGATGGCCGGAAACCCTGCATTCGTCCGCCGATGTGGCTTTCGCACTGAGGATCAAATGATCGGCGTCACCGATGAGCGGATTTTCCCGCCAAGGTTGGCTGCAAAGTATCGGCGGGATGATGAAAAGGTCATCGATAGCGGTCGGCCCATGCTCGGAACGGTGGAGCTTTTCCCGAATTCCGAGGGTCGCCCGGAATGGTATGTGACCGACAAACTGCCGCTCTTCGACCGCGATGGGAAAGTCTGTGGCGTCTGCGGCACAGTGCGCAGTCTCGAGGCCCAGCGCGCCGCCATTCAGCCCTACCTGGAGCTGGCGAATGTGGCCGAGCATCTGAAGAATCATTTCCGTGAAAAACTGGATGTCCCCCGGCTGGCAGCGATGGCCGGGCTTTCGATCCGGCAGTTCGAGCGGAAATTCAGGAGCACTTTCCAAACCACGCCCCGCGAGTATCTGATGCGGATGCGCGTCATCGAGTCCTGTGAGCTCCTTGGCCGCACCAATCTCCCGGTCACCGAGGTGGCCCTGGAAGCAGGCTTTTACGACCACAGCGACTTCGCCCGCCACTTTCGACGCCAGATGGGGCAGTCCGCCACCACCTATCGCCGCGAACGCCGTCAGCACGCGGCAGCGGATCGACTTGCGGAATCACCCATCTTCGGGCCTATTCCACGTTCATGAAACTTCTTTTCCCTCTCCTCGTGTTCGCCACGATCCTTCCTTCTGGTGCGGCACCGATTCATTCCGGCCACGCGTCGGCGGAGCTGATCGCGCAATCCTCCACCTTCGAGGCCTCCAAACCCCTCAACGCAGCCATTCGCCTCACCGTCGATCCCGGCTGGCACACCTACTGGATCAACCCCGGTGAAGGCGGAATGAAACTCGGGGCCGAGTGGGTATTGCCCGAAGGCTGGTCTGCGGGTCCGTTCGGTTGGCCGGTGCCGATCCGGTTCAAGACCGGCGACCTTCCCGGCTTCGGTTATGTGGGCGAAGTGATTATTCCCGTCACGTTGACGCCACCGCCGGGCGAAGCGAAGGCCGCCAAGATCGCGGTGAAGCTCGACTGGCTGACCTGCGACGATAGCGCCTGCGTCTCCGGCGACGCTGCACCGACCCTCGAATTGTCGCCCGGCGCTCCTGCCGCCACGCCTTCCGCGCCAGTCATTCAGAAGGCAAAATCGCAGGTGCCGACAACAGTCGAAGGCCTCGCACTGACGGTGACAGAGGAGGGGAAGTCCCTCATCCTCATAATCACTGCGCCCGATGGAGTCGATCCTGCCAAGCTGGCGACATTTCCCGCCACTCCGCAGGTGATCGATCCTGCGGCCACGATCCAGTACGAGAAATCCGGAGCCTCC
>JANOKL010000150.1:0-6384 GCA_031419215.1 Luteolibacter sp. | reverse complement strand
GTCCAAGGAAAGACGAAATGGAAGGAAGGCCCGATGGATCTCTACTACGTCGAAAACCAGCGTATTGGCGAACAGCACCCGATCACCAAAGGCGCGTCGAATTTCCACATCGACGATGAAATTTACTACGACATGGACCTCTCTCCAGAAATCCGCGTGCTGGCCACCAGCTACACCCCGAAAGTGCCCGGCGGAAAGAAACCGGTCGAGGGCGGAAAGGCGACCATCTACGACATCCAGCCGATGATGTGGGCCTACGAAAAGGAGAACTATCGCGCCTTCGTCGCCATTCCCGGCCATCTCTACTCCACCTTCGAGCAGCCGTTCTATCGAGGCATCCTGATGCGCGGCATCGCCTGGGCGGGCAAGCGTCCGAACGTCGATGAATTCAGCAAGCCGGAGGAAATCGCCGCTCTGACCTACCCGGAAGGCGGACCGCAGCGTCCCGCCGACACCCTCAAGGCCCTCGAAATCCATCCGGATTTCACCATGAAACTCGTCGCCAGCGAGCCGCTGATCACCAAGCCGATGAACTTCGACTGGGACCCTTCCGGCCGCATGTGGGTCGCGGAAACGCCCGAGTATCCGAACGGTCGTCGCGGCATGCGACCCGACTATCGCGGCAAGGAATGGAAGGACCACGGCGGAGTCGATCCCGAGCCCGGCAAGCAGGATCGCAAGGCTCTCGACAAGATCAGCATTCTAACCGACACGGATGGCGACGGCATCGCCGACAAGAAGGAGATCTTTTATGATGGCCTCGAACTCGTCACCGGCCTTGTCTTTCACAAGGACGGCGTGATCGTCACCCAGGCCCCGGACATCCTTTTCCTTCGCGACACCGATCACGACGGCAAGGCCGACAAGGTCGAGAAGCTCTACACCGGCCTCGGCACCGGAGACACCCACGCCGTCATCAACAATCCCCGCTGGGGCTGGGATGGCTGGATCTACGCCACCCACGGCTACAGCGCCGGAAAGGTCACCTCCGCCGATGGCTCGAAGTCTTTCGGCAACGCCGGTTCGGGTGTGGTTCGCTTCAAACCCGATGGCAGTGCCTTCGAACAATACTCGTCAAAGGGCGGCAACACCTGGGGCCTCGAGATCACCGCTGACAACCGCGTGATGTGGACCCAGCCGACCAGCGGCAATCTTCTCATGGAAACGGTGCTGCCTGAGTATGCACTCTCTCGCGGCAAGGTCGGCAGCACGGCCAGCTACCACGTCGTGGAGAAATCAGGACCAACCTTCCCCGCGTTGTCGTGGGACCAGCAGGCCTATCGGCAGATCGACTGGGTCGGCTCCTTCACCGCCGCCGCCGGTTGCGTGATCTATGACGGAGGTTCGTGGCCGGAGGAATACAAGGGCGACTACTTCACCACCGAGCCAACGATCAACATCGTCCACCACGCCCGTCTCACCCCGCAGGGTTCCAGCTCGACCTTCCACAAGCTACCCGGTCGCGAGGAGACCGAGTTCATCCGCAGCAAGGACATGTGGTGGCGGCCGATCGAGGTCCGCGTGGGTCCTGATGGCGCGATGTATGTCGGCGATTTCTACAACCAGGCCGTCATCCACAACGACACCCGTGGCCCGGACCACAACGGCGTGAATGCCGCCGTCAGACCCGACCGCGACCACTACTTCGGCCGCATCTGGCGCGTCGATCAGAAGGACGCGAAGAAGCTGGTGGTGCCGGATCTTTCAACGGCTTCGCTGGATGAATTGATCAAACAATTGGCACACCAAAACCGGGCCGTGCGAATGACGGCATCTCGTCTTCTTCGTGAGTACTTTGAGGGGCAGAGTCCGGAAACCGATAAAAACAAAATAAGATCAACCTTTCAGCAATGGCTCGCCAGTAACTGGTCAAAACTGGACTCGCAGGCGAGAGTAGCTGCGTTGTGGACCGCGCACATGACGGGCGCGATTGATCCAGAGACGTTCGCCGTCGCCGTCGCCGACAAACAGGCCGAGGTGCGGCGGAACGCAGCGCTCATCGCTGAAGATCGAATAGGCTACTCTTCGGCGGGTATCGCACGAACAGTGTTCTCGGGGGGGGCTGAGAAGGTCGTCCCGTTGATCAACGACAGCGACGCTTCGGTGCGTCTGGCGGCATTGCGCGCTCTTGCCGCAGTGAGTCTGACCGATTCAGCCGCTAACGCCATCATCGCCGCCTGGCCGAAGTTCGATGACGACTTCCAGAAATCCGCCGCCATTGGAGCGGCTTCGCGAAATCCTTCTGCCGCCATCGCTGCCGCGCTTGACAGTCCAGACCCCGCCGCGCTTTCGCCCTTGGTGAACGCCTTAACCCAGTCGCTCACGAATGCTGATGACGCGGCGAAGCTGGTCATCTCGCTTTCCTCCAAGCCCTCCGCTGCCGATCCCCTCAAGTCCAGCATTCTGGAAAGCCTCGCGAAGAACGTCACAGGCACCCCCGACCTCACGCCGACGCTGATCCAGTCCCTAGCCAAGCTACTTGCAAGTGGTGCCAGTGGCAGCGCACTGCCTCTCGCCGCGAAATGGGAGAAGTCCGGGTCTTACGGCTCCCTAAAGGACGGCTCGCTCAAGCCCGTGATCGAACGCTTGACCCGCGAGCTGTTCACGAAGCTGGAAACCGGCAGCGACGATTCCCGTTTCGCCGCCGCCCAAGGACTGCTCGGACTCCGTAGTGTCGTGGCCGAGGCCCTGCCCGCCGTCATCAAGGCCGCTACCGGCTCAGGCTCTCCCGCACTCAAGCGCCAGCTCATCACGGCTCTCGGTGCAACGGGCGATCCGACTGTCGGCACGATGCTGGCCGGTTCGTTTGGCAAGCTCCCAACCGAAGCCCAGAGCGCTGCGTTCGAGGTATTGCTCCAGCGCTCGGACTGGTCGCTCTCACTCATCGAGGCCGCGAAAGCCAAGCAGTCCGATCTAACAACTCTGGGACCGGCGAATCTCGCCCGACTCCGCACCTATCCGGACGGAGCCGTCGCCAAGGCGGCCAACGCCTTCCTCGACGAACTCATGGGCCCAGCCCTGAAGGCCAAGGCCGAGGCCCTCGCGAAGCTCACTCCGATCGTCGAACAGCCCGGCGATTTCGAAAAAGGGAAGGCGCTCTTCACGGCAGCCTGCGCCACTTGCCACAATCTCAACGGCAACGGCTCGGACGTCGGCCCTGGTCTAACAGGCATGGGTTCCCACGGCCCCGCCGAACTCCTGACGGCGATCATTGATCCGAACCGCGAGGTCGATCCTTCCTTCGTCGCTTGGAACATCGAGACCAAGGACGGCAAGTTCCACTCAGGAGTCGTCGCCCGCGAGAACCCGACCAGCCTCATCCTGAAAAGCCTCGCCGGCCAGGAAGAGATCCGCGTTTCCGACATCAAGAGCCGCGTGAACACCGGTCGCTCGCTCATGCCCGAAGGCTTCGAAGGACTCGGCGGCGAAGCCCTGCGCGACATCCTCGCCTACATCTGCGGCGGCGATGCCCAGAAGTTCCGCACCGTCGATCTCCGCAGCGCCTTCACCGCCGACACACGCAAGGGTCTCTACGCTTCAGAGGAAACCAAGAGCGACACCCTGCCGTTCAAGAGATTCGGCAACGTCGAGGTTGAATTCATTCCCTTCAGCATCATGGATCCAGCCAAGAGCCTGAACGGCAACAACGTCATCGTGCTCAAGGGCGGCGGTGGCGGCAGCTTCTCCGGAAAGCTTCCGCAGCGGGTCGAGGCCAAGCTCGGTGGTTTCAAGGCCAACCGCCTGCACTTCCTCGGTGGCGTCACCGGCTGGGGCTACAAGGACGGCGGCGAAGTTTCGCCGGTCATGAAGGTCACCGTGGTTTACACCGATGGCCAGACCGAGGAGCTGGTCCTCCAGAACGGCGTCGAGTTTTCCGACTACTTCAACCGCGTCGAGGTCCCCGGCTCGAAGTTCGTGAACCTCCTCACCGATCATCAGGTCCGCTTTTTCACGAAGGCCCTGAAGCGCACCGCCGCCATCGACAAGCTGGTCCTTGAGAGCTTCGGCACCGGAGTCGCGCCGACCACCGTCGCCATCACCGCCGAGCTGGCGGATGCGAACGCGGCCCCGGTCGTGACTCCCGACAAGTCGACTTCATCCAACAGCTTCAAGGCCCAGTTCAACGATCCTGTCCCGCAGCCACCGGAAAAGGCCAAGGGCCCACGCGTCCTCCTCATCGGCGGCGGCTCTTCGCATGACTTCGTGAAATTCTTCGGAGCCACCGACAAGGCCACGCTCACCCCGACGGTCGGCTGGGTGGACTTCACGCAGAACCTCAACGGCATCGGCCCGATCCTGAAGAACCTCGACGTCATCGTGCTCAGTGCCAATCAGCCGATCTCTCCTGAAACCCAGAAGCAGCTCATCGACTTCGCCAACGCCGGCAAGGGCCTCATCGCCCTCCACCCCGGCACCTGGTATGCGTGGGGAAATTTCCCGCAGTGGAACAAGGAGATCGTCGGCGGCGGCACCCGTGGCCACGATGCGCTGGGCAATTACACCGTGAAGGTCACCAAGCCCGGGCATCCGGTCATGAAGGGCGTCAGCGCCTCGTTCGACATCGTCGACGAACTCTACAACCACCAGCCCGATGCCGCCGGAAATCCCAGCGAAGTCCTCGCCGAATCCCTTAGCGAAAAGACGGTTAAAACCTTCCCGCAAGTCTGGATCGTCAAGCACCCGAAGGCCCGCATCGTCGGCATCACCCTCGGCCACGACGCCCGCGCCCACGACCTCCCGGACTACCAGACCCTGCTGAAGAACGCGGTGAAGTGGGTTTCGGAGAAATAATGTTCGGTGGAGGATAGTCCCTCAGGGCCAAGGGTCCGGACGATCAGACACGGAGGCCGAAGCGCTCCACGGAAGAATGGAGCAGGCTTGCGACTCACCCGGTCCTTCTGTAGATCGAACGTTCATGCAGAGCCGGAGGCGGGGGCGAAGGCTTCTTTGAGGACAGCTTGGAGGAGGTGGGCGGCGTGGAGCGCCTTCTCGCCATTCCGGTCGAACCCGTCTCTTTGCCCACCTTCGTGTCGGCGTCGAGGTCCTTCGAGCGGGAATCCATCAACTGCTCGTCCCTCGTTCATACCCACAAATTGACACCAGCGGACTATCAACGGACCATGAGCCTGCCTGACACTCAGACTCAGTCCCCGGAGCCCACCCCAGCATGCTCAACATCACCACCCTCACTGCCCGGCGTTTCATGCAACTGGCCACCGGCCTGGATGGGAAGTTTGCGGATCTCGATGCAGCCTTGGATCACCTGGGATTCGTGCAGATTGATCCGATCAATGTGTGCGGGCGCATGCAGGATCACATTCTCCGCCATCGCGTCCGCGGATATCGGGAAGGCGATTGCATGGGCCACCTGCATGCACCGTCTGTGCGCACCGCTTTTGAACATCACCTGCCGGACTCCGGCAACCTCGCCGCTTTGCCACTCGACGCCTGGCCGTATCTCCAGCGGTCCATGCACGAACGCGCCCGCAGCGATAGCACTTGGTTTGGTAAACTGACACCCGCAGAGAAGAAACTCGCCGCCACCATCCTCGTCCGCATGGCCACGGAAGGCGCGCTTTGCTCTCAGGACATCGACAGCATACGCAAAGACAAATCCCATTCCTGGGACTCCACCACCCTCGCCAAGAGCACCCTGCAAAAACTCTTCGCCCACGGGCGCATTCTCATCGCCCGCCGTGACTCCAACCGTCGCTACTACGATCTGCCGGAACGCCTCCTGCCTTCATCCAGCCTGAACGCAGCCATTCCCTCAGAAGCAGAAGCCACCCTCTGGCTCGCGCTGCTTAAACTCCGCCAGCGCCGTCTCACCGCGCTCAAGGCTGGGGAACTTCGTGCCATCGCGGATGAAGTCATCCCAGTCAGCGTCCAGGACGCTCCAGCTCCCCGTCTGCATCTGCTGCGCAGCGACTCGGAACTACTCGAAGTCGCCGCGAGCACGGCCAAAGCCACATTGAAGCCACTGCTGCTCGCCCCGCTCGATCCGGTAATCTATGACCGCCGGGTAACCGAGTCCGTGTGGGCATTTGATTACCGTTGGGAAGTCTATGTCCCGCCGGGGAAACGGGTGCGCGGCTACTACGCCCTCCCCTTGCTGCACCGCCACCGCTTCATCGGCCATGCCGATGTGAAAGCAGACCGGGGCGAAGGAAAACTCGCCGTCATCTCACAGCAAACCACCTCCGCCACGCACGCCCGCAGCGCCGTCAAATCGCTCGCAGACTTTCTCGGACTGAAAGCGGCGATCTGAAGGTCGCGCATCGAGGCAGCCCTGAAGACGCCCGACATTTCCCACGCAGAGAGCCGGGACGTGGAAGGTATCCCTGCTCCTCACACCCACTCCGCACACAGCAGCTCCGCCTGCGC
>JANOKL010000149.1:0-2017 GCA_031419215.1 Luteolibacter sp. | reverse complement strand
GGAATGGTAAAACAAGCCGACCATCCCGAAACGTTCATGTTGGATTCCAGTGCCTGCATTTTGGTGCTGAGGGGGCAGGCTTCGTTCAAGGCGCTGCCACCCTGTGATCAGACCGCCATTTCCTCGATTGTCGCAGCGGAGCTTTGGACCGGAGCGGAGAAATCCGGGAATCCGATCCGCTTCCGGCAGCTTGAAGACCTTTTTTCAATCTATCGGGTGTTGGACTTCGATCTCGAAGCCGCCCGCGCGTATGCGGGGATCCGGGTGGAGTTGGAGAAAAAGGGAACGCCCATCGGCCCCATGGACCTGCTCATCGCCGCGCACTCCCGCCAACTCGGATCAACCCTCGTCACCTGCAACGGCAAGGAATTCAAGCGGGTGAAGGGCCTCAAGGTGCTGGAGTTGAAAAAATAGTCCAAGGGGCCTTCAGCCCAGCTTCGCCTTCAGGAGGTCGGTGACCTGCTTCGGGTTCGGCTTGGAGGAAGATGCCTTCATGACCTGGCCGGTGAGCCAGTTGAGGAGCTTGTCATTGCCGCCCTTGATCTCGGCGACCTTTTCCGGATTCGCGGCGATGACCTGATCGCAAAGTCCGTCGAGTTCACCAGCGTCGGTGGGTTCGAAGCCGAGGGCCTTGGCGATGTCGGCCGGGACTTTGTCCGGGCTTTCGAACAGCACGACGAAGACTTCCCGTGCCTGGCTGGAGGCGAGCGTGCCATCCTCGACGAGGCCTAACAGCGCGGTGATCTTCTCCGGCGGCACGGGGCAGTCGGCGATGGAAAGCGACTGTTCGTTGAGGGTGCCGAGGAGGTTGTTGATGATGAAGTTGGCGACCTTCTTTCCCGGAATGCTGGCGGAGCAAGCGGCCTCGAAGTAGTTCGCGAGGTCCTTGTCCGAAGACAGCACGGAGGCATCGTAGGCGGTGACGCCGAAGTCCTTTTCAAAGCGCGCGGCCTTGGCGTGTGGCAGCTCGGGCACGAGCGGGCGGACCTTGGCGAGCAGCGGTTCGGTGCGGACAGGCAGCAGGTCGGGGCAGGGGAAATAGCGGTAGTCGTGCGCGTCCTCCTTGGTGCGCATGAGCTGGGTCTCGCCACGATCGTCGTCCCAACGACGGGTCGACTGGATCTGCGGAATGCCGGCGCTGAGTTCCTCGCCCTGGCGCTCGATTTCATGATGGATCGCTTTTCGGATGGCGGAGATGGAGTTCAGGTTCTTCAACTCGACCTTGGCTCCGAGCGGATCGCTTTCCTTTTCGCGGAGGGAAATGTTCACGTCGCAGCGCATCTGGCCCTTTTCCATGTCGGCATCGGACACGCCGCCCTGGACGAGGATCATCTGGAGTGAGCGTAGGTAGGCGCAGGCTTCCTCGGCGGTCTCGATGTCGGGCTCGGTCACGATCTCCATCAGCGGCGTGCCGGCGCGGTTGAAGTCGATGAGCGAGGTAGTGCCGAGGTGGGTGGACTTCGCGACGTCTTCCTCGAGGTGGATGCGGTTGAGACGGACGACTTTGTTCGGGGTCTTGATGCTCTTCCGCGCATCGGTCGGGTAGCAGTGCTCGTAGAGCGGGACGCCGCCGCCGATGCAGAGAGGCAGGTCGAACTGCGTCGTCTGGTAGTTCTTCGGCATGTCCGGGTAGAAGTAGTTCTTGCGATCCCACTTCGAGAGCTCGGGCGAGCCGCAGCCGAGCATCAGGCCGGAAAGCAGGGTCTTTTCCATGGCCTCGCGGTTGAGGACGGGAAGGGCGCCGGGCAGGCCGAGGCAGACCGGGCAGGTGTTGGTGTTCGGATCCTCCGCAAAAGATGTGCGGCAGGCGCAGAACATCTTGGTCCGGGTGTTGATCTGGCAGTGGACTTCGAGGCCGATGGTGACGAGATACATTGTAGAAATGACGAATGACTAATTTCCTAATGACGAATGGAAGACGGGCTATTCGAGATCGAGTCGGTCGAGGGCTTTTTTGACTCGAGGGTCGGTGAGGGCCTTGTCGAGGTAGGGATGGCTAAGGAGGGTGCCGAAACGC
>JANOKL010000148.1:0-4034 GCA_031419215.1 Luteolibacter sp. | reverse complement strand
GGTGCTGGTTTTCAGGCGCGAGAGGGCATCGTAGGTGGCGGTGTGCTGGCGGTTGTCCGGGAGCTTGGTGGTGAGGAGGTTGCCGCGATCGTCGTAGGTGAAGGTGGTGGTGCGGTTGAGCGGGTCCTTGGTGGTCTTGGTGGTCTTGGTGCGTCCGAGGGCGTCGTAGGTGTTGGTGGTGGTGAGGTTGAGCCCGCTGGGATCGGTGGTGGAGGTGAGGAGAAGGCCGTCGGCATCGTAGGTCATGACGGTGTCGCTGACATCGGCAGTGAGGCCGGAAGTGCCGGTGACGAGGCCGCTGCGGCTGAGGGTGGTGCGGCCATTCTCGTCCATGTAGGCCTCGGCGATGCGCCCGCCGGGGCTGACGATGCGGCGGGTGCCGCCGGTGCTGGCGCTGGGCGGACCGTAGCTGGTGGTGGTGAAGCCAACGGGATCCGTGGAAGTGCGGGCGAAGGAGGTCCAGGACTGGCTGAGGGAATCCGTCCAGGTGACGAGAGTGGTGTCACTGCTGGAGCTGCGCCCGAGTTCGTCGGTGGTGGTGGCGATTTCGCCTCCGGGGTGGTAGGTCTGGCTCGTGGTGGTGGTGTCGGGATAGGTGGTGCTGGTAAGGCGGTCGAACAGGTCGTAGGCAAAGCCGGTGGTGCGGGCCAGGGCGGTGCCGCTGGCCTCGGTGAGGGCGGTGCGGCGTCCGCCGAGATCGTAGGTAAGGGTGGTGACCGTGCTGAGGGGATCGGTGATGGAAACGGTGCGGCTCATCTTGTCATAGGCCATGGTGGTGGTGCGACCACCGGGAGCGGTGGTGCTGAGGGTGTCACCGTAGGCGCTGTAGGTGGAGGAGGTGATGAGGTTCAGACCGAAGGGCGCGAGGGTGGTGCTGAGGGTGCGGCCTTTGGAATCGTAGGTGTAGCTGGTGATGATGCCGTCCGGATCGGTGGTGGAGGTGATGCGGCCAAGCGAATCCCGGGTGTGGGTGGTGATGGCGGCCTCTGCGGTAAGGTAGCCCTGGATCTGCTGGATGAGGCGGGACTTGAGATCGTAAATGCTGCGGGTCTTCCGCCCGGCGGGGCTGGTGACGAGGGTGGGTGCACCGGCTCCGTAACAGGAGCAGGCGGTGCCGTTCAGGCCGTAGTCGTAGGTGGTGACGCCGCCGAGGGCGTCGGTGTGGGTCAGCGGGCGACGGAAGTCGTCGTAGGTCCATGCTTCGAGACTGGTGCCGTCAAATTCGTTGGTTTTGTTGCCAAATTCATCGAGGACGAGCTGGCGGAAGGAACCGTCCGGGTAGGTGGTCTTGAGCAGGCGTCCGGCGTGGTCGTACTGGTAGGAGGTGGTGCGTCCGCGGGGATCGGTCTCGGAGGCGAGGAGACGCGCGGGTGAGCCGGAGGGATCGGACGGGCCATAGTAGCTGAAGCTGATCGTTTCCCCGCCGGTGGTGGCGGTAGCTGTGGCGAGTCCGCGGGTGGTGCTGAGGCGGAGGCCTGCGGTGGGTGAGCCGCTGGTGGTGTCGTAGGCGTGACGGGTGAAGGAGCCGTTGGTTTCACGGACGGTGGTGAGGAGGCCGAAGGTGCTGTAGGTAAAGTCCTCGTAGGAGCTGTCCGGGTAGGTAGTGCGGGTGACGCGTCCGTTGGTATCGCGGGTGTAGGTGGTGGTGCGGGAAAGCTGGCCTGGGGCGGCGAGGGTCTTGGTGAGGAGGCGTCCGACGGAGTCGTAGGTGTTGGTTTCCACGAGGCCGTCTGGATGGGTGGTGGTCAGCGGCTGGCCGAAAGCGTTGCGGGTGTAGCTTGCGGTGCCGGATGGCGTCGTGCGGGACGCGAGGAAGCGCGAGGCCGTCCAGGTGTAGCTAGTGGTCTTGCCTGCGGCGTCGGCTGTGGAGGACGGGAGGTAGGCGGTGCCGTTGGTATTGACGATGCTGTGCTCGCCACCGTCCGGGGCTGTGAACTTGTAGGTGGCGCTGGGATCGGAGGTCAGCAGGACGATGGGATTGGCGGGGTTGCCGCTCTTGACCTGCTGGGGCTGGCCTTTGACGGCGATGTCACCGGGATAGTAGTCAAAGGCGATGTCGGGATTCGAGCTTGTGCTGCGCGGCTCGCGTGAGCGCAAAACGCAGGGCGATCCCCCGTCTTGGGCGGTGACCCAGGTGAAGGTGGCCTCATCGGTGACGACGGAGGCAGAATTGCGATAGCGGACTTTTTCCAGAACGGTGTGGCTCTGTCCGATGGAAGCGTCAAGGTGCGTGCCGTAGTCAAACAAAACGGACTGGCCGGTGGAGGCCGTTGCAGAAGCAAGGACGGTGATGCTTTGAGGCTGCTCCAGCATGCCCTCAAAGCGCATGCCGACAAACTTGTTCAGTTCACCGGAGAACATGCCCATAATGTGATATCGGATCTTGGTGACGGAGGCGGCTCCGCTGACTCCGAGGTCGAGCCCGGCGATCCCGGCATTCGGGCGGCAGAAGGTGAAGCGGGTTGAGCCGTTGTTATCGAAGACTTTGTCAAAGGTGTTCGGACCATCGTCGATGGCGGGGCCGGTGCCATAGGCGGTGCCGCCTAAGAGGGTGTAACCGCCGCTGCCATTGGACTTGTAGAACTTGATTTCTGAGACGTCGAAGTAGGCAACCGAGGCGGAGACGGCCTAGATCCAGCGGAAGGAGGCCCCGGCAGGAATGATCACCTCGTTCCAGCCCACCACGGGAGGAGAGCTGATGGTGTGGAGATTGACCGCAGCGCGACGGTTGATGGTTTCCTGCGCGTAGGTGAGGGTGATGGAGTTCGCGGCGGCATCGGCGACCTTGGTGATGCGGGCGGCCGTATTCGTGGTGTAGGTGAGGGTGTTTCCACGCGTGTCCTTGCTCGAACGGGGATGAAAGAGGACTGCGCCGTCGCTGCGGACCACCCGCTCGAAAGTGTGGACGGCTCCTCCGGGAACCACCATGTACCAGAAATTCCCAATGTTGTGGAGGCGCTCGCCATTTCCGGTGACGGGTGTGAAGAGCGAGGAGGCTTGGCCGAGGTAGGTGGATGAGCCGGCGGGCGCGAACTCAAGCATGCGCCCAGATGGGAAGAAGATGCGTCTGGAAGATCCAGCAGCGGACATGCGCCAGGACAGCGAATGACTCCAAGTGCGCCCGTGGCCCATGAGGTCGCCGGACGTCTCCGCATCACGGCTGTTGTAGTAACGGGTAAAGCTAAGCGGGAGGCCGCTCACTGCCCCGGGAATTTCGAGGTCGGTGGTGTGCAGGAGCGCTCCGCCATGGTTCGCTCCGATGATCCTCGAAGGGCAATCCAGCTCACAGATGGCGGTCGTGGAGGGTGATGAGGGCGACGGGCCTTGTGAACCGGAGCCGGATTCGCCGTCGGGGTTGTCGCAAGTCGGGCATCCATCGCCGGGATCGGAGCTATTCGGCAGACCACAGGAGGTGTTTGCAGGGAGTTGCAGAGAGCCAAGCGAGAGAAGCAGCGCGGTCTTGAGGAGGAGCGATGGTTTCATGGAAGGAAGTTCTATTGGTGTGAAATGAATCTAAAAAAAGACGAGATAGGGAAGATTTGAAATTCCGAGGATCAGGAACCGTTTTCCTCGGGCTCGCCCACCCACAAAGGAATGGAACGGGTATGGCCTTGATGTCGCATTTTCACGTTGCAGTTGCCACGGGCGTCGTCCGCAAAAATGCTGAATGAGAACGACTTTCCGGCCTCAATATCATAGATGCGGCCTACTACTTCCGAGTCTGAAAAGGAGCCACCGTTGGGAAGCTCGACGTGGATTTTCTCTCCGGGTTCGGATTCGGGAAGAGTGATCTTGATTTCAAGCAGTTCGCCGGGACCCGTTTGGATGCGGGGCAAGACTCCATAGTCATCAGGACGGAGATTGATGTATTTCTTCGAGGACGTCTCGACCTCAGCATAGAGACGAGGGCCTTCCGGCCATGGTGGCTGATCGGACCATGAAGCCATGAGGTCAACCACCGACTTGGGAGCGCGGGAACGATTGGCAAGGGCCTCGCGACGGCGGGTGGCGCGCGACTCGGCAGTATCGACAAT
>JANOKL010000147.1:0-4843 GCA_031419215.1 Luteolibacter sp. | reverse complement strand
GGCGAGTCGTTGGGCGATGGGGCCGGTGCTGGTGGTTTGGGAGAAGAGGAGGGTGGCGTTGTGGGGGACGCCTTCGCGGATGAAGCGAGTGATGGGCGATAGGAGGCTGAGGTCGAAGCCGAGAACGGCTTCGTAAGGGGTCTTGGTGACTGGGTGCTGCCAGTGGACGAGGCTGACGCGCTGGTCGTAGATGACTCCGCCCATGCTGATGGTGACGACTTTTGGCAGCGGGTGCCAGGGGTGGATTGGCGGGTTTTCGGGAGCAGGCGGGGGCTCTGGAAGATCAGCGGCCATTGAGGCTTGGCCGCGCTGGACGGTGGTGGTTGCGCCTTTCTCATCGCGGAGGACAAAGGTGGCCTCGGCGTCGGTGAGGGGGAGTTTTGGCTCGATGGGGGCGGGCGGGACGAAGGGGGGGACTTCGAGGGTGCTGGGAATGTAAGTGTCTGCCTCAGCGGGGGGATTTCCGGGGGCGGGCTCCTGTGCGGGGAGGAGAGCTGTCATTGCCGTGACAGCGAGCAACACGAATGAGATTGGTTTCATTGGGAAGGCAGTGTTGAAAGTAATCCTTCCTGGTGGACGGGGAGTTGAGAGGGTCGCAACTAGACGACCGCGATGGCCTTTAGCCATCCCCGAAAGGCGGCCTGGACATACGCCACCGCCTCCCCGGCCGTTTGGTCGGTTTGGCGGCATCGTTTTGCGGTCGATGCCGACCGCTAGTTGCGGAGACTCTCACATCCCCATCCGCTGGAGCGGACCCAATCAGAGAAACCAACTGGTGGCATTTCATCAAGATGAATCACCAACCCTGCGGTAACTCTTGAATCAGTCGATGACTCCTTTCAAAAGCTTCGCACGCGTAGCGCTGAGTCGATTCACGAGAAAATCCGCACGCTCTTGAAGAAGGGATGCGGAGCCAGCGGAGAAAAACGGACCGAGCATCCGCCTCATGCTGACCGCACCGATCGACGCATTTCATCAATGGCTCCTCACCGGAACGGGTGAAGTGAACGAGGCTGTCTCGCTGATCATCACCCATCCATCAGGGGCGAGCTTTGCTCCGGGAGTGGCTGTTTATTTGAATCGCTACGACGACGCGTCGCAGGACCGCTGGCTGGCGGTTACTCCGGAACTGCTCACCATGATCGCCGCGGATCCCGGGCTGCGCGGCCTGCTTGGACTGGGCGATCCCTGTCCGAACTGTCCTCCCGACGGACCTTGCGGCCTGAAGAAGATCCTGCGCGCCTTTGCCGATCGCGGGCACGTCGTGCTCGACCATCCGTTGGCGGAAGTCGCCACACGTGATCTTGAAAGTGCGTTCCGAATCGCGGTCGAGCCACCGTCGGATGAGGCGGGGAATTGTCATGCCGTGATCAATCCGGAGCATTTCCCTGAGCGCTCGCTGCCGGGCGTGATCAGCGACCTTTTCCTCGAATGGAATGAAACCCGGAAGCCGCCGCATGCCAGGGTCTGGCGAGAGAATCCGGGCACTCTTGAGCAATCCACGCCGAGCACGGCGGCCTGAAGCCTGATCTGATCGGTCCATCGGCCACCATGAATGTCATCGCCCTCACCGTCCTCGTCTCCGCCTGCCTGACGGGAATCTTCATCGCCTGCTTCGCCGCCGAGCGTTGGCGCTCCCGCCGCTCCAGCCCGGAGCGTGACTCCTTGCTGCCGCTTGATCTTGTTCCGATCCGTTCCATCACGCCTTCCGTTGTGAAGCCCAGCAATCCTCCTTCCATCCCATGAGCACCACCACCATTACCTACGACGACACCTCCGTTCGCCGCTTCATGTCCGCCTCCATCATCTGGGGGCTGGTTGGCATGCTGGTGGGCGTGATCATCGCCACCCAGCTTTCGTGGTGGCAGATGAACGGCAAGTTTGTCGAGCAGATCTCCTTCGGCCTGTTCAAGGGCGACGGGGTCTCGTTCCTGACCTTTGGCCGCCTTCGTCCGCTGCATACCAATGCGGTCATCTTCGCCTTCGTCGGAAACATGATGTTCGCCGGCGTCTATTACTCGACGCAGCGATTGTGCAAGGCGCGGATGGCTTCCGACATTCTAACAAAAGTGCACTTCTGGGGCTGGCAGCTCATCATCGTGGCCGCCGCCATCACGCTTCCGGCAGGCCTCACCCGTGGCAAGGAATACGCCGAGCTGATCTGGCCGATCAACCTCGCAGTGGCGGTGATCTGGGTGGTCTTTGCGATCAACTTCTTCTGGACCCTGGCGAAGCGCAATGAACCTTCGCTCTATGTGGCGCTGTGGTTCTACATCGCGACGATCGTGACGGTGGCGATGCTCTACATCGTCAACCACCTCTCGCTGCCGACCTCGCTCACCCATTCCTATCCGATCTTCGGCGGGCTTCAGGACGGGCTCGTCCAGTGGTGGTATGGCCACAACGCCGTAGCCTTCTTTCTGACGACGCCGATCCTTGGGATCATGTACTATTTCCTGCCGAAGGCGGCGAACAAGCCGGTCTATTCCTATCGGCTCTCGATCGTCCACTTCTGGTCGCTGGTCTTCATCTACATCTGGGCCGGTCCCCACCATCTGTTGAATACCGACCTGCCGCGCTGGTTGCAGAACCTCGGCATGTTGTTCTCGCTGATGCTCTGGGCACCGTCGTGGGGCGGCATGCTCAATGGTCTGCTAACCTTGCGTGGTGCCTGGGCCCAGCTCCGCACCGATCCGGTGATCAAGTTCTTCGTCGCCGCCATCACCTTTTACGGCATGGCGACCTTCGAGGGACCGCTGCTCTCAATTCGCGCCGTCAACGCGCTTTCCCACTACACCGACTGGGGCATCGGCCATGTCCATTCCGGTGCGCTTGGCTGGAATGGTTTCATGGCTGCCGGACTCTTCTACTGGCTGGCTCCAAGCCTCTGGAAAACCAAGTTATGGTCGCAGTCGCTTGCGAACATGCACTTCTGGATCGGGCTCGTCGGCATCCTTCTCTACGTGGTCGCGATGTGGAGTGCGGGCATCATGCAGGGCCTGATGCTGGGTGAGGCCAATCCCGGTGGAGCCACGCTGAAATACAAGTTCGTGGAAACGCTGGAGAGCATCCACATCTTCTACTTCCTGCGCTCGGTCGGCGGACTCTTCTATCTGATCGGCTTCGGGCTCTGCGCCTTCAATATTTGGAAAACCGCCCGCTCGGGTGTGGCGACGAATGACACGGCGGAGGTCGTCATTCTGGAGAAGACCCGCAAGGACCGCATGTCCCTCGGCGAGACCCTGATCAGCGACCCGATCGCCCACATCATGCTCGGCATCGCCTTCACGATCCTCTGGTTCTTCCTGCCTCCGCATGCCGACAAGGCGGCGCTGATCGTCGCCATCGCCCTCGGCATCAAGGGGGTCACCGCCTTCCGCAAGTCGAACGGCGGCTGGGCGCGCTGGCACGACAGCCTGCTGGAAAACTACATCCCGTTCACCGTGCTCGTCTTCATCGCCGTCGCCATCGGTGGTGCCTCGCAGATCATCCCCTCGCTGGTGGTGAACCGTGACAAGAACATCGAAGGCCGCCTTCAGGAACTCTACACGCCGCTGGAGCTCGCCGGTCGCGATCTCTACGTCGCGGAAGGTTGCTACAACTGCCACTCGCAGATGATCCGGACCTTGCAGCCCGATGTGATGCGTTATGGACGGGCTGGAAAGGTCGACGACTACTCGCACCTCGGCGAGTCGATTTACGATCATCCCTACCAGTGGGGCTCGAAGCGCACCGGCCCGGACCTTGCCCGCGAAGGTGGCGACCTCGTCCAGGGCGCGAAGTACATGCGCTCCGGCAAGCGCGGCAACGACTGGCACTTCAACCATTTCCTCAATCCGCGCCAAACCTCGCCCGGCTCGAACATGCCCGCTTATCCCTGGTTGTTCGAAGACAAGACCGACATGAAGTCCCTTCCCGGAAAGATCGCCACCCAGGTCCGTCTCGGCGTGCCGTGGCCTGCGATGAAAAGTGATGAGATCCTCGACATGGCGCAGGTCCAGGCGATGGAAATCGCGGACTCGCTCATCGCGGCGAAGGTCTACCTTCCTGACAAGCCGGAGCTCCAGGGACTCGCTCTCCGCGACCAACTCGCCGCCAGCAAGTTCGCCGCCATGACCGCCTATCTCCAGAAGCTCGGTGCCTATCGCGAGGTCAAAAAGGACCAGCCTGCCGAGCCTTCCATGTTGAATCCCGACTCGCACCGCAAGCCGGAGGTTCCGGCGGCGACGATCCAGGCCCACTAATTCGCCAAACTCCCCACCGCCATGTTCCACCGCGTTTCCCACGATCAATGGACCGCCATCATCCCGGTGCTGTCCTTCGTCCTGATCTTCGGCGTCTTCGTCATCGCCACCATCCGGGCCTTGCGGATGAAGCAGGGCGAGCGCGAGCACCTTGCCTCGCTGCCACTTGAGGAGCCTAACAAGAATCCCTGAACACTTCATCACCATGTCAGACTCCAACAGCTCCGGACCGAAACACGGCGACTATGCCCGCGAAAAGGGCGAGGTCGTTCTCCGTCCGCACGAATTCGACGGCATCCAGGAATACGACCAGATGCTCCCGAACTGGTGGCTTTTCACCTTCTACGGAGCAGTCGTTTTCACCGTCATCTACTGGACCGTCTACTATCACACCAACCTCCTGAAGACCGATCATGAGATCGTCCAAGAGGCTCTCGTGGTCGTGGAAAAGGCGCGCCAGGATGAACTCGAGAAGGCCCTTGCCACCATCGACGACGCCAAGCTCGTCACCGTCTGGGCGGCCGATTCCTCCATCGTCGCCGCGGGTCAGTCCATCTACACCACCAACTGCACCGCCTGCCACGGAGCGGACCTCAGCG
>JANOKL010000146.1:0-5760 GCA_031419215.1 Luteolibacter sp. | reverse complement strand
CCCAGGCCTGGAATTTTTCGCGCGGCGTGGAATCGCCTGTGATGAGTTCCTCGTCGATGCCATTGGCGCGGAGGAGACGCCATTTGTAGTGGTCGCCGCCGAGCCAGAGTTCACTGAGGTTTTTCCAACGTTGGTCGGTGGCGATTTCCTTCGGCGAGAGATGGCAGTGGTAGTCAAGGATCGGCTGGTCCTTCGCGACTTCATGGAAAAGACGTTCGGCGGTGGGCGAATGGAGAAGAAAATGTTCGTCGAGGTAGGCCATGGCTCGCAGAACTTTGGCAGGTCGAGGGGGTCCGACAAGTGCGGAACTGGGTCGGATTCGTCGAGTTCGGCATTGTGCCCGGGCAGCCGTGAGGCAAGGCTCGCGACGTGCTGTCGGCGAAATTGGTGATCCTCTCGATCCTTCCGGCTTACCTGCTGATTCTGGCAGGCGCGGCCTTGCGAAAGGTCGGCGTGCTGAGGCGTGAGCATGATGAGGGTGTGATGCACGTGGTATTTCACGTGATGTATCCCTGCCTGATCCTCGACAAGATCCTCGGCAGCGAGGCGGTGCGGAGTTTTTCCTCGGTCGGGTGGTCGGTTCTGTTGGGCTTTTTCCTGCCGATCTCCGGGATCGTCTGTGGATGGCTCGTGGGAAAACTGATCGGGCTGGAAAATGGCACCGGCCGGCGGACCTTCGCGCTTTCCGCAGGGGTGCAGAACTTTGGATACACGGCGATCCCGGTGGTCGAGCAGCTATGGGGCATCGGCGCGCTATCGGTGCTTTTTGTGCACAATCTTGGCGTCGAGCTCGCGATGTGGTCGGTCGGCGTGATGCTGATGAGCGGAGGCACCCGCATCGAGTGGCGGAAGCTGATCAATGGTCCGGTCTTTGCCGTGGTCGGTGGCCTGCTGCTGATGGCACTGGGAGTGGACCAGTATCTAACACCACCCAAAGTCGGCGGGACCGCTCTTCAGGGCTGGTTGATCGCGCCGATGCGTGAGTCCATGAAAATGCTAGGCAGCGGGGCCTTTCCCGTGGCCATCGTTCTAACAGGCGCGATGATGTGGGACCTGCTCGGCAAGGAACGGCCCTCGGCGAAAATCATCCTCGGCGGCTCGCTCGTGCGTTTCGTGATTTCCCCGGCGATCATCCTCGCAGCGGCGAAATTCCTCCCGATCCCGCTCGAACTGAAGCAGGTCCTCGTCGTCCAGGCCGCTATGCCCGCGGCGATGACGCCGATCCTCTTCGCGCGGATCTACGGCGGTCGACCCGGCATCGCGGTGCAGATCGTAGTGGCCACCACCGTGATCAGCCTGTTGACGCTGCCCTGGATCATCTCTTGGGGCACGGCCTGGGTCGGATTGAAACCGTGATTGCCGCAGGCGGAAACTTCCGCCATGGAAAGGGTCATGAACGCCATTGGTGCCCGCTGCTATCTGCCTGTCACGGATCCCGAATGCCTGTTTTGGTTTGAAGCACCGCAGCCGGTCGTCGGACCGCGTGACCTGCTTGTGAAAGTCGAGGCCGTCGCGGTGAATCCGGTCGACACGAAGATCCGCAAGAGCCTCGGCGCAGCCCCTCTGCCACAGCCACGCATCCTCGGCTGGGATGCCGCTGGCACGGTGCTGGAGGTCGGATCGGAGGTGACGAATTTCAAGCCAGGCGATGAGGTCTTCTACGCCGGGGAAGTGATGCGACCCGGCTGCAATGCTCCGCTCCAGGCTGTCGATGAACGTCTCGTCGCCCGCAAGCCCTCGACCCTTGGCTTCGCCGAAGCCGCCGCCTGGCCGCTGGTGGCGATCACCGCCTGGGAGCTGCTGTTCGAGCGGATGCGCGTCGATATGGATGGAGCCGACGCCGGAAAGGCCCTGCTCATCCTCAATGGTGCAGGAGGCGTCGGATCGGTGCTGATCCAGCTCGCGAAGCGCGCGGGCCTGCGGGTCATCGCCACCGCCTCGCGACCGGAGAGCATCGCGTGGTGTCGTGAAATGGGGGCCGACGACGTGATCAACCACCACCAGCCGCTCGCCTCCCAACTGGCGCCACTCGGCATCGCCGAGCTGCCGCTGATCATCAATCTCCACCTCCCCGACCTCTACTGGAAACAGACCGGCGAACTCATCGCGCCCTTCGGAACGCTGGGTCTGATCGTCGAGCCCTCGGCACCCGTGAATGCCGGCGACCCGATGAAGATGAAATGCGCGACCGTCGTCTGGGAGTGGATGTTCGCCCGCGCCAAGTTCAAGACCGCCGACATGCACCGCCAAGGCGAAATCCTCGCGTACATCGCGAAGGTCATCGACGCCAATTAACTCAAGCCCATCCTCCGAAACACCCTGCACCCCATTTCCCCGGAAACCCTCCGCGAGGCGCACGCTGCGATGGAGTCCGGTTCCGCGCTCGGTAAATGGGCGCTGGAGGGGTGGGGGAGAGATTAGTAAATAGTAAATTGTAAATGGTAAGTTGTAGGGAGTCTTCCACCATTCACCATTTACAACTTACCACCCACCTCTTCCCCAATGTCTGCCCACGCTGAAAGCTTCGACCTCCGCACCCGCGGAAAGGGCACCTACGAGATCACCCGTGAGGTGGCTTCCATCGTCGGGAGATCCGGGATTTCCACCGGCACGGTCACCGTCTTCGTGAAACACACCAGCGCCAGCCTCGTGATCATGGAAAACGCCGATCCCAGCGCACGACGCGACCTGGAGGTGTTCTTCGACAAGCTCGTCCCTGAGGACACGCCGTGGTTCGTCCACACCCTGGAAGGCCCGGACGACATGCCCAGTCACATCCGCATGGCCCTGACACGGACCAGCGAAGTGATCCCGGTGATGAGTGGCCGGATGACCCTCGGCACCTGGCAGGGGATCTTTCTGTTCGAGCACCGCCGCGCCCCGCATCACCGGGAGATTGTGGTCAGTGTGGTGGGGGAGTGAGTCGTGGATCGAAGTTCTTTAAATATCCGAAATCCGCAATTCTTCCCTGATATCAGCCCCGGCAGGTCGGCGCGGCGGACCGCCCCCTGAACGCCCCGATATCAACCCGATGACCCAATAAAATCGTTGTCAAATCAAGGATCTCAGCCATCCTGAACCCAAGTCGGACTCCGCTGATATCGTGCAGCCAGATCCTACGAATAAATACTGTTGGGCAAGAATATGAAGCGAACCATCATCACCGCTTTCAGCGCACTCACATTGCTCGCATCAGTGGCGTTAGGTGAGGACATCAAGAAATGGAAGTTCGAATCAGGTCAACTGACCCTGCACAAAGGCAATTACCAAGGCGATGGTGAGACGCTAGCCCTATCGTGGAGCAGTGGACCTTTGTCACTTCAGTTCGGCCGCTATATGGACATTGAGAATCTTGGAAAGCTGTTTGAGCTCATGGCTAAGGTCGAGGATTGGACAGCCTTTCGCAACGAGCGAATCGAGGGTCCTTGGGACGATTGGCGGTTCACCTTCGCGCAGAAGGGGGTTACTTGGGTTAATGGCACATGGAGTATCCACTTGGACTGGAAGATCGTAAGCGAGATGGCCAAGGCAATTCGGACTACCATTGAAACGCTCTCTCGGGAGGCGGAGCCACCTATTCCGAAATCGAAGAAGGCCCAACAAGACGGTGGTGGACAACCGGCTACCCGCTCCGAGTTAGATTGATTCTCGTGATTACAAACCTTAACTCACAGTCGGAGCGGCGCCGCCGGTAGCCGGTGCCACACCTCGACGTTGGCGGCTCCGCGCTTCTCCCGTGAGAACGAAAGCATTTCCACTCCTTCTTGCAGCCATGCTCCTTTCCGGTTGCGGCGGCCCAAGAAACAGCAACGTGAAAGCTGACTTCCTCCGAGAGTATCCAACCTACAACGTCACATCCGTTGGTGTTGGCGAGGGCGACGGAGCAGCAGCTTATTTTCACATTCGCTACAAGCGGCCGGGAGACCCCACCCAGCACGAGACGGTCTGGCAGTATCTCGACACAGGTGACGGCCCGTGGAAACTGAACCATAAGTCACCCGTCCAATGAATCCAACGTCGCCTAACGATGCGCTGCGGCGAAGAGCTCGGTGCGTCACGGTATTTGCTTCCGCCGCCGCCTTTCCGCCCACCATGCAAGTGCCGCGCCGCATTCCGCGGTCGCTGAGCTTGGGGTCGTTCTACTAATAAACCCGGACTGAGAAGGTGCCGAGACCCAGGAGATACACTGCAATCAATGTCCCGTAGTCATTTCACTGGGACTGATGGCGTCCTTGGTCAGCTTTGGGGCATTGAATGGAGCGGGGACACTTTTATCCCCAAGTCAGCGTGCACGATGAAATTACGACAAGAGTGTCGTCACTCCAGCACCACGTATTCGCTTTCCCTCAGGACGATGGCCTTTCGTTTGGTGAGGAGGAGCCAGCATTCGCGGGCGGTGCCCAGGACGATGATGCCGACGAAGGTGAGGAAGGTGAGGGTGACGGCGATGTCGATTCGGGCGTTGAAGAGGGCGGTTTCGGCGGCTTTCAGGGCGTCTCCACTGATCCCGGTGGCGATGAGGGCCTGCTGCTTGGTGATTTCCGGGAAGAAGCCCGCGGAGCCTGCGGAGAAGAGTTTCAGGTAACCGGCGGAGAAGGTGACGACGGTCAGGAAAAGCATCGGCACGGCCGTGACCCAGCAGTAACGGGCCTTGCCCATCTTGATGAGGATGACGGTGCCGAGGCAGAAGGCGATGACGGCGAGGAGCTGGTTCGAGATGCCGAAGATCGGCCACAAACTTTTGGCGATGCCGGCGGGGTCGATGGCGCCCTGATAGAGGAAGAAGCCCCAGGCGGCGACGAGCAGGCCGGTGGCGAGGACATTGCCTAGCCAGGAGTTGGTGTTGCCGAGTTTCGGGGAAATATTTCCTAACAGATCCTGAAGGATGAAGCGGCCGACGCGGGTACCGGCATCGAGGGTGGTGAGGATGAACAGCGCCTCGAACATGATGGCGAAGTGATACCAGAGCGAGAGCGCGGTTTTCCCGGGGATGACCTGGGCAAAGAGGTGGGCCATGCCGACGGCGAAGGTGGGGGCTCCTCCGGTTTTTCCGACCATGGTGGGGTAGTCATTGACGATGGTACCGTTGGCGAGTTTGACGGTAGTGGGCTCTCCCATGTCGCGGGTCATCCGAAGCATGTCGGCTTGGGTGACGTTGTAGGTGCCTTTGGAGTCAATGGCGCTGATCTTCTCCATTTGAGCTGTCAGGGCGACGGTATCGCCGGGAGGCACGGGGGAATTGATCGCGAAGTATTCACCGGGCTGGAGGGCGCAGGCGGCGATGATGGCCATGAGGGAAACGAGCATTTCCACGACCATCGAGCCGTAGCCGACGAGGCGGATGTCCTTTTCCCGGGCGAGGAGTTTCGGCGTGGTGCCGGAAGCGATGAGGGCGTGGAAGCCGCTGATGGCTCCGCAGGCGATGGTGATGCAGACGAAGGGAAACACCGGGCCGGGGACGACGAACCCGCCGCCGTGGATGAAGGGGGTGAGCGCCGGCATGTGCAGCGGCGGATGAAGGATGACGATGAAGACCCCGAGGATGGCCACGGTGCCGAGCTTCATGAAGGTGCTGAGGTAGTCGCGCGGGGCGAGCAGCATCCAGACCGGCAGGACGCTGGCGGCGAAGCCGTAGATCATGATCGCCCAGGCGAGCTGGGTGGGCTTCAAGGTGAGGGCCTCGGTGACGGAGGGCGGCAGGTATTTTCCACCGACCACAGCGGCGAGCAGGCCGACGACGCCGAAGATCGAGGCGGCGGT
>JANOKL010000145.1:0-4300 GCA_031419215.1 Luteolibacter sp. | reverse complement strand
TATTACAACATGGATCAGGTCACCGGCATGGCCCTGACTGAAGCCGCGAAACTGATCGGGCGCTACGGCGCTCCCGCCCACGCATGACCCTCCAGGAAAAACTCAAGGACCGCAGCGCCGTCATCGGTGTCGTGGGTCTCGGCTACGTCGGTCTGCCGCTCGTGCTTGCCTATTCGCGTGCCGGCATTCGCGCGGTGGGCTTCGACATCGACACCACAAAGTCCGATGCCATCCACGCCGGGCGCAGCTACATCAAGCACATCCCTTCCGAGCACATCGCCGAGTCCCTCGCGGCCGGGACACTCGACGCGACCACCGATTTCGCCCGCGTTTCCGAATGCGATGCCGTCATCCTTTGCGTGCCGACGCCGCTCGACCATCATTTCGAACCGGACCTCAGCTACGTCGTCGACACGATCGAGTCGGTGATTCCGCACATGAAGGCGGGTCAGATAATCAGCCTGGAAAGCACGACCTATCCGGGCACCACGGATGAGGAGTTGTTGAGCCGGGTCGAGGCCGCTGGATTCAAGGCGGGTGAAAGCGTTTACGTCGTCTATTCCCCTGAGCGCGAGGATCCTGGCAATCCGAAATTCACTGCGACGAACATTCCGAAAGTCGTCGGCGGCATCACTGCCGCCTGCCTTGAGGTCGGTGTTGCACTCTACGGCGCGGTGTTCGAACAGGTCGTGCCGGTGAGTTCGTGCAAGGTTGCCGAACTGACGAAGCTCCTCGAAAACATTTTCCGCGCGGTGAACATCGGGCTCGTCAACGAGCTCAAGATCGCTGCCGATGCGATGGACATCGACATCTGGGAGGTCATCCGCGCCGCCTCGACGAAGCCCTTCGGCTTCACTCCGTTTTATCCAGGCCCCGGCCTCGGAGGTCACTGCATCCCGATCGACCCATTTTACCTCACCTGGAAAGCCCGCGAGTACGGCGTCCACACCCGCTTCATCGAGCTGGCCGGCGAAATCAACCGCTCGATGCCGAAGTACGTGGTCAATCGCGCGATGGAAGCCCTCAACACCCGCGGCAAAGCGGTCAATGGCAGCCGCGTCCTGATCCTCGGGCTCGCCTACAAGGCCAACGTCGATGACATGCGCGAGTCGCCGACGTTTGAACTGCTGGACCGTTTCAAATCCCTCGGCGCGCAGGTCGATTTCCACGATCCACACATCAGCGTCGTCGGCCCAACGCGCGAGCACATGGCCTGGGCGGGCAAGCAGTCTGTCGCGTGGTCGCCTGAAATCATCGCCTCCTACGACTGCATCGTGATTTCCACCCATCACGCCGCTTTCAACCTCACTGAGCTGGCCGCCTCCGCCGATCTGATCATCGACACGCGGAACGCCATGGCCACCATCGCCACTCGCGAAGGCCAGGTGCTCAAGGCCTGACGGCCGTCTCAAGGTCTTAAGGTCGAAAGTCTAAAAGTCAGCAGACCTTCGACCTTCGACTTTCAGACCTTCGACTCTTTAAAATCTCTCCCATGCCCGTCCCACTTCTTGACGTCAACGCGCAGAATCTTCCGCTCGAAGCCGAGCTGAAGGAGGTTTTTGAACGTGTCCTTCATACAGGTCGGTTCATTCTTGGCGATGAAGTCGACGCCTTCGAAGCCGAGTGTGCAGCCCTCGTTGGTGCGAAGCATGCGATCTCAATGTCGTCCGGCACCGATGCGCTGCTCGCGGCGTTCATGGCGCTGAACCTCGGGCCGGGCGATGAAGTGCTTTGCCCGGCATTCACATTCTTCGCCACGGCCGGCTGTATCGCCCGCACCGGGGCTACTCCGATCTTCTGCGATGTCTGCCCGGTCTGTTTCAACATCGACCTCGACTCTGCGACGGAACGACTCACGTCGAAAACGAAGGCGATCGTGCCGGTCCATCTCTTCGGTCAGTCCGCCGCGATGGATGAGGTGATGGCCTTCGCGAAGCAGCACGGACTTGCCGTGATCGAGGACGCCGCGCAGGCGATCGGATCGACCTACAAAGGAGTCGGCTGCGGCACGATCGGTGACTACGGCTGTTATAGTTTTTTCCCTTCGAAGAACCTCGGCGGCTTTGGAGATGGCGGCCTGATCACCACCAACGACGATGCCCGCGCCGAGCAGCTCAAGCAGCTCCGCAACCACGGGATGCATCCGAAGTACTACCATTCCTTCGTCGGCGCGAATTTCCGCATGGACGCCCTTCAGTGCGCCCTGCTGCGCGTGAAGCTCCGCCATTACTCGGAGTACACCGAAGGTCGCCGCCGCAATGCCGAGTTCTACACGGAGAAGCTTTCCGCGCTGCCGGGCGTTGCGATCGCCATCGAGTCCGATTGCTGCTGCCCCGAAGGCCAGGCAGCCCGTCTGGAGAAAGAAGGTTTTCGCATTCTACTACCCGTCTCGTACCAGCACAACGGCCACATCTGGAACCAGTTCACCTTGCGTGTGATCGGAGAGGGAAAACGCGACGCACTGAAGCAGCATCTCATCAACGCGGGCATCGGCTGCGAGGTTTACTATCCGGTGCCGCTGCATCGTCAGGTGTGTTTCGAATCACTGCCTGCACACGCCATCCAGGCATGTCCGGTGTCCGAACGCCTCGCCACCGAGGTGCTCAGCATCCCGATCTATCCCGAGCTGGTCGAAGCCCAGCGTCAGGAAGTCGTCGACGCCATCGCGGGCTTTCTTGCCTGATTTCATGTCACCAGCCCATGTGGTCCTTGTAGCCCATGCCGATCCGCCGATCCATGGGCAGGCGGTTGCGGCCGCAGCATTGATCGAGGAATCAAAAGGCTGGAGCTCGATCAAGCTCCATCACGTCAACGCAGTGTATGCCGAGAACCGGGGCGAACTTACCGGATTTTCCATCGGCAAGCTTTTCAAGCTTGCCCGTTATCTCATTCGTTCGGTCCGTCTGGTGCGGGCGACAGGAGCTTCAGTCGTCATTGTGACCCCTGCGTTTTTCAGAGGGCCATTTCTCAAGGATTCACTGATGGTTGCGATGCTCAAGACATTGACGCGGGCGAAAGTGGTCGGATGGGTGCACATGGATCCTTCACGGATCAACGTGGATTCTGCTCCCGGGTGGCTGAAGAAGATCATTACTGCGACCATCGGACGCGTCGACTCATGGGTGGCCTGTTCGCCTGCATTGATTGAAATGTGGCCGGACTTCCTTCCCAAAAGCCTCTGCACGGGTCTGGCAAACGGTATCGAAGCCCCTTCCTGTCCGCAAAGGGACGCTCCACTCCCGGTTCTGCGCGTTTCCTACCTTTCCGCCATGGATCCTGAAAAAGGTTGGGTCGAGGCCGTCGAGGCAGCCCGGTCGATCTGCTCAGGGAATCCCCACGTGGAGTTCCACTTTCACGGAAACGCGCTGTCCCCAGAGGATGAATCGAAAGTGAAGCAGGAGTTCGGACTGGGACCTCACGCTGATAGAATCCGATGGCACGGACCTGCTTGGGGCGATCGGAAGTGGGCTGCACTTGCGTCTGCGGACCTGTTCTGCTTTCCGTCACATACCGAGCAATTTCCCATTGCGGTCCTCGATGCCATGGCTTCCGGGCTTCCAGTGGTGGCGACCCGGGTTGGCGCAGTGGCTGACGCGATCGAACAGGGTAAAGGCGGCTGGTTGGTTTCTCCTGGAAGCGCTGCCGAACTCGAGCAGGCACTGGTCTTGGCGATTTCGGATCCACACCGTCTTCGTGCCTTCGGTGAGCATAACCGACGTCGCTTCGAGGAGCAGTTCACTCGGGCTGCGTTCGGCAAACGTTGGGAAAAATTTCTCCAATCCAAAACAGCTCAGTCATGAAGCTATTCATCGCCGGACATCGCGGCATGGTTGGTTCCGCCATGGTCCGCCTGGCTCCCGCAGTTGGCGGCTACGACGTGGTCACCGCCAGCCGTAGCGAACTCGATCTACTCGATCAACGTTCGACCTTCAACTGGCTCGCGAGCCATCGCCCCGACACGGTCGTGATCGCCGCCGCGAAAGTCGGTGGCATCCATGCGAACTCCACTTACCCGGCGGACTTCATCTACGAGAATCTCGTCATTGCTTCGAACCTCGTCGAAGGCTGCCGTCGTGCCGAGGTGAAGCGCGTGCTCTTCCTTGGCAGCTCGTGCATCTATCCGAAGCTGGCACCGCAGCCGATGCCGGAGAGCTGCCTGTTGACCAGCCCGCTTGAACCGACGAACGAGGCCTATGCCATCGCCAAGATCGCCGGTCTGAAACTCTGCCAGCATTACCGCGCGCAACATGGCCTGCTTTATCACAGCGCCATGCCGACGAACCTCTATGGTCCCGGCGAC
>JANOKL010000144.1:0-2579 GCA_031419215.1 Luteolibacter sp. | reverse complement strand
CCACCTGCCCCGGCCTTACTACGAGCGTCATCCCACCTGCCGCGGCCTTACTACGAGCGTCATCCCACACACGAGAAACTCGCGGCCTCATGGGAGACACCGGTCGACTCGAATTGGGTGGAGCTTGAAATGGATCTCGGTGGCGGGACGATCACGGTCGGTGCCTTGGCGAGGCCCGATGGCGGGGCGCTGCTGCTGTTTTCACCCCCACCCAAACAAGCGGTTTCCGCCGGCATCGTCCCAATGTTGACCCGACGCCAGTGCGACATCATGGACTGGATTGCGGAAGGAAAGACGAGCGCCGAAGTGGCGATGATCCTCGAGATCAGCCCGCGCACGGTGGAGAAGCATCTCGAAGCCGTTTTCCAGCGACTCGGGGTGGAGAACCGGGTGGCCGCGATGCGGAGCTACCTGGAGGCCAAGGGTGGATTCGGTTCCAATCCTCCGAGCTGATCCGACTGATCATGAAGTGGCTGAAGCAGCATCCGTTTCCGGTCGAGGCTTGGTTCGACCGGGTGATCGCGCTATCATTTGCCGTGCCGGAATCGATCGCGCGGGGACTGATTTCACCACAACTTGAAGTCGACGCCTATGAGGGCTCCGGCTTCATTACGGTGGCGCTGGTGTGGACGAAGGATCTGCGCCCCGCCGGGTTTCCGAAATGGCTGGGACGCGATTTCTTCCTCGCCGGGTTCCGGGTATTCGTTCGGATGCGCGATGAAGAGGGGAGACGTTTGCGAGGGCTGAAGATCCTCCGCAGCGAGACCGACCGCGCGGGCATGGTGGTTTCGGGAAATCTCCTCACACACTACAACTACCGCCTCGCGAAGGTGAAGCTCGAGGAGCGCGATGGTGTGATTCGGGTAAGTACTTTCTCTCGTGATGGAGTGCCATCTCTCGACATCCAAGTCGATGCGGCGGCGATGCCAGACCGACCACCGGAGGGGTCTCCATTTCCTAACTGGCGGACTGCCCGGCAATTTGCCGGGCCGATGCCGTTCACCTTCGATGACAATGGCGACGGGCGCTTCGTGGTGATCGAAGGCAAGCGCTCGGAATGGACGCCGCGCCCTGTGACGGTGAAATCGTGGAAGGTCGCAATGTTTGATGAGGAGCCGTTTGCCGGAATCACTCCGGTGCTGGCGAATGCCTTCATGGTCGAGGATGTGCCGTATCGATGGGAGCGCGGACGACTCGTCACTCCGGGAGGTGCTCCGTCATGAAACGCGGAAGATTCCAGGGCGTCGCGGCGATCGTGCGCTTCAACTGGCCGTTCTATGTGGCCTCTTGTCTGGTGGTCGTCGCGGGTTTGATTCTCGGATTCTGCCTTTCGGGTTGGCTGGCCGCCATTGTTCTAACAGGAACTGCGTTCGCGCTCTGGTTGACGCTCGCCTCGCTTCTTGCCTCGTGGTGGGTGTATGATGTTTCCGATCTGCATCGCTATGGTTGGCTCACACATGCGGCTGGGAAATCCTCAGGGAGTTGGATCAACGCGCACTCGGGATTTGATGAAACGACGCTGGCCCTGAGGGAACGATTGCACGGCGAATGGTTCGTGCTCGATCACTTCGATCCGGTGTGCATGAGCGAGCCTTCGATCCATCGCGCAAAGAAACTTTATCCGCCGCTGCCCGGAACCTTGGCCGCTCCGTTTGATCGCTGGCCAGTGGCGAATGCCTCCATCGACGGCATCTTCGGACTGCTGGCGATTCATGAACTTCGGACCCACGCGGATCGCGTGAAATGGTTCACGGAAGCGCGTCGAGTGCTCACTGCCGAAGGCCGCGTGATCCTGATCGAGCATGTTCGTGACACTGCGAATTTCATCGTATTCGGCCCGGGTTTCCTGCATTTCCACTCCATCCGAACCTGGCGGAAGTCCTGGCAGGAAGCAGGTTTCCGTTCGGCGGACAGCTTCCGGATTTCACCGTGGCTCCGGGTTTTCATCCTCACTCCATCATGATCGCACCTGACACCCTAGTTTGGCCTCTGCGTGTGGCCGGAGCCGGATTGATCCTGCTCGCGCTGCTTCATGTCCCCATCAGCCGGGAGCTGAAATGGAAAGAGGATGCCAGGAAGCTTTCGCCGATGAATGAGTCGGTCTTCCATGTCCACACCTTCTTCGTCTGCCTGGTGCTGGTGATCATGGGGCTGCCGTCACTAGTAGCTCCGGAGGCTCTGTTAGAAAGAAGCACGCTTGGAAAATGGACAGCGGTTTCCTGGTCGGTCTTCTGGTTCATCCGGCTGTATTGCCAGTGGTTCGTCTATCGCTCAGAGCTTTGGAAAGGAAACCCGAGGGATACCGTGATCCACTACTGGTTCACGCTGGTCTGGATCTACCTCACCACGCTTTACGGACTGGTGGCGGCGGTGCAGTTCGGGTGGGCATGATGAGGTGGTTCATGCTCCCCTGGCGGACTTCCCCGGAAGGCTTTTTTACGGAGGATTTACAGACCAGGTCAGGCAGTTCGGATAAGTCTGCGGGATGACCTCACGCATTCCGCACTCCGCGCTGTTCCTCTGCCTTGTAACTGCTCTTCATGCGCAGGACGAAATCCCCGTGACGCCACGCATCGAAT
>JANOKL010000143.1:0-5544 GCA_031419215.1 Luteolibacter sp. | reverse complement strand
ACGATGCGTCACTACCACGCGCTCAGCGAGGAGATCTACTACCTGCTTGAGGGTAGCGGGCGGATGGAGATCGATGGGGAGGTCCGTGAGGTCACGATCGGCGACGCGGTCCTCATTCCCTCCGGAGCGTGGCACCAGATCGAGGCGATCGAGCCACTGCGATTTCTTTGCTGCTGCGCGCCGCCGTATTCGCATGAGGACACGTACTTCGAATAATCAGGGGCGGATTACCGTGAGTCCGTCAATCAGGTCGAAATGCCTGTCCGTGGTCATCACTGCGGCCCCGGCGCGGTTGGCACAGCAGGCGATGACGATGTCCTGAAGCGGCAGCACTTTTCCCTGTCGATCCAGTTTCCAAGCGAGCTGCCAGACTTCATCCCAGAGGCTGGCGTTGGTGGTCACCATCTGGGTGAGGGAAAAGAAGCTCTCGAATTGATCGCGTGCCTTGAGGCCCTTGATGCCGCGCAAAACCTCGGCTTTCACCACGCCGCAGCACACCACGTTGTGCAACTCCACCCGGCGCGTGATCTCCAAGATCGGATCCTTGTGGGAGTTCAGAACGCTGATGAAGATGTTCGAATCAATCAGGACGAGCGTTTCCATAAGGTTTTTCGTCCTCGGCGACCTTCATCATCTCGAGCTGATATTCGGGAAAGACCGCGTCCTTCAATTCTTCGGCGGTCAAGCCCAAGCCTTCCTTGGCAAAGACCTTCAACCGGGCGCGCCGATCCAGCTCACGCAACGCGAAATGGACGGCATCCGTCTTGGTTTCCAACTCATATTCCTTCATGACCCGCGCCAGCAGGTCATCGTCGATATGCATCGTCATTTTCATTGCCATACCCTATATGGCCATATCAGGTATGGCAAGGGGATTTCGGGCGGAAAGCTCAGAACTTCGTGCTTTCTCCGAGAACGTCATCCATCGCATCAATGAGTTCCTGCATCGTGGCGGTGGTCTCGTTGCCCATGTTGGAGATGCGGAAGGTGAGGCCCTTGATCTTGCCGTAGCCGCCGTTGATGACGAAGCCGTGCTTGGATTTCAGGGCCTTGATGAAGGCGGACTGGTCGAAGCCTTCGGGGGTGTGGAAGCAGCTCAAGGAGACCGAGCGGCGGCCTTCCGGGCCGAAGTGCTTGAAGCCGTGCTTGTCCGCCCAGTCGGAGATCATCCGGTTGTTGCTGGCGTGGCGGGCGAAGCGGGCTTCGAGGCCCTCCTTGGCGATCTCTCCGAGGATGTATTGCAGGCCGAAGAGCAGGGAAATGGCGGGGGTCGACGGCGTGTTGTTAGCGTCGGCGTTTTTCGCGAACTCGATGAAATCGAAATAATAGCCGCGGTTCGGCTGGGCCTTGGCGCGCTCCATGGCGGCCTCCGAGCAGGCAAAGACCGTCAGGCCGGGAGGCAGGGCGAGGGCCTTCTGGACTCCGGCGAGCAGGACGTCGATGCTCAGGTCGTCCATCGCGATCGGCACGGCGGAAAAGGAAGAGACAGAGTCGACGATGAACAGCACGCCCGGGAAGGACTTCACGACCTTGGCCACGCCCGCGAGATCGCTCATCACGCCGGTCGAGGTCTCGTTGTGGATGAAGGTGACGGCATCGAAGCCACCCTCCCCGAGCTTGGCGCGGACGGCTTCGGGATCGATCGCCTCACCCCACTCGACCTGGATTTTCTCCACCTCGAAGCCGGACTTTTTCGCCACATCGAACCACTTGTCTGAAAACGCACCGCAGCAGAGGGTGAGCACTTTTTTCTGCACGAGATTGCGCAGCGAGGCCTCCATCACGCCCCAGGCGGAGGAGGTGGAAAGGAAGACCGGGCGGGTGGTCCCGGCGAGGGCCTGGAGGGTAGGCTGGAGCGAGGCGTACAGTGTCTCGAACTCGGAGCCGCGGTGGCCGATCATCGGCTGGCTCATGGCGGCGAAGGTCTCAGCGGAAACGTCGATGGGTCCTGGAATGAAGAGTTTGGGCATGGTGGGATGGATGGTGAGAGCGGGTGGGATCAGGAAACTATTCTTCCCAGATCATGTGTTCGAGTCTGAGTTGTTTGGCGCGTGCGGCGGCTTCCTCGGCGCGTGGTCCGTTAAATGAGGCGATCTTGCTGGCGGTCGAAATGGCGGCTTCCCAGCGTCCGGCCTTCTCAAGAAGTGCCAGCGCACGGAATCCGCAACGCTCGAACCACTCCCACTCGCCGGGTGGATGGGTGGATCCACTCTGTAGAACGATGTAGTAACTTTCCAGTGCCTCGCGCTCACGAGTTCCCGGGACTCCATTTCCTCGTGGCAGTAGTTCCAATGTCATGCCGCGCAGGTAATGCAGCCGATGCAGCGCGGACGGCCTGCCGACGGCCACTGAAAGGAGCTGGTCATAGATCGACAGCGCGGTTGTCAGAGAGTCGGGCTTGGCGGTGCCACGTGCGTAGAGTGCCTCGGCGAGTAGCAGCCCGGACGGAATCCGCAGGGGATCGGCGGGCTTCATCGACTGAAACCATGGCTGCAGTTCGGCGATGGTGGTGTCGAGGCGGTTGAGGTCAGTGAGCAGCCGCGCACGTTCGAGCTTTGCCAATGGAGCCAGTCCACTGCTGCCTTCCGCCACTTTCGCGAAAAGGATCAGGCTTTCCTCACGCGAGGACGCCGTGGCTCCCAGTGCGGCCGATCGGGCGGCCAACATCAAGGCTGCAGGGGCGACCGGGGATTGTGGACTTGTGGCCGCCAGCTTCTCAAGCACGAGGCGCGCATTGTGGTAATCACCGTTCCGGAAAAGGCTGCGCCCCAGGATCATCGAGGCTTCCTGATTCTCCGGTTGGTCGTTGAGCAGCGCCTTGGCGGCGATGATGGCATCGGACGGCTGGGGGCTGTGATCGGCGATCCGCAGCTTCAGAAGTGAGAGGCGCTCAGGGTTGATGCTCGCCAGCAGGGCAGGGTCAGCATTCACGAGCTCAACCTGGCTTTTCGCGAACTCAAGATCGACCGGATGGGCATGCAGTGCGGCATAGGCAGTGGAAACGCGAGCATCCGCGATTCTTGCGGCGCCGGGATGGTCGGTCAGGAACTTTTTCAGGGCCTCGAAGGAGGCTTCCGGAGAGGGGAGGGAAAGGGCGCGCTCAAGGGCTAGGTCGGCGAGGATTCTGGCCTCGCGCTGCGGATTTCCGGGGGTGGCGGCGATCACCGGTCCGCCCTGCAGGCGGACGAGGGCCGCATTGAGTGCGGCGCGATCACCGGAGTCGCCAGGCAGCAAGGAGGCCGCCTGATCGAAGAGGGCGGATGCAGCAGCCGGGTTGCCCCGGTCGAACTCGGCACGGGCTTCGAGAAACGCGGCTTCTCCCTGGATCAACGGCGAGCCCGCCATTTGCCGGACGGCGGCAAGCGCGGCGAAAGCGCGGTCGCTACGACCTTCCTCCAGCAGCCATTTTCCCGATTGCAACAGCGCCTTGGAAGACAGGAAATGGTCCGGATGCTCGATCCGGAGTCGGGTGAGCAGTCGGTTCGCTGAGGCCTTGGCTTCGGCCGTGGGTTGGCGATGCAGGCCGATTGCACGGATGAAAAGGGCGAATGCCGAGAGATCATCCGCAGGCCCAGGGGCGAACACAGGCCAGGCTCCAGTCGTGCCATCGCCTTGTGCGGAGAAAAGGGTCGGCGGCGGCGGCTTGGAAGGGCTCCATTGGGCCAGTCGTTCGAGAATCGCATCATTGGGAGCGGGCTGCTCCGGAAGCCACTGCTGCAGGCGTTTGAACATCGCTTCCAGCAAGGGCGAATCCGGGTGCAACTGGATGGCCGCGAGCAGGGAGTCCGCCGCGGCGGAGGTGCCTTGGGATTGGGAAAGCGCGTCGGCGAGCCCGAGGATTGCGCCGTGATAACGGAGTAGCGACTGGCCCTTCGGCTGGTCGAGCAGGAGGGTGAAGGCTGGAACGGCTTCTGCCGCTTTTCCCTCACCCAGAAGGAGCTTGGCATTGAGAAAGGCCTGCTCCTGGAGGTCCTCCGGCGGCAGCGACTTCGCCTCCGGTAAAAGTTTGCGGGCTTCCTTGGTCTTGCCTTGGTCGATCAGGATTGCCGCCTGGCGGAGCCGCGCCTGGCGGATCGCCTTGGCGTCACCGGTCTTGCCGAGGACCTCGAGGGTGGCGAAAGCCGCATCCTGATCATTGAGGGAAAGTTGCAGGTTGGCACGGGTCAGAAGTGCCTCGCTGCGATGCGCGGCCTTCCCGTTTTCCATCGCGGGGAAAAGACCCTCCGCCGCCTCCCGGTAGCGCCCCAGGCCAGCCAATGCCTGCGATCTCCAGAAATACGTCTCGGGGTCGTTCGACCAAGCGGGCTCGCCCAACTTTGCCATTGCCTCAGCGGAACGGTCGTCACGGATCCACGTTTCAAGCTGTTTCAGGCGCAGCACGCGCTGGTCGGCAGGCGTGAGATCCGGAGTTTTCAGGGCCTCCTCGAAACGGCTTTCCGCCACCTCCCAAAGCCCGGCGTTGAGAGCTTCGAGTCCCTGCACATAGGCCGGAATCCCCTTCAGCGCGGGCGCTCCCAGCGAGGGAAGCGCGAGCAGAAGCGTGAGAACCATTGGCCGGACGATCATGGCGTGCGGCGACGCTAGGCGGATTCCACGCCCCTGACCAGTGGAGATGCGCCCAAATCTCATGCACCCGTTCCGAACAAGCGATCCCCGGCATCGCCTAGACCGGGCAAAATGTATCCACGATCACTCAGGCAGCGGTCCAGCGCTGCCGCATACACCGGCACATCCGGACAGGCTTCGGAAAAGGCGGCGATGCCCTCCGGAGCCGCGACCAGGCAGGCAAAGGCCATCCGGTCCGCGCCCGCTGCACGCAGGTTCCGCACCGCCTCGATCGCCGAGCCGCCGGTGGCGAGCATGGGGTCGAGAAGCAACACGAATTTTCCGGCCATCGACGGCGGATGCTTCATGTAATAAGGCTCCGGCAAAAGCGTCTCCTCATTCCGCGCCAGGCCGATGTGGGCCACCGCTGCGTCCGGAATCAGATCTAGAAACCCATCCAGGAAGCCAAGTCCCGCACGCAGGACCGGCACAAGGACGATCGACTGCTGTAGACGGGTGCCGGTGGTGATTTCAAGTGGCGTGTTGCACTCGATGACTTGCGTTTCGAGCAACTCCGTCACGTAGGGCACCATCATCGAGGCAATGCGGCGCATGCGCTGGCGGAACTCAGGCGTCGGGCACGAAGGCTCACGCAGGCGCGTCAGCTCGGTCGTGATCAGCGGGTGGTCGAGGACTCGGAACATCAGTTCGTTTCAGCCAGAAGTTTCCGTAATTCCGCCGGAGTGACGCCCAGGGTGACCGAGGCTTCCTTCATGTTGCCGTTGGCGCGATCCAGCACGCGGCCTGCCACTTCACGGGAAAGCCAGTCGATCACCTTGATGCCGGCCGGAGCGGAATTCAGGAGCCGATCGAGCGCATCGCCTGCACCATTTCTCAAAGCTCCCGGCGCGGCCGAAAGCGGGATGTCGGCGGGCAGCAGGATCGTCGAGGAGGCCAGCGCACAGGCCCGTGCGATGGTGTTTTCCAGTTCGCGGACAT
>JANOKL010000142.1:0-1335 GCA_031419215.1 Luteolibacter sp. | reverse complement strand
GCAAGGTTCTGCTGGCCAGGATTCTGCGGGCACGAACGACGATTCCGAATGACTGGATCGCCAAGCACCTGGCCATGGGGCATCCTGGATCGGTCAGCCGGCTGGTTTCAGAGCCGCAAGGATCGAGAGCTTAACAAGGAGTGTGATCGGCTCTCGGAACTGCTCTTAGAATCAGCAACTTAGAACCAGTGGACTCCAAACATGTGAATCCGCGAGGACCGACCCCTTTGAGGAAGTAATTGAAGATCAGTGAATTTTCAAGATGTGAATCCGCGAGGACCGACCCCTTTCGACCCCTTTCGAGCACAGCTTTTAGAAGAAGCAATTGAAGGTCAGTGAATTCCAAGAATGTGAATCTGCGAGGACCGACCCCTTTCACGACCCCTTTCACACTGGGCATTCGCAGCAACTACTAATTGATTCCGGAATCGCCGGCAACAATCCAATTATATCTTCTCTGTTTATTGGATCGTTATCGGAAAAAATATACAAATCGGATGTTTTCGTCTCAATAAATTTGCTTCCTGTCTCGTCAAAATAGTCCCTAACTATGCGCTCTTCGACCGTTGAGAAATCGAAGTTAGGAACGAAATACTGATTTGCAAGTAAATCTCTTGAGAGCCAGCGTCCGAGGTTGGTGTGGTAGTAACGGTAGCCGTAGACGTTTACTACCCTCAAAACGCCGGGATCTGCCGAAAACGGAGAGATTTTTCGGCAACTGCTGGGATTTGAGGTAAGCACGGCCATTTCAGTTGTATGCAGCCCTAGCAGAAGGAGTCCGGGAGGAGAAGTGGCAACTTTTCCAGTGCGGATCGAATGGCTCGGAGCCGTCGGGAAGCGGGTCGCTTCGCGTAGGCGGAAATTTTCCGAAGACCTGATCGCCAGTCCCGCGGGCAGGACGTAGAAGACCGCAGATGATCGACGAATGCCACGGAATGCTGCGCCGGGTCCTGGGAGTGGCGGTTTGCCTGATGGCGATGGGTGGCCTGGCATGGGGCCACGCGATGAAGCAGGTGAGATCGGAGATTTCCGCCGCCGACGGTCAATGGCAGGCCTCGGTCTGGCTGGAGGCCTGGGCCCTGTATCCCGAGGACGGGCCGAAGATCCCGGCGGGCACTCCCGGTGATCCGCGCACCTCCGGCAATGCCTGGGTGGCCACGCTGGACGAGGCCGATCACGAGGTGATGCGCAAGGTGGCGGTGGAATTCCTGGATGAGACCTTCGTGCTGTCGCTCGATGGCCAGAGGCTCAAGGCGGACTTCCGCTTTCCCGACTATGCCGTGCCCCGGCCATCGCTTTCGGAAAACCAGGACGGCAACGCGCTGGTCCGGATCG
>JANOKL010000141.1:0-7902 GCA_031419215.1 Luteolibacter sp. | reverse complement strand
CGCCTCTGGATCTGCCATCCACAATCCCCGATCTCCAATCCCCTATCGCCCGCAGGGCCCCACCGCAGGGCCCATTATTCTTGCAGTCAGGGCATCATGACTGCTACCTCGGAGCGTCTATGAAAAAGCGTTCTCTTTGGGTGATGTTGCCAGCAGTGGCCTTGATGTCCGGATCTTGTGGCAAAAAGGAGGAGGCGGCCGCCCCGGCGGCACCGGCTCCAGTTGCCGAACAGCCAGCCGTTCCGACGCCTCCAGTGGCTCCCGCCCCGGCGCCTGCTCCGGTCATTCCAGCACTCACGGCGGAGGAGCGTGCGGCGAAGTTCGGCATCGTGAAGCACCTGCCGAAGGACACGGAAAGTTTCATCACCGTCTACAATGGCTCCAAGGCCAGCAAGCGCTTCAAGGGCACCAAGCTCTGGAGCCTGATCGAAGAGGCCAGCGGCGGTGCGCTCGACATGGAGGAGGAACCTGTTTTGCCAGAAACTGGAGATGTCGAACCGACGCCTGGGAATGGAGCTGAGGGTGGGGCGATCATCGGCAAGCAAGGCGAACCCGCGGCACCCGTGGAAGGTGCTGGGGATCTACCCAAACCAGAAGTCGCCGGCGAGGCTCCTCCTGCTGAAGAGGAGCCGGAGGTCGTTTCCGGACCCGGTGCCCTGCTCGGTCAGGAAGTGTTCCTCGCGACCGGAAAAAGCACCAGCGCCCAGACCGCGAACCTGATGACGCTGAACCGCCGTTCGACGTATTTTCAGATGAAGTTCCTGACGAAGATCCTTCTTTCCTCGATCAAGGAGGATGGCATGGCAGAGCTTCCCGAGGCGATGTCCAGTGTCCAGATCCAGACCATCACCGAGTTGGTGAAGGACCCGCAGTCCGGCATGGGCCTGTTCGAGAAAATGCAGATGCCGCCACTTTATGTTGGTTTCAAGACGCTGCCTGCGGATCGCGAGCAGGTCGCCCTGCAGGTCTCATCCATGATCGATTTCATGGGCAATGCCGAGGACATGGTCGAGCCGCTGGAGTTCGAGCGCGCTGGAGCGAAGTTCGTCGGCTACCGTCTCCTCGGGGAAAAGATCGCCAAGTCACTGGGTGAGGATCGTGAGGAGATGGACCAGGCTATCGGAGCCGAGGTGGCCGACCAATTGATCGCCGCGATCGCCAAGAAGAACCTGATCGCCGCCTCCGGCACGCTGGGTGACTACGTGATCCTTTTCATGGGAACGACTCCAGAGGATTGCCAGCTCGTGGCCGATGTGAAGGACTCGCTGGCAGCGACCGACTCGCTGGCCTTCGCGGATGCCTATGCGTCCAAGGATCTGGCCGCACTGCTCTATGGCTCTGATGGCATGATGGACACGTTCCAGAACTCCATGGGTGGCCTGGTCGATGTGGTCGATGGCGTGCGCGACGGTCTGGCCGGAGGCGAAGGCCTCGGTGATACCCGCGATCTTGAAGCGCTGCTGCAGCTCGTCGGCGAGCGTGAACAAGCACTTTCCAAGCTGGCCTCCGCAGACACCTACGGACTGGTTTCGTTCTTCGAAGAGGGCGTGAAAGTTGAAACCTTCGGCGGTGGCGACAACGGAGCGCTCGACTGGAAAGCCAAGCCGGTCCTCGGCGGTCTCGGTGAATCCAGCGATGTCGTGCTGTTCGCCAACTTCACTTCGGAAACCGCCTACGATGAAAAGGCGAAGGCTTACGCGGAATCACTCGTCGAGGCCACCTACGCGGTTGCCAAGAAGGTCTCGGAAGTCCCGGTTGAGAGCGAGGAACTCAAGCAGTTCAAGGACGGCATGAAGCTGTTCGATGAAAAATTCCGCGTCGACACCTTGGCGCTCCTCGAAGGCATGAGCGGTGCTTTCGGCTCCGGTCTCGGCAATGAGTCCGCCCTGGTGGTGGACCTGAAGGGCTCGGTCCCGACCATCCCCGGCATCCCGCAGGTGTTGGTCGACAAGGGCCGCTTCATCCGCGCCTCCTGGATCACGCCGGTGACGGATCGCAGCAAGATCGCGGGCTCGTGGGACAAGATGAACGAGTCCACCACCAAGATCCTCAAGACCATCAGCGAGATGACCGAGGAGGATATCCCGATGCAGAAGCCGATGAGCTCCGAAAAGAACGGCTACACCACTTGGTTCTTCTCGATGCCGTTTTTCAACGATGACTTCGTGCCGTCCGTGACCGTCGGCGACAAGTGGTTCGTCGCCTCGACCTCAAAGCTTCAAGCGCTTGAATTGGCCGACGCTGCGGGCAAGAAGACGACGGATCGCACCGGTTTCTGGCTCTCGCTTAAGCTCGATCCGCTCCGCAGCTTCGGCGCGGATTGGCTGAAGCTCGTCGATGAGAATTCCGCCCAGGTCTTTGCCGATCAGGAAGGCGCGCTCGAAGAGTTCCAGACCAACAAGGCACAGATTGAAAAGGCTCTGCTGGTGCTTGGCGATTTCGATTCGATCACCGCCAACGTGCGCCGAGAAAGCGGCAAGCTCCGTGGCAGCATCCATTTCAAAACCCACTGATCCCGGCTCGGAATCCCGTGGAAATCACCCCGATCGGCGCCGTTCGCTCCTGCTTCGGCGACAAGTTTGCGGTGCCGCGTCAGCCTGCACTCTGCCCCAGCTCCTGGGGCGAGCTGCTGCTGCATGAGGGCTACCGGGATCCCTCAATGGTGAGGGATCTCGAGGAGTTTTCCCACCTCTGGCTGATCTTCGGATTCCACGCGACTGCGAAAAAAGGCTGGTCGCCCACCGTCCGTCCGCCCCGCCTCGGCGGCAACAAGCGGGTGGGAGTCTTCGCCACCCGGTCGACCTATCGACCGAACGGCCTCGGGCTTTCGCTGGTCGGGTTGGATGGGATTGACCTCCGACCCGAGGGCCCGGTGCTCAGGCTTTCACGGCTCGATCTCATCGACGGCACTCCCGTTTACGACATCAAGCCCTATCTGCCCTTCACCGATGCGATTCCTGAGGCGCACGCCGGGTTTGCCGCGGTGCCGCCGCCGTCCGTGGTGGTGACCATTTCCGAGGAGGCGGAGCAGGATTTCAAGATTCTGTCGCCCCGCTCGAAGGCGGTCATTCTGGAATGTCTCGCCCAGGACCCGCGACCGGCGGTGCAGGCGGAGCGCGAGGGAAAGGAGTTCGGAGCCAGGCTTTGTGGGTGCGAGGTACGCTTCCATTTCCCGGATTCCGGTTGTGAAATCCTCTCGATCACCGGTGCCGACGGTTCCGGGTTGAATTGTTAAGACAAGCTTAGTAACGTCCCGCCCATGAAGGGATTGTTTCTCCGCGCCGCCAGCGCCACAGCCTTGTTGCTCGCGTGCGCGTTGCCGGGGTGCAAGAGCCGCGAGGAGGCCTCCAGCAACAATTTGAGCGATGCTGGCTACCAACTGACGGCTGCGGAGTGGTTCCGCGCCACCGCTGACGACAATCCCGTGGCGCTGGAGCTCTTTCTCAAAGGCGGGATGGAAATCGGAACGAAAACGGCCGATGGCAACACTGCCCTGCACGTCGCTGCTGCGGCCGGAGCGATGAAATCCGGGAAATTTCTCCTCGATCACAAGGTCGCCATTGATGAACCCGGCCCGGGTGGCCGCACGCCGCTGATGGAGTCCATCGTTGCGGGAAAGACGGAGATGACGCGCTGGCTGCTGAAGCAGGGCGCTGATCCGAAGGCGAAGGACGCCGAGGGTTTCAAGCCGCTGATGCTCGCAGTGAAGGAAGGCCGTTCTGAAGTCATCGGCGATCTGGCGGTCTATGATCGCGACGATCTCGATGGTGCCCTGCTAGCCGCCGCTTACTTTGGCCGGGCAAAGGTCATCGACGAACTGACCAATTACGGCGGCTCGATTTACGCCCGCATGGACGACGGTCGCACCGCGCTGATGGTCGCCGCGCAAAACGGCCACGCCGAGTCGGTCAAGCTGCTCATTGAGATCGGATCGAACCGCTTCACCACCAATTCCGAGGGCCTCACCGCCGCCGATCTTGCCGCTGCGGCCGGGCATGCGGAAGTCGTGGCGCTTCTTTCTGCAGAGCCGACTCAGGGCGAGTTCGCCTTGCAGTCCGACCAGCAGATCGGCACGGAAATGGCCGCCTCTCTCGATGTGCCTGAGGCTGGCACGACGAACGCGATCCCCGAAGGCACCGATGCTCCGCTGGCGGCGACTCCCGGCAAATCTCCAGTCAAACAAGCTCCGGAATCCATCGATGGCGTCGACCTCACCGGCGCAGTCACTTCCTCGGCCGATGTCCCCGGCGTACGCGAGCCGCTGGCCGTGCCCGGCGGGAGGGAAGCAGCGCCGCCCGCAGTCGCGAAGCCGGTCGGTCTGGTGATGCGCTCCTATCGCCAGCGTGAATTGCCAATCGAGATCACCCATGTCGAAGGAGGAAACGCCCAGGTCAAGCTCCGTGGGGCCAAGCCACGCGAGGTCAGCGTGGCCCAAGGCGGCACCATTCCGGGTTCGCGACTCCAGATCGTCGGACTCCGCCGGAAGATGCACAGCGGGAAGGAAAACCTCGGCAAGCTGACCGAGGTGTCCGTTGTCGAGGTGGAGGACAGCGCCACGGGAGTCCGCCGCGAACTGATCGCCGGAGTCCCGGCCAGCGCTCATGACCCGGTGGCCCTCGTGGAAGATCAGTCGACCGGTCGACGTTTCATGGCCTCTCCCGGCCAGCATTTCACCGCCAGCGATGGCACCCGCTATGTCGTCGCCGATGTCCGGCCAAATCAGATCGTTCTCGAAAACGAGGCGACCAAGGTGACCCAAACCCTTCCACTGCGCGGTCCGCGCGGCTGAGATCCTTTTCTAACACTTCATGGAAACACCCACCATCGTTGAACGCGGCTCTCCCGTCCGCCAGTTCGCCATCATGCTGCCGAACCGTGTTGGCGCGCTGGCCGCACTGGTGAAGCTCCTGCGCGGAAAGGGCATTGAGGTGCTGGGCCTCAGCGTTCAGGACGCGCGGGATGCCACCATCGCCCGGATGATCTTCAGTGACCCGGACACCGCCGAACACATCTTCATCGAGAAAGGCATCCCGCACACCAACTGCGATGTCCTCGTCGTCGCCCTGCGCGAGTCCGGTCCCGGTCTGCTCCAATGCTTGGACCACCTGATGGGCGCGGAAACCAACATCGACTTCGCCTACTCGCTCATGCCCGGCCCGCAGGGGCAGTCGCTCCTGGCCATGCACGTGGAGGATTATGAGTTCGCGATCGGAGTCCTGAATGGTTCCGGATTCAAGCTGATGTATCAGGAAGACCTCAGCCGCTGACAGGCGGATGGGCGGAAAAGAAAAAGGCTCACGGAAACCCGTAAGCCCTTGATTCTGATTTTGAAAGGGATGGTACCCCGGCTTGGACTCGAACCAAGGACCAATTGATTAAGAGTCAACTGCTCTACCAACTGAGCTACCGAGGCATTAAACACCCCGCTTGCGGCGGGGGCGGAAGAATGGCGGAAACCTGGCGTTGGGCAAGGGATTTTTTAGGAATCAGTCGCCCTTTTTGGCGAAGAGCACGCAGATGGGATTCGGGCAGGCGATCGGAGGGCCGGCAGGGCCGAGTTTCCCGGTCTCGGGATCGAGCGGCAGGACGGCGAGGGTGCTGCTGTTCTGATGGGCGCAGATCAGCCACTTTCCTCCCGGAGCGATGGCAAAATGGCGCGGGGTCTTTCCTCCGCACGGGGCCTGGCCGAGGCTGGTGAGCATGCCGGTTTTCACGTCGCGGGCGAAGATGGCGATGGAGTCGTGGCCGCGATTGGAGGCATAGACGAAACGTCCATTCGGATGAACCTCGATCTCGGCAGTGCTGGTCTGACTGCTCCAGCCATCTGGCAGGGTGCTGATGCGTTGGAGGGATTTCAGGGTGCCTGCCTTGGCGTCGTAGGCACAGGCGCTGACGGTGTTGCCGAGCTCGTTGACGATGTAGGCGTGCTGCCGATCCGGGGAAAACGCGACGTGGCGCGGGCCGCTGCCGGGTTCGGCGGTGAAGGGCGTGCCTTTCTCCGCATCGAACTTCGAAGTCTTGGCGTCAAAGCCGTAAGACCAGACCTTGTCGAGGCCGAGATCGGGGATGAGGAGGCGGTTGTTGTCGGGATTGAAATAAACGCCGTGCGCGTGGGTGGCTTGCTGGCGATTCTTGTTAGGGCCGCTTCCGGGATTGATAAGGATGGAGGCGACCTTGTCGGGCAGGCTGTCCTGGAGTCCGACCGTGGAAATACTACCGTCGCCGTAATTGGCGATGGCAAGGGTGTTGCCAGAGGAGTCGAGGGCGAGGTGACAGGCTCCTTTTCCGCCGGTTGAGGTGTCCTTGAGGAATTCCAACATGCCGTCATTCACGAGCTTGAAGGCGGCGACTGAGGAGGTGCCGTCGGCGTAGGCCGTGGCGGGTGCTCCTACACTGTAGAGCAGGCGTTTCGAAGGATGGAGGATGATGAAGCCGGGCTGGCTATACTTCGCGGCGAGCTTCACTTCACCGAGCTTTCCGGTTTCCGGATCGAAGGTGGTGGAGTAAATGCCTTCGCTCTTTCCGTCGCGACCGGTCTGCGTGCCGATGAAGACAGGCAGGGGGGCAGCGAGGAGGGGCGAGGCGAGGAGGAGGTAAAGGAGGGGTTTCATGATGGTTGTGATGAGGCCTGGCGGATGGAATCCGCCGGCACGGTTAGAGGTTGAGACCGAAGTGGCGGTTGGCATTGCCGAAGCATACATTGCGGATGAGTTCTGAAAGGGCGTCGAAGTCATCCGGAAGCTCGCCACGATCGGCTTCCGTGCCGATGAGGTTGCAGAGGATGCGGCGGAAATATTCGTGGCGCGGGAAGGAAAGGAATGAGCGGGAATCCGTGAGCATGCCGACGAAGCGCGAGAGCAGGCCTGTCGAGGAAAGCGCGTCGAGCTGGAGCTCCATGCCGTTCTTCTGATCGAGGAACCACCAGCCGGAGCCGAACTGGATTTTCCCCGGAACCGTGCCGTCCTGGAAGGCTCCGGTGAGGCAGGCGAAGAGGTAGTTGTCGGATGGATTGATGTTGTAGAGGACGATTTTCGGAAGCGTCCCACCCGAGGCGAGGGCATCGAGATAGGCGACCAGCGCGGGGCCTTGCTGGGTGTCGCCGATGGTGTCGAAGCCGCTGTCCGGTCCGAGATTCTTAAACATCTGCGAGTTGGTGTTTCGCATCGGTCCGAGGTGGAGCTGCTTGGTCCAGCCACGGGCGGCATCGAGCTGACCGAAGAAGACCATCAGGTAAAACGAGAACCGTTCCTTCTCCTCGGCGCTGACCGCACGACCGGAACGGGCCTTGTCAAAGACGAGCGAGGCCTCGGCATCCGAGCAGTGGAGAGCGGGACAGCGGTCGAGCCCGTGATCGGAAAGCCGACCCCCCGCGGCGTGGAACGCATCGTGGCGCTTCTGGAGCGAGGCGAGCAGGTCCGAAAAATGATGGATGCTGCTGTCGGAAACGGCCTCCAGCTTCCCGAGCCAGGCATTGAACAGGTCAGGACGGTCGACCTGGAAGACCTTGTCGGGCCGGAAGGTGGGCAGGACCTTGGTGGAAAATCCTTCGGCGGCGATGGCGTGATGATCGTCGAGTGGATCGGCTGGATCATCCGTGGTGCCGACCATCCGGACGTCGAACTTTTTCAGGATGCCGCGCACCGAGAAATCCGGCTCTGCGAGGCGGGCGTTGGCTTTTTCCCAGATCTCGTCGGCTGTGGCAGGGGAAAGCAGCTTTCCAATCCCGAAGTAGCGGCGTAGCTCGAGATGGGTCCAGTGGTGGATCGGATTTCTCAACGTGAACGGCACGGTCTCGGCCCAGGCCTGGAATTTTTCGCGCGGCGTGGAATCGCCTGTGATGAGTTCCTCGTCGATGCCATTGGCGCGGAGGAGACGCCATTTGTAGTGGTCGCCGCCGAGCCA
>JANOKL010000140.1:0-2417 GCA_031419215.1 Luteolibacter sp. | reverse complement strand
CGGTCGGTGTTCTCCCAGCACCGGGGTATTCAAGCTGGGCCCGCAAGGTTCCGGGAATCATGTAGGGACGCTGGGGCAGGAACATCATGTTGCGATAGGGAGGTCGGCCGATATGACCTTCGCCACAACTCCACAGTCCGGCGATCGTCCGCAGCAGCGAACTTTTTCCCGAGCCGCTCTCGCCCATGATCAGCAGGCTGCCACCAGGAGGAAGCTTCACATCCAGTCCGCGGATCAGCAGCCGCTCGCCGTTTGGTGTTTTCACCGTGAGTTCATCGAGGGAAATCGTGCGCTCTTCCTCGCTGATCTGGATCTGGTCCAGTTCGACATCGAGGTCATCCTCCTCATCCTGCTCATCGAGATAGTCCCACAGGGCTCCAAGACGTGTGACGCCTGCGGCAAATGCGCTGAGTCGCTCGAACTGTGTGATGACCAGAGACACCGCCGCGAGGACGACGGAAAACGCTCCGATGGCCTTGGTGATATCGCCAAATTCCTTCTGCCCACTGAGGAAAAGGGGCGCGACGATGATGGTGGGGAGAATCAGCGCGAGGTAGTTGTAGCCGGTGGTGAAGAAGGCCAGATTTCGGTTCCAGCGGATCAGCACCATCATGTTGCCAACAACACCGCCCAGGCGCCCGCGCAGGTCCTTCAGCTCGCGGCGTTCACCCCGATAGAACGCGATCGACTCGGCATTGTCCCTGACCCGCACCAAGCCGTAGCGGAAATCGGCTTCGCGTTCATATTGAAGATAGTTCAATCCGATCAGCCGTCGACCGATGAAGAAGGCTCCCAAGGTTCCGAACAACGCGTAGCCTCCCAGCACCGCGACCAATTTCGGCGAGATCGCCCACAGCACGCCGCTGAAGCCAACCACCTGGATGGTCGAGTTGATGATGATCAGGACGAAGGAAAGGGTGGTGGTGGTGAAGTTTTTCGCGTCCTCCGAAATACGCTGGTCCGGGTTGTCGATCTCCTCGATCGACCCCAGCCGGTAGTAGGCCCGGTTGTGGAAGTAGCGCTTCATCAACGTCCTCGCCAGGAAGTCGCGCCACGTCAGCCCCAGGCGCTCTTCCATGTAACGCGCGAACGCCGCCAGCGGAATGGCGAACAAAAAGGTCCCAAGATAGATCCACAAGGCATGGTAGTAGGCGTTCGAGTCCTTTTTCTGAAGCCCGGTCATGAACTCGCCGTTGGCCTTATTGGCGATCAATGCGACCGAGGTCACGGCCAGGGAAAGCGCGATCAATCCGCCCAATAGCACCCAGCCACGCTTCCACGATTTCCCGAAGAAGAACGGTTTCGAAAGCCGCCAGAGCTGCGACCAGACATGACGGGTGAATTTGGGCGCTTGTTCCATTGGACTAGTCCGAAGATCTCAGCCCGACGTCCTCCAAATGCCAGTCAATTCAACCCACGCTGCAATTCGCAATTCCTCGCAGCTCATTGAGAACAAGCTGGCGGAGCGTTTGGCATTCGTTAGACTTTTCGCACAAGCATGCCGGACGACGATTCAAAGGGGAGTGGAAGGAGGATCGAACCCGTGCTCGGTGTGCTCGGTCTTCTCCTTTTGCTGCTTGGCTGTTTTTTCGTCTTGAGGCCCTTCCTTTCCGCCCTGATGTGGGCCATCGTGCTGGCCTACTCCCTGTGGCCACTACAGAAGCGTTTCACGAGCTGGTTCCGTGGATCACGTACCTTCGCCGCCATTCTCGTGACCTTGACGATGACCCTCGTGTCCGTCGGGCCTTTCGTTCTGATCGGCTTCAGCATCGCGGACGACGCCAAGGCACTCGGCACCGCGACGCGGAAATGGTTCGAGTCGGTGCCCGATGAGCCTCCGACCTGGGTGGTGAAGACCCCCATTGTTGGAGAGGAACTCGACGCCTACTGGAAGGACTTCGCGACCGATCGGCGTCGCTGGGTGGAGCGATTCGATGAAGCGGCGAAAGAGGTTCCCAAACGCCCGAAGATCGTCGACGAGCAGGCGGCCGATGACAATGCGCTGATTGATCCGCCTGCTGTCCCACCCATCCCCGGCGGAGCGGCTCCTGCGGAAGCAGCGGCTGAGGCGACGGCAAAAATCGGGGAGTCTTCCCGCGTGGCGGAGCGTCTTGCCGGACAACTCGGACAGGCCAGTGCCCAGCTTCAGATGGCGGTCTTGAAAACTGCGCAAGCGATTGGAAAGGGCGTCCTCGAAGTGCTCGCCAGCGTCTTCCTTGCGTTCTTCCTCCTTCGAGATGGAGGAGCCGTGGCCGAGCGGCTCACCATCAGCATGCGTCGGATCGCCGGTGAGCGCGGACGGCACCTCCTCCACGTCGCCGGCAGCACGGTCCGCGGTGTGGTCTATGGCATTCTAGGAACGGCCCTCGTGCAGGCCGTCGTCGCAGGTGCCGGCTTCGCCATTGCCGGAGTTCCTG
>JANOKL010000139.1:0-11038 GCA_031419215.1 Luteolibacter sp. | reverse complement strand
CCGCGCTGCGCATCGCCAGCAAGGAGATCCGCACCGGGCTTCTGTTAGGCCTTTCCCTCGGGCTGTGCATGGCGGTGTTCATCATCTTCCTGCTGCCGCGCTTCAACCACGAGCCGCCTTCGTTCGGTTTCCTCAGGCTGGCTCTTTCCGTCGCCGTGGCACTCACCACGCAGGTGCTTTCCGCCACCATTCTGGGGGCGCTGCTTCCTCTCGGCGCCCGCGCCATCAAGCTCGATCCGGCCGTCGTGTCCGCGCCGTCGCTGGCCTCGATCGTCGACGTCTCCGGCATGGTGATCTATTTCACCACGGCCGGGGCGATTCTCGGGATTTGATCAGACAGCCCTCCCCTCTCGCTTTAGACTCACCTCATGAAGGAACTCAAGGACGGCATCCGCTCACTGGTCCGCATCGACTTCAGTGGACGGGTCCACAAGCGTTTCCGTGGCACTGGATCCGCCGAACGCTACGCCACCGAGGTCGAGGTCCTGAAGGTGCTGGAAAAGCGCGGCTGCCCCTACGTTCCGAAGCTGCTGGAGGAGTATCCCGAGGAAAACTACTTCGTTTCCAGTAATTGCGGCCAGTCCGCCACCCAGATTTCCAAGGCCAAGTCTGATGAACTTTTCGCGGATCTCGAGCGCGACTACGGCGTCCGCCATCTCGATGCCGAACCGCGAAACGTCACCTACTCACCGCACCTCGGCCGCTTTTGCCTGATCGACTTCGAACTCGCCGAGATCCTCCCGGATCCAAAGGGCTCAGGAGCCCCGCTCAGTCCTCCACCTTGATCGTCGCCGGGTCCCAGGTGGGTTTGGGGAATTCCAGTTTCAGGCTGCGCAGGGTCTCGACCATGATGTTCGCGACGCAGAGATTGCGATACCATTTCCGATCAGCCGGGATGACATACCACGGGGCCTGCTCGGTGGAGGTGCGGCCGATGAGATCCTCGTAGGCACCCATGAACTCGCCCCAGCGGGCGCGGTCCTGAAGATCGTCGGGATTGAATTTCCAGTACTTGCCGGGGTTGGCGAGGCGGGCTTCCAGGCGGCGCTTCTGCTCATCCTTGCTGATGTTGAGGAAAATCTTCACGATGGTCGTCCCCTCCTCCGCCAGCATGCGCTCGAACTCAACAATGTGCCGGTAGCGCCGCTGCCAGACTTCGTCGCCAAAGAGCTTCTTCACCCGCACGGCGAGGATGTCCTCGTAGTGGCTGCGGTTGAAGATCACCATGTCGCCATTTCTCGGCACGTGCGGATGGACCCGCCACAGGAAATCGTGCGCCATTTCCTCTTCGCTCGGCTTCTTGAACGACTGCACGCGGATGCCCTGCGGGTCGATGCGTGAGAAGACGTGCTTGATGCAGCCGTCCTTGCCGCCGGTGTCCATGGCCTGCATGACCACCAGGATGCGGTGCTTGTTCTGCGCGTAGAGGCACTTCTGGAGGTGCTGCAGCTCGTCACGGAGCTTGTCAAAGACCTGGTCGCTGTTGTCCTTGTCGATTCCATCCCACAGCGATTTCTCGCTGGGATCGCTCTTGGCGAGGTCGAGCTTCGTCCCCGGCTTCACCAGATATTTCGCAATCGCATCCCTTACCGGCATGAGTGGATTTATCCCCGCAAGACCCACCGCTGACAAGCCCGGACTCGGAAAGTCCCTTGTCACACATTACGCATTGAAAAGACCCCGCAGCCGCGTTGTTCTCTGGCGATGGCGAAAGCGCGAAAATTAAGGGCCACAGGGCATGAACCGGCGATGATCTCGACCGCCCTGCACATCGGGGCCGGTTCGGTGTCCGCGATGGTTTGCGAAAAGGATGGCACCTCCCTGCTGCCAATCGACTTCCTCGCCCAGCCCGCGCCGCTGGCCCAGGACATTTTCCGCAGGGGAAATGTCAGCAACGCCACCACCGAGCGCATCGTCTCGATCATCAAGGGCTACCAGAAATCCTTCGCCGAACTCGGACTCGATCCCCACGCCATCACCCGCGCGCTGGCGACGAACATCCTCAGCGAGGCGACCAATCACGAGTCGGTCATGAACCGCATCCGCATCGCCTGCGGACTCGATGTCTCGACGATCGATGACGGGGAAATGACCCGCCTGATTTACCTGAAGACGCGACGCCGCCTCAACGACATCCCGGCGATGAAGGAGCAGACCACGCTGGTGGTCCACGTCGGCCCCGGCAACACGCGTGCCCTGCTTTTCCAGAACAACTCCATCGTCCGCTACACCAGCTACCGGCTCGGCACGCACCGCACGCGCGAGGCCGTGGAAGGCTCCCACGCGGAAGGCACCGCCCTGCTGCGCGTAATCCGCGAGCACGCCTCGGGAAACCTCGCACAGCTCCGCTTTGATTACTCGGACGTGAAGATCGAGTCGCTCGTCGTCATCGGTTATGAAATCCAGTCGATCGCCCGCCAGCTCGCGAAGCCCGGCCAGAACTGCTCGGTGAAGACCCTGCGGCAGTTCGTCACCGAGGCGGCCGGCTCCAGCGATGTTGAGCTGGTGAAACGCTTCCGGCTCGATTACCAGACCGCCGAGGCCCTGCTGCCCGCGCTGGAGATCAACCTCGCGATCGCCGAGCTGTTCGGTCTCGCGCAGCTCCACATCCCGTCGACCGACTACGAACAAGGCCTGCTCCAGGACATCCTCGTTTCCCGCGAGCTGACCGGCGCCTTTGCCGATGAGGTCCTCAGCTCCGCGAAAATCCTCGCCGCCCGCTACCAGTCCGACCCGCATCACGGCGAACACGTCGGCCGCCTTTGCAAGCGCTTCTTCGAGGAGTTCGCCGACCTCCACCAACTTAATGCGCACGATGCCCTGCTGCTGCAAGTTTCCGCCATCCTCCACGAGGTCGGCACCTTCGTCAGCCCGCGCGCCCACCACAAGCACTCGGAATACATCATCCTTAATTCCGAGATCTTCGGACTCGACCGGCTCGATGTCACCATCGTCGCTCTTGTCTCCCGCTACCATCGCCACTCGGTGCCACGAACGGACCACCCGAGCTATCGCGAGCTTTCCACCGACGATCGAATCCGCGTTTCAAAACTTGCCGCCCTGCTCCGCGTGGCCGATGCGCTCGAACGCACGCATGATCAGCGCGTGAGTGAAATCGGCATGCGTCGTGACGGCACCAAGCTCCACCTCACCCTCCCCGGCCTCGAGGATGCCGCCGTCGAACGACTCGCCATGGAATCGAAAGGCGATCTCTTCGAGCAAGTCTTCGGCCTGAAAGTCGTCATCGCCGAGGACAACTGACTTGTCTGCCACTTCCCACTTCTCACTTTAAACTTTCCACTCTCCTCCATGCCCGCCCCCTACCTGAACCGCGAACTCTCCTGGCTGGAATTCAACCAGCGCGTGCTCAACGAGGCCCTCCGCGATGACCTGCCGCTGCTGGAGCGCGTGAAGTTTCTCGCGATCACCGCCTCGAACCTCGACGAGTTTTTCCAGGTCCGTGTCGGCGGCCTGATGCTGATGCAGCGCAGCGGACGGAAGACGCCTGATCCGTCCGGCATGACGCCTTCACAGCAGCTCATCGCCATCCGCCGCCGCATCGCGCGGATGAACGAGGATCAATATGCCCTGTTCGGAAAGGTCCTGCTCCCCGCGCTCACCAAGGCCGGCATCATTCCGCTTTCGATCGACTCGCTTTCCAATGCGCAGGCCGATCAGGTGGCGGGGATCTTCGAGGACGCCATCTTTCCCCTGCTCACGCCGCTGGCCATCGACGTCGCGGCGGATGGCACGCTGCCCTCGATCCTCGTGCCCGCCATGCAGCTCGTCGTCGCCTGCCGATTGGTCGATACCGAGTCCGGCGAAACGCGCCACGCACTCGTCCCGATCCCGGAAACCATCGGCCGCCGCGTGCAGGTGAAGTCCACCGATGGCAGCCAGTCGTTCGTGTGGATCGAGGACGTCGTCGCCTGGCATGCGGATGATCTTTTCCCCGGTGAAAAAGTCGCCGCCACCACCTGCTTCCGCGTCACGCGGAATGGCGACATCGTCGTACAGGAAGAGGACGCCAGCGACCTCGCTGATGAGATGGAAGAGGTTTTAACAGCCCGCCGTTTTTCCGACACCGTCCGTCTGGAACTTCCAAAAGGCGCGCCGCGCGACCTCGCCCGGATCATCCAGGACATCACCCGCAGCACCGCCCAGGACGTGCTTCGTGCCAGCGGACCTCTCGCACTTTCCTCGCTGATGGAAATCGCCTTCCTGCCGGGCTTCGACCAGCTCCGGGATGCCGAGTGGCCGGGCCAGACCTCGCCCGCCATCACGCCGGGCGAGTCGATGTTTGAGACCATCGAGGCCGGCGACTTGCTGCTGCATCATCCGTACGAGTCCTTCGAGCCCGTGCTGCGCCTCATCGAGGAAGCCGCCGCGGATCCGGACGTCATCGCGATCAAGCAGGTCCTCTATCGCACCGCGCGGAAGTCCCGCATCATCGACGCCCTCATCCGCGCGGCGGAAAACGGCAAGCACGTCACCGTCCTCGTCGAGCTCAAGGCCCGCTTCGATGAAGCGCGGAACCTCCACCGGGCCGACGAACTCCAGCGCGCCGGGGCTCAGATCGTCTACGGCGTCAAGGGCCTGAAAACCCACGCCAAGATCTGCCTCGTCGTCCGCCGCGAGGGCGGCCACCTCCGCCGCTACGTCCACCTCGCCACCGGCAACTACAACGAGGCCACTGCCAAGCTCTACACCGACTTCTCCTACCTGACCTGCAAGCCCGAGTTCGGCCACGATGCCTCGCTGTTCTTCAACGCCGTCACCGGTCGCTCGAAGCTGCTGCGTTTCCAGCGCCTCGTCCCCGCGCCGACCGCGATGAAGCCGTTGCTGCTCGACCTCATCGCCAGCGAAACCGAGCGCGCCAAACAGGGCCTCGCCGCCCGCATCATCGCCAAGGTCAACTCGCTCCAGGACCCGGACATGATCGCTGCCCTCTACAAGGCCTCGCAAGCCGGAGTCGAGGTGAAGCTCAACATCCGCGGCGTCTGCTGCCTGAAGCCCGGCGATGCCCGCTGGTCGAAAAACATCGAGGTCGTTTCAGTGATCGATCGCTACCTCGAACACGCCCGCGTCTTCTGCTTCCATTCCGGCGGCGATTCCGAGGTTTTCATCGCCTCCGCCGACTGGATGGGCCGCAACCTCGAACGCCGCATCGAGCTCATGGTCCCGATCGAGGAGCCCGCTTTAAAACGCCGTCTCATCCGCACGCTCGACGCCTATTTCCAGGACAACGTCCAGGCCTCGAAGCTCCTTCCGGATGGCACCTCGCAGCGCATCAAGCCCGCCGCTGGCCAACGCCGTTACCGGGTGCAGGAACACTTCTTCCAGCAGGCGAAAAAAGCCGCGAAAGCACGGGAACACGAACGCGCCATGACCTTCGAGCCGCATGTGCCGGTGGAATGACGAATGAGGAATTTCCGAATGACGAAGGGAAGAGGAATCCTCGATCAGCAGGAGCCACGACACTTCTTGCTGTCGTGTCTTCAGCGGTGAATTTGTGGCAGCGGCGCGAGTTCGCAGCAGAACATGGTTAGTCGATTGGTGGTTACAGATCCGACTTCTTCGGAGCCGCTTTGACCAGCGCGTCGTGGGAATAAGTGATGGCAACCTTGCCCATATACTCGTACACGAGGCGGACGGTTCTGCGCCCGTCGCTGCGAAACTCCCAGAGGCACTCAAAACTATGGTGCCCCGTTTCGGAGTCAGGCTTGCCATATTTTTTGGTCAATTCAACCTTGAGGCTGTCATAGACATCCCTCTTGACCTTGTCGATCAGGACGCTGCCGACTGCGAACTTGCCTCCTGCGAAAGTGAACGTCCAACGGCTGACCGATTGGCCGGCAAAAGTGCCGCCAGTGAAAGTGAGGCTCTCAGCTGCAGCCTTTTCGGGTTTGAGGCCGTCACGAGTGGAAAGCGTCGCCTGAGCCTCCTTGAGCGAAGTCCCGAACGGGATGTCAGCAAATCCACTCGGAGAGTCCGCGAAAGCGGAAATGCTCAATGCGAAGCAAAGAAGGAGGAAGAGTTTTTTCATGGGTTTGTTTTTATGCGGAGAAGTTGAGGAAAGCGCACGAAATCACTTGATGTATGGGCCTTGCGCGGCGGGGTGGGAAGCCCGAAATCAAACTGTGCCGTCTGCTGCCTGAAGCCCGGCGATGCCCGCTGGTCAAAGAACATCGAGGTCGTCTCCGTCATTGATCGCAAGCCACAAAGGCCGCGAAGGCCCGGGAACACGAACGCGCCATGACTTTCGAGCCGCATGTGCCGGTTGAATGACGAATGAGGAATTTCCGACTGACGAAGGGGAGGATTCTTGGATCGACTCCAGCACCGCACAGACAATGGAGCCGCGACACTTCTGTCGTGTCTTCAGCGGGGACGTGAAACTTGGGGACAGCCGGGTTGCATGGCGTCAAGGCATGTCGGTTGCCCCGGTAGGGGTGAGAAAAAATAAGCCGGTGCGCGTCAGCCACCGGACTTGGGGAACGTAAAAATGAGCCCCGGCTAGGGGCGGGTCGATTCTCAGCTGAATGGACTCAATTCCCCCGACCGGCCCGCCACCGCTCAATCCACCAGCGGATGCGGTAGATCATTCTGCCTTGGAGGCAAACACGACAGCCCTTCGCGGCTCACGGCCCTCGTTCACCAAGACAAAAGAAGCGGAGATGAGCTCCCCGTCGTTCATCCGATACTCCGATAATCCATCCGCTGCAAGCCGGGCACCATCCGTTCCCGTGAGCGACACAAAGCCCTTGCAGCGCGAATAATCCGAATGCTGATCCACGCAAATACCAATCCTTCGGATACCAGCAGTTTGCGGTACATCCATTCTCTCGTCTGGCTGAATGATGGCGTCAATCAGGATGGTTCCATTCCTCTTCTTGATTTCGTCCAAGTAAGTTTTGCTGATCCCGAGGTGAGGGTTCAGTTCGGATGGATCTACGGGCAACTGTCCTTTGGCGTTAACCACTTTCTCATTGAAGCCAGCATGACAGAAACAAAGCGCTAGAATTGCCAGAGTTCTCATGGGCTTCTTCAGAAATCGTCGTGGGGTGTCGGATGATCGAGGGCGGCAGGCTCGCAATTTGTGATCGTACTTGTTACCGCACCAGCTTCGAACGCAGCGCGTCCGCCTTTTCCTTTGGAAACGAACCCAGCAAGGGATCAATCGTGAAGCCTCCATGAATGAGGTCCCCCTTGGTGTACATCCAATCCGAAATCTCCTCCTTCTTGATCTCCCATGTCTGGCCGAGCTTCACATTCCTGACAAACCCGGGATCATTGCCGATTTCCCCGGAGAATACACCGTTCTTGTAGGAAACATCGACGATCCAGAAATGTTCGGTCTCATCTCCGTCCCGGATTGGAGCCTTGACCGAGAACGAGTCCGCGCCCTTCTCTTCGAGAACCTTCAGGAATTCATCGACCCGGCTCCGGGCAGTTGCGATGGCCGCATCCATGGCGGCTTCATCGTAACTGCTGGTCAGGGTCTCCGGCTTCGGGGGATTCGCTGCCTGACCAGTCTCTTTCTTCGAGCAGCCAAGCATCATCACCGCGGCCATGCAGATTCCCATCAGGCGTTTCATATGCCATGAAACCATGAGCGGCGGCCCGGGCCTGGACAAGTCCGGAATCAATCCACCGACCGCCTGAGACCGTTCGTCATCAGGCTTGCTGACGTTTGAACTCCGCCTTCATCGCCTTGGCGCGCTTGAAGGTCTTGGCAAACCAGATGGCACAAATCACAACACCGATGATCCAGACGTCCGTTGCCGGTGGAATGACGAATGAGGAATTTCCGACTGACGAAGGGGAGGATTCTTGGATCGACGGACGTCGTTGGAAATCTAACCTGATCGAAATCCATGAACTATTTACCCCTGCTTCTCGCCGCATTACTCTGCACTCCGGCGCTCCTTGCCGATGAGCAGAGACGGTCCAGCATTCCGGAGTCTGATAAGGGCATGGTGGTTCCGGTCTCGGAGGACACGAGCTTCGGCATGATCGTCAAGGCCCGCATCAACGGCCAGGATCTGCGCCTGATGGTCGATACCGGAGCGTCCTTCTGCTTCCTGTCTGAGGCGGCGACCAAACGTTTGGGATTGCTGCCGCAAAAGGAAATCGACGCGATCGCGGCTTCCGGCAGACGGGTGGGATTGAAGACCGGGCTCATGAAACGACTGGAGCTGGGAGGCCTGGTGATTGAAAACGAACTCGTCGGCATCAATACGGCCCTACCGGAAGGCTTCGCTGGAGTGATCGACGGGGTGCTGGGACTCAGCAGCATGAAGGACTTCGACGTCCGGTTCCATCATCCCGAACGGACCCTGACTTTCTGGAAGGCCGGAAAGGCCCCGCGACTGGAGGAGGAAATGGAACTGCCGCTGACCGTTCTCGAGTTGCGTGGGCAAATCCAGGGTCAACAGGCATTCGGTTGCGTGGTCGAGGCTTCCATCATGGGAAAGCCCGTGCCCTTTTTGCTGGATACCGGTTCTGTCGGCAACAGCGTGTCGGTGCCACAGCCGCTCTTCACCGAGCTCTTCCCGGACCTCGCCAAAACTGCCGGAATCAAGACCTTTGCCGGGCGGGACTTCGCGGGCGTGGTCGCAAGCAGCGAGGTTCGCCTACCGGAATTCAAGTTCGCCGGAGAAACGCTGAAGGACTTCAAGATCGAGCTGATTCCTTCCAAGGAAAAATATGGCCTCCTCGGGCAACTGCTGCTGAACCACTACATCCTCACCTTCGATTTTCAGGCAAAGGTCCTCCGGGCGAAGTCGCTCGGCACGGTCGGAGAACTCACGCAGCGCTCCAGCATCGGCCTCACCTTCGACCTCCGGGGCGGCGACTTTTTCGTCGGAAGCCTGACTCCCGGCGGCCCCTGTGAGAAAGCCGGCCTGAAGGTCGGCGACAAGCTGCTGACCGTGGAGGGAAAGGAATGGAAATCACTCGACGACAAGGCCTTTTACGCACTCGTCCACCTCCCCCCCGGCACCCCGATCAAGGTCCGCTACCAGCGCGGAAACGAGCCCATCGCCGAGGTGGTGCTGGTGCTGGTGAAGAACTGACGGGAAAGCAGGAGCCGCGACACTCTTGTCGTGTCTTCAGCGGTGGAGATGAAGCTCGGGGACTTGAGTGTCCCCGCTCCGGTTTGAGCCCGCTACTTTGGGGCTCCATCCGCACTCTCCCTGACCTTTTCCCAGTCGATGAAATCAGCTACGTATCCGAAACGCCTCAATGATTGGATGTAGAGCAAGACGTAGCCCATGCCCATGGCCGTCATGGTCTGCGGGATCAGCTTCAGCGGTGTCGCCAAATTCGTGAAATAGCTGTGTGCCGCGAAGAGAGCCAATAGAGCCACGACACAGATCAGGATCTGACGATTGCGATTCCTCACCTCCTGCTGGTTCAGGAACGCCTTGGCGATTTTCGATTTGAGGAGTTCGCTGGGGTTCATTTTTTGAACGTAGAAGCCTGGTAACCCTAGCTCCAACAGCAAACTGTTGAAGTATATCAAAATTACTTAGACCGACATGCGGCGACGACGCATTGCCAGCGCGGCAAGCCCACTCAGCAGCAGCATCGTAGTCGGCTCCGGCACCGCCGTAATCGCCGTAATCCCCGTGTTTTCCTCCAGCCACGAAATGTGGTTATGGAGAGCCACAAATGCCGCTTCGTCACCGTAGCGGGCGAACCGATCCGTGCCAAACGACGTCACCCCTGCGAGCCGCCAATCGTCCCCGTCGTGCCAGAACATCCCGCCGCCGCTATCGCCCCCGGCAGTGGAGCCCTCAAACGGCAGGGCCGGCCCCAGGCTCGGGTCGGTGAAGGTGGTCACCCAGAGTCCGCTGGTACCGAAGAGCTGCGATGAATCCACGATGTTTTCGGCAGCGCGGTTTGCCCCGTCATAGAAGATGGCACCACGGTCGAAACCAGAGCCGTGCAATCCGTAACCACCAAAGATCACGCGCTGACCAATGAGGTCACTCTGCGTCGTGAACCGAATCGGTGAGATTCCCGTTGGGGCTGAAGCAATTTGAACCAATCCAAGATCGATTCGTGTTCCGCTGAATTCGAAGTGCGTGATTTGCCCGAGGGCCGGAATCACCTGGCCGCCAAATCTCACGTCTGTGATCGGATTATCACTCGTCACGTGCCCCGCGGTAAGCACCCAATGAGAGCCGTTCCCGAACCCGAGATAGGTGCCGCTGCCCCCACCCAGCTGCCCGTTTACTTCGCCGATTGACGAGCCTGGACTCTGATTTGCAAATGCAATGTATGAGCTATCCGGAACATCGTGTAGGGTGGTGATTGCGGACGCAATTGAGGAGAGAGTGATCAACGTCACTGAAGAATAGAGAAATCGAGACAATGAGTTCATGAGATTGGAAGACGGATAGTTCCATTATTTTTCCGAACGATGAGCGCGTGCACCACTACCAGCGAGGGCGCGCGCCGATCACGGGGTTGAGGTTGAGATTAGGGTGAGGCATCGAAACTGAACGGCTGGTAGGGGTTGTCACGGCGCGGCTTGTTCTGCTTCGGTTGTCGGTGCTGGAGGATACGGAATCACTCCCAGTCCGACGCGAAAGGGAACTTCGGCACCTACCTCGAAGCGACGATGACCGGCCAAGGTGCTCCCGCGGCGCACCATTCGGAAAAAGCCGTCCTCCTTCTCGACTCGGAAGTAATCAAATCGGGCATCTGAACCAACGTAGTGAATATCGCCTCGAAATCCCTTCAGGGCTGCCATGCTTAGCTCGAAAGCTTGCCTCTCGTAGTCAGCGTCGTGCAAACTGGAAACGACCTCGCTACGTGTTTTGGGGAGGGATGTTGTGCAACCGGTGAGGGCGATTAGTGCTGCGGCCGCGACCCGTATCGTCAGACGTTTGTTCAGGTGGTAACTCGGAGGCATCATGATTGTTGCAGAACGTTATAGGAATGGCGTCGCCGGTGTAAACTCCCAATTTGATCAGACGGCTTCCTCGGCGTCGCCATCTCCGGCTTGTTCTCCTGCTTGTTTTTTGGT
>JANOKL010000138.1:0-23672 GCA_031419215.1 Luteolibacter sp. | reverse complement strand
ATCGCCCCCGAGGATGCGCGTTTCGTGAAGGAGGTTTTCCAGTTCATCCAGGCACCGAATCACGAAAAGTGAACGGAAAGACCTCGACTTGCTTCGGCGTTGAGTGGGCATGAAGTCGAATTCCCTGGGCCTGTTGATCTGCTTGTTTCTCGGACTCTTTCATTCGCCGGGACAGGCGGAGCCGCAGGCGATCAGGATCGGGGGCAAGTCCGGGGAAGTGGATCTGCCGACCGCTCTCGAACTTCTGAAAAAATGCCGCGTCGAACACCCTGAGCAAGCGGTCGATCTGGTGTTGGCCGATGGCATCCATCGCTTGAGCCAGCCACTCGTGCTCGGACCCGAACACAGTGGCAGCGAGCAGGTGCCGGTTCGCTGGCTGGCTGCGCCCGAGGCCCATCCAGTGATCAGCGGTGGAGTGCCGATCCGTGGTTTCAAGAAGACGCCGGATGGAAACTGGGAGGTGAAGGTCTCCGGCATCGAGGGATGCGAGCAGCTTTGGGTCAACGGGCGTCGCGCGGTCCGGGCTCGATTTCCGGACAGCGGTTTCATCAAAGCGAAGGAGGTGACCGAGGAACGGCTCGATGGGCCAGAAGGCAAGCGGGCCCGGCAAACGGTGACTTTCGCGCCGGAGGAGTTGAAGGGTCTGCAGGGACTTTCAGAACGAGAGCTTCAGCAGGTCCAGTTCCTCGCCTACCACAAGTGGGACAACACCCGCAGGTTCCTGGAGTCGGCCGATCTCAAGACCGGGAAGCTGACGGTAGTCGGCCAACCGATGAAGCCTTGGAACAAGTGGGATGCGAAGACCGGCATCATCCTCGAAAATGTCCGCAGTGCCCTGGATCAACCCGGCGAATGGTTCCTTTCGAATGACGGACTGCTGACCTACAAGCCACTGCCCGGCGAGGAACCGGAAAAGTCCGAAGTGGTGGCTCCCGTCGCCACGCAATTGCTCATCCTCCGCGGCCAGGCGGATCAACCGCTGACCCACATGACCTTCCGCGGCATCGGGTTTCAGGAAACCGGCTGGCGCTGTCCGCCGCAGGGCTTCGAGCCGACCCAGGGAGCCGCGACCGTCGAGGCGGTGATCCAGGCCGATCATGTCCGCTCGGTGAGCTTCGATCACTGTGAAATCGCCCACACCGGGATCTACGGACTGTGGTTCCGGAAAGGCTGCCGCGACAACCGCGTCGAGCACTGCTACCTCCACGACCTCGGCGCGGGCGGTCTGCGGATCGGGGAAATGGGGCCTTCTTCCCAGCCTGCCGATCAGACCAGCCATCAGGTCTTCGACAACAACATCATCCGCGACGCCGGTCGCGTCTTCCCCTGCGCCGTCGGCGTTTGGATCGGATTCAGCGGCGACAATCAGGTCACCCATCACGACATCAGCCACCTGCCTTACTCCGGCGTCTCCGTTGGCTGGCGCTGGGGCTATGCCGAAAGCTCCGCCAAGCGGAATCGGATCGACTACAACCACATCCACCACATCGGAGATGGTCTCCTCAGCGACATGGGTGCGGTCTATACGCTCGGCCCCTCCGAAGGCACCACCGTCAGCCACAACCATATCCACGACGTCGTCTCCTACGACTACGGCGGCTGGGGACTCTACAACGACGAAGGCAGCACCGGCATCGTGATGGAAAACAACCTCGTCCACCACACCCGCACCGGCGGCTACCACCAGCACTACGGAAAGGAAAACATCATCCGGAACAACATCTTCGCCTACGGGGAAAAGCAGCAGATCCAGTTCACCAAGCCTGAGGACCACACCTCGTTCCACTTCACCGGAAACATCGTCTATTGGGGCACCGGCCCCACCCTCGGCGGCGGGGGCTGGCGAAAGGGGAAGTACGAGATGGATCGTAATTTGATCTGGCGCACCGACGGCAAGCCGCTGGAGTTCATCGGCATCCCCCTCGACAAGTGGCAGGCCATGGGCCACGACGCCCACTCGGTCATCGCCGACCCCCTGTTCCGCGATCCCGCAAAAGGCGACTGGCGCCTCAAGGAAGGCTCGCCCGCCCTGGCCCTCGGCTTCAAGCCCTTCGACCCCTCCGAAGCCGGAGTCAAAGGCGACGCGGCATGGAAACGCCTCGCGGAAGGGAAGTAGCTCAAGTTTGCAACTTGAGTGCACTGTGCAGCCCTTCCCCTCAAACGCGACACGCTCTCCCAGCGATTCGCCTTGTAAATATTTTAAATCCAGATATTGAAGCGACCGAATAATTATGACTACTAGGTGGAAAAAAGACCATGGAATACTCAATCAAGCCACCCAACGCCCTTCTGTGGAAAACCGGCTACAGCGAAGAAGGGATCAGGAGCCATCTTCAGTACGGAAAGGTCGCAGCAGATTGGCTGGTTTGTCCCCTCGGGGATTCGGCGAATGCGGTGACGGTCGCTGAGTTCATCGACAATCCTTCCATCCTGAAGAAATCCAATGAGCTTCTGGGCGGTATTTCTTCTGGTGTCGCCAAAGTGCCTCAGTCTCCCTTGTCGGTGGCAGCCATGGGTTGGTGGGTGTTTGCAGGGGCTTTGCTCGCTTACTTTCTCCTGTCACTCGCCTTCATCAATCCCTCAGCAGCACTCACAAGGGGCATCGGCGTCTCGTTATGGATCGCCACCTTGCTGAAGGGGCTGGAGGCCTTGATCATGGCCGGGGCGATCACTGCTCTTCTGGGCCACGCATGGAAGAAGCGGAAGCAGCCTTGAGATCAAGTAGGAGAGTGATTAATGTGCAATCGAGCGGCAGAAAATCGAATACCAAATTCCAGATCCATGAGAGCGATTACGGTTAAGCAGCCTTGGGCATACGCCATCTTTAGAGAAGGAAAGAATGTTGAAAATCGATCTCAGAATCTCATAGCATCACTGCCCATTGATCTAGCCATCCACGTCAGCCGGCCCCCTGATTTGGATGCCAGATTTCCTCGCGGATACACTTACTTTCGCCCTCTTCCCAATGACAACACGATGGATTCTAGCTTTGTTGGTGCCGCTACTCATGGCCATGCCCTCGAGTCTTGCATCTGAGCGAGCCGCCGCAGACGGCGTTGCTGTCGGTGCCATCCGCTGGGATGCGTGGCACGGTGACGCGAGCGAGATCGGATGCGCGATGCAGAAGAGTCTGTTGCCGAAACAGTGGCAGTGGCGACTCCCTTTTTTTGCTGAGTTTTCCCCCGAAGGAACCGTGATGATCGCTGGAGACAGCGATGCGGTCATGACGCGAGAGATTGCTTATGCGCAGGCGGCGAGGCTCGATTATTGGGCTTTCTGTGCCTACGGCGAAGAAAGCCCGATGAGCCGAGCGCTGAAGCGTTACCTGACCAACCCAGCCCGCGACAAGGTGCACTTTTGCATGATTGGCGACGCGAGTCATTGGAGGCCGGACAATTTAGAGTCCGAAGCGGCACGATTTGCCGACCTCATGGCGCGACCAAACTACCAAACGGTCCTGAACGGACGTCCGCTCTTCTATATCTTGAACCTGGCAGCGGAAGCCAATGAGTTGGCATGGGTGAAGGCCGGTGGGTTTCGCAAGGCGGTCGAGGCGCTTCGCGCGGCCGCCCGTGCTCGGGGGCTGCCGGAGCCCTATTGTGTGGCGATGGTTCCGTGGCCCGATAAGGCCAAGGCATTTGCTGACGCCAGCGACTGCGACGCCATTAGTGCCTACGCTGTGCAGGCGGGAGGAAAGGATGCTCCTTTCGCGGACCTGACAAATTATGTCGAAGATTTCTGGAAGAGCAGCATGGACACGGGAGCTAAAGTCGTTCCGCTGGCGATGACCGGATGGGATCGTCGGCCACGGATTGAGAGCCCCGTCTTTTGGGAGCATAATGAAGGTTGGGATGCCGACATTGAGAGGTTTTACCGACAACCGAAACCTGCGGAGATTGGCAGCCACGTCAGGAAGGCCGTGGAGTGGACGCGCAACCATCCCACCAATGCGGAAGCTCAGGCGGTCATTATCTACGCGTGGAACGAACACGACGAAGGAGGATGGCTTTGCCCCACCCGGGGCGAAGGAGACGCCCGCGTCCAAGCCGTGGGAAACGCCTTGGCACAACCATGAAGTTGCTTACCAAAACGGATGCAGGCAACGGCTCGTGTAGTGGGACAAAGGGAGAAGACAAAATGAATAATCGAAGGTGCGGAGTGTGAACGTCTCGATGCCGAAACATACAGGACCGCAAGATTTGCGGAGTCTATGCCGTAGAGTTCCGAGCCAAGTGGGAGTGGATTCGTTCCATTCCGTCACCGCGATTTCTCCATCCCCATCATGAGGAAGCTCTGTTCCATTCTCCTTTCCGTGCCGCTGATGTTCGGACTTTCCGCCTGCAAGAGGCCGACTGCGGTCGTGCAGGCCGAGGCTCCGCCCGTGACCGATCTGCCGGAGAAGATTTCCTTCAACACCCACATCCAGCCGATCCTCTCGGAGAAGTGCTACCACTGCCACGGCCCGGACTCCGGCACGCGTGAGCCAAAGGACGAGCCGCTGCGGCTCGATCGGGAAAAGCTGGCCTTCGCCTCGCGCGAGAATGGCCAGTCGGTGATCCTCAAGGGCGACCCCGCGAAATCGTTGCTGATGAAGCGGATCTACACCAAGGATCCCGATGAGGTAATGCCGCCGCCGGAGTCGCACAAGGATCTCACCCCGACCGAGATCGCGTTGCTGGAGCGTTGGATCGAGCAGGGCGCGGTCTATGAGGATCATTGGGCCTTCATCGCGCCGAAGCGCCCGCCGCTGCCGGCCGATGGAACCGCTGGAGGCAATCCGATCGATGCCTTCGTGGAGTCGAAGTTGAAGGAGCACCATCTGTCGCTTTCCCAACCCGAGGAGCCTCGCGCGCTAGTGAGACGCCTTTCGCTCGACACCACCGGCCTGCTGCCCGATCCGGCCGAGGTCGAGGCCTTTTCGGCAAACCCAACCGATGCCGCCTACGCGGCCCTGGTGGACAAGTTCCTCGCCGCTCCCACCGCTGCCGAGCATCGCGCCCGCTACTGGCTCGACTACGCCCGCTATTCCGACACCAACGGCCTGCACTTCGACAACTACCGCTCGATCTGGCCTTACCGCGACTACGTCATCCGCTCGTTCGGGGAAAACAAGCCCTTCGATCAGTTTGTGCGCGAGCAGCTTGCCGGGGATCTTTTGCCGAAGAGCACGGTCGATCAACTTGTGGCCACTGGCTACATCCGCTGTGCGGTGACCACCAACGAGGGCGGCACGATTCGCGAGGAGGTGGAGACGAACCTTTCCCGCGACCGTGTGGAGGCTTTCGGCGCGGCCTTTCTCGGGCTCACCGTTGGCTGTGCCACCTGTCACGACCACAAGTTCGACCCGACCTCGCAGAAGGATTTCTACTCGTTGACCGCCTTCTTCAACAACATCGACGGCAAGGCTTGGGATGAGAACATCCACAACTCGCGTCCGGTGCTGAATCTGCCGAAGCCGGACAAACGGCCCACCTTCGACGCGGCGGTGGTGAAACGCTCGGCGGCGATGGCTGCCTACGAGGCTCGCCGTAGTTCCGCTGCGGACGGTTTCAAAACATGGCTGGCGGGTGGAAACAAGCCGAAGCCCGTGGCTCAAGATGCTCTCGAGGTGCGGCTGAAGCTTGATGAGGGAAAAGGCGAGGTTGTTTCAAATTCCGCACCAAAGGCCCGCACGGCCCGCTACACGGCGGAGACGAATCCGCTTTCCTGGGGCGAGGACAGTTGGCTGTGGCCGTCGGCAAGGTTCGATATCAACACGCGTCTCGCGCTGCCGGATGAAGGTGACTTCGAACTGGATCAGCCGTTCTCAGTCGGGACATGGACGATGCTGCGCCAGTCGGTGGCGAATTCCGGCACCCGCGACGGCTCGCTGCTTTCCCGGATGGGTGACAAGGATCGCAACGGGAGTCGCGGCTGGGACCTGTATGTCGAGAAGGACAAGCTCATCGTCAACATCGTCCACCACTTGCCCGAGCAGGCGATCCGCGTCGAGACCTCGGGCTTTCCCCGTGGCAAGTGGATCCACGCCGGATTCACCTACGATGGCTCTGGCAAGGCGGCGGGCGTGCAAATCTACATCGACGGAAAGCCAGCGCCGATGAAAGTTACCACCGACACGTTGGCGCCGGGATTGACGATCCGGACCGATGCGCCGCTGCAGTTGGGTCGTCGTGAAAACACCGAGCTGTTGCGTCAGTCGCGCTATCAGGATTTTCGCGTGTATCGCCGCGTCTTGTCGAAGGACGAGTTCGTCCGCTTGCCCTTCGAGGACCCTTCCGCCGAAATCCTCGCGCAGACTCCTGATCCCGCGACGTGGTCACAGGATCAGCGCTACGTGGTGCTCGACCGCTTTTTTCTCGGCCAGGTGGATCCGGAGGCGATCAAGCTTTCGTCCGAGGTGATGGCTGCCGACGCCGAGATCGAGGCTCTCGGAAAAGACGGCACGCCGACCCTGATCGCGGCGGAAAAGCAGACACCCGCGTCGGCTTCGATTCTTGCTCGCGGCAACTATGCTTCCCGTAAGGAGCGTGTTTTCCCGGCCACTCCATCCTTCCTTCCGCCGCTTCCTGCCACGCTTCCTGCGGACCGCGCCGGCCTCGCCGAGTGGTTGTTCCTTCCAGAGAATCCTCTGTTCTCCCGCGTGACGGTGAACCGCGCGTGGCAGGAGATCTTCGGAGCCGGACTCGTGGAAACCTCCGATGACTTCGGCATCATGGGCGCTCGACCGTCGCATCCCGAGTTGCTCGATTGGCTGGCGGTTGAGTTCCGTGAATCGAAGTGGGACCTACGCCATCTCTACAAGCTGCTGCTCACCTCGCGCAGCTATCGTCAGTCGCAGCAGATCACGCCGGAAAAGCTCGCCGCTGATCCTGCGAACCGCCTGATCTCTCGTGCTCCGCGTTTCCGGATGGATGCCGAGGTCCTGCGCGATGCCGCCCTTCAGGCCTCCGCGCTGCTCAATCCCGAAGTCGGTGGTCCGTCGGTGAAGCCCTACCAGACCCCGGGTATCTGGGAGGCGGTTTCAATGCCGGAGTCGAACACGCTGCATTACCAGCAGGACAAGGGCTCCGCGCTCTATCGACGCTCAATGTATTCGTTCTGGAAACGCTTTGCGCCGCCGCCGTCGCTGGAGACCTTCGATGCCCAGGCGCGTGAGACCGTCTGCATCCGCCGCGCCCGGACGAACACGCCGCTCCAGGCGCTGGTGACGATGAATGATCCGCAGTTCTTTGAAGCCGCGCGCAAGCTCGCAGAGCGTGCGATCAAGTCCGGCAGCGATCCCTCCGCGCGGCTCGATTTCATGGCGCGTCTGCTGGTTTCCCGACCACTCGAAGCCAAGGAGAAAGCGGCTCTAACAAAATCGTTGGCACGTTTCTCCGAGCATTACAAAAGCCACCCCCAGGACGCGAAGGACCTGCTCGCCAACGGCGAAAGCCCGGCGGATGCCTCGCTGGATCCGGTGGAGCTTGCCATCTGGTCGGTCACCGCGAACCAACTCCTCAACCTCGACGAATTCCTCGTCAAATAATCGTCATGCATCCCTGTTCCGATCATTCCGGCGAAGGTCCGTCCGTTCTCGACCTTTCGATCCCGCAGTCGTTGAAGGCCGAGTGGCTGGCGCTGGCCTCGCGGCGGCAGTTCCTTTCCCGTGCAGGGAAGTCCCTGGCCTGGGCCAGTCTTGCCACGCTGATGGGGAACCATCGTCTAACAGGTCTGACCGCGCCGGGGCAGGGCGGCTTCCTGCCGAACTTCGCGCCCAGGGCGAAGCGTGCGATCTATCTCTTCATGGCGGGCGCTCCCTCGCAGTTGGAGACCTGGGATTACAAGCCCGCGCTCTCGCAGCGTTTCGACCAGGATCTGCCTGAGTCGATACGCGGTGGGCAGACGCTGACGGGGATGACGGCCTCGCAATCGCGCCTGCCAATCGCGCCGAGCCTTTTCAAGTTCCAGCAGCATGGAAAGGCCGGTCACTGGGTCTCCGAGTTGTTCCCTGAAATCGCGAAGGTCGCCGATGAACTCGCCATCATCCGCTCGCTTCACACCGACGCGATCAACCACGAGCCGGCGATTCTGCTGATGAATTCCGGCAGCATGATTCAGGGCAAGCCGTCGATCGGTTCCTGGATCTCCTACGGCCTTGGCTCAATGAACGAGGACCTACCGACCTTCGTCGTGCTCACTTCGAAGCTCCCGATCAACACCAACATTCAGGCGCTTTCTTCCCGACTCTGGTCGTCCGGTTTCCTCTCACCCGAGCATGCTGGTGTGGCCCTGCGATCCGGTGGCGATCCGGTGATCCATCTTTCGAATCCGAAGGGAATGCCGCGCGATATACGCAAGGAAATGATCGAGGGCGTGAACCATCTCAACCAGCAGATTCACGACCGCATCGGCGATCCGGAAACGAATGCCCGCATTTCTCAGTATGAAATGGCCTTCCGCATGCAGGCTTCGGTGCCGGAGTTGACGGATCTTTCCGGCGAACCGCAGTCGATCTGGGACATGTATGGCCCGAAGGCGAAGGAGCCCGGCACGTATGCCTACAACTGTCTGATGGCCCGCCGCATGGCCGAGCGTGGCGTGCGTTTCACCCAGATCTTCCATCGCGGCTGGGACGCTCACGGCGATCTTCCAAACCGCATGCGGATCCTCTGCGAGGACATTGATCGGCCCACGGCAGCCTTGCTCGCGGACCTCAAGCAGCGCGGTATGCTCGATGACACGCTCGTTGTCTGGGGCGGGGAGTTTGGTCGCACGGTATACTCCCAGGGTGAGCTGAGCGAGAAGGTCTACGGTCGCGATCATCACCCGCGTTGTTTCTCGATGTGGATGGCCGGCGGCGGTGTAAAACCCGGGGTGACCCATGGCGAGACCGATGAGTTCTCCTACAACATCGCCAAGGACCCGGTCCATGTGCGCGATCTGAACGCGACGATTTTGAAACTGTTAGGCATCGACCATGAACGCCTCACCTTCAAGTTCCAGGGCCTCGATCAGCGCCTCACCGGAGTAGAGCCCGTGAAGATCATCACGCCGATCCTGGCGTGAGTTGAGAAAGTATCCCGACTGTCTCAGTCGGGATACACTCCTCAATCCGGAACCGTGATCACGATCTTGCGGACCCAGACTTCGTCGCCGTGGTCCTGGAGCATGATCTTGCCTTTCGGATTCGCGGAGAAGCCGGGGACGTTCTTGAACTTGCTGGCGGCGAGGGCGGTCTTGAAGGCCTCGCTCGCGGTGTCGATGTCCACGACCTTGATGCCGTTCAGCCAGTGTTCGAGATGCGTGCCTTTTTGGACGATCTTTGACAGGTTCCACTCACCTGGGGCATTGAGCTTCTTCTCGGCGGAGGGCGGAAGCAGATCGTAAAGCGCGGCGGTCTGACGGTGCGGGCCGATCTTCCCGTCGGGATGCTTAGCGTCGTCGAGCATCTGGTATTCCAGTCCGAGCGTGCCTTTTTTCTCATAGGTCTGGACCCGATACTTCAGGCCGCTGTTCGCGCCCTCGGCCAGCTTCCATTCCCAGACCAGGGTGAAGTCACTGTATTCCTTTTCGGAATAAAGATCGCCGCCCTTCGACTTGCGATGGAGCACGCCGTCCTCCACCACCCAGCCAGCGGCCGGAGCCTTGCCGTCTGCGGTGGTCCATCCGGTGAGATCCTTGCCGTTGAAAAGCGGAAGCTCGCCGGCCATGGCCGAGCAGGGGAGCAGTAGGGCGAGCGCGAGAAGGGCTTTGTTGAAGTGCATGCCCATGACTACACCAGAAGCGCTGGTGAGCTTTCGAGGGATTTCGACAGCAAAAAAGCCGGTGCCCGTTCCATGAGAGCCGGCTTTGAGTATCGACGTAGGGAGTCGGGCATGGTCCGAGCGATTCCCAGAGTTCGTCTCCCAGTGGAGTCAAACGCGTCACAGTCTTTTCAGACCGCTTCCTTGCGGCGGAAGAGTTTCTTGAAAAAGCGGGGGACGACTAGAAGCCCGATCAGAAGGAACTTCCACAAGACCGCGAATTTCTTCGCGATGAGAGCAAAGATGCCGATCTTCGCTGCGACCTTGAGGCCTGCCGCTCCGGCAATCAGACCGGCAATTCCATATTCGGCTGTGTGGTCGGTTTTCGCGTTGTAGTCCGCGTAGCGGTTCCCATTCGTGAAATCGACCATCGAGAGGATCTCGGGAGTGGCGGTTTCAATGGAGGAAAGGTCCTGCATCGAGCCCACTGCATTGGCAACCAGCACGCCCTCGCGCCCAAGCATGCGGATGTTGTAGTTCAGCGTATGGGCGGCCTCTCCTTCAAAGGCCAGCTCCTTCGCCCAGTAAAGCTTGTGGGTGCTGGAATCATATCGTGGTGAAGTGGCCCAACCCATGATGTTCACCGCCGGATAGCCCTCCTTCTTGCGGGCGATGTTGATTTCTTTCGACTCCTTCTTCATGGTGTCGAGGAGTTCGGAGTAGTCGATCTTTGACGCATCGTCATCCTTGACGTGGCCTTCCTTCTCGTAGTCGAGCACCACAAACCATCCATTGTCCGAGAGGAGATCGCTGGTTTCAGGAAACAGGATGCCAAGCACCGAAGAAGGTGGGTTTCCGAGCATCGTGAGGTACTTCGACGAGTCCGTCGGGTTCAGATACTTGAACGTGGCTGGCACATTGACCTTGGCGATTCCATCGCCGATCGGAACCTCGCCGTGTTCAAACTTCAGACTCTTGACCCAAGTGACTTCCTTTGATTCAGCCTCGGAAGGTTTCTCCTGAGCCAGGCACGGAGAAAATGGAGCAAGAGACAGAACAAGCGGCAGCAAGAATGAGGAGCGCATTGAAATCATCCGGTGCGTGATAGGTCAGGAAGACAACCATGGAAAGCCAAACACATCGTCAATTCGAAAAAATACAGTGATGGTTCGCTCACCGTTCCGCCGTTGTCAGCGAGGCTTCGAATTCACGCAGCATAGCCAGGACGGAGTGCAGGTGCCAAAACCAGATTCTGCCGTATTGATCACCGACGACCAGTTCGCCTGACTGCTTGACCAGACTCATGCCGTTGAACTGGACTGGTCCGCTCAACTGACCGCGACATCTGCCGGTGGCGGTGTTGAACACGCTGATGCCCGCCTCTCCAGCAGACCCATTTGCAGCAATTAGATAAGCACCATCAGGAACCCACAGGAGCGACTGAAGGCCAGTCCCGTTCACTTCCAGTTCTCTAACCAACGTACCCGTCTCGGTTTGATAGATCCCCACCGGATTGTCGCGATCGCTTTCGGAGGGCGAGGGTGACATGCATAGAGCAACCTGGGATTCATCAGGGGAAAATACTGCGATCATCGTCACGTCTGATTTCGCACCGAGTCTTTTGACGGCTCGATTGGCAACCGTATCCCACAACGACACGCTGCCGTCGGCGTCACGTACGATTCCGCGATGAATCGATGGGGCAGGAATGAAACTGGAGCAATTTCCGGGCACTCCATCTGCATGATCGACTGGACTCCAGTTGCGGGCCTCCAGGATTTTCAGCGACGCATTTTTCCCGAAAAGCAACAGGTGTTTACCGTCCTGGGTGAATCGGGCCCTTGAGAGGTCCTTGAAGGTTTGGACCGGCTTCCGTTCGAGAAGATCCATGAGCACGGTATCATTCGAGGATTGTACCAATGCGTGGGTCTTGTCCGGCGCGAACACGATGCTTTTCACATGGTCCACCTTCGTTTCAGCCAGGAACTCATGGGTGGCGGGATCCCACCATTGCAACTGATCCTTGCGCCCGGTGTAAAGAATCTCGCTCTGAGGCGAGACGGCCAAGGCTCCATCGTGCTCGAAGCCACCCACATGAATCGAGCCTTTCGCCGGGAAGCTTGGGACATAAGTGGAGATATACAGCAGGCGCATCAGCTCGCAAATCTCGGGCGGGGCATTGGCACGGTCATAAACATGAGAGTGATGCACCGTCTGAGTTCCCGTCTCGATCAACAAACGCCGGTTGGCAGGGGGCAGGGCGCCGTGATCTTCCGGTAACGTCGCGATCAATTTATTCAAACGGGCAAGCTTCTCCGGCGGACAAGGGTTGCCGCCTCTACCTTTGGTGCCCATCGAAGACTGGTAGTAGCTCTGGCATTTCCCATCTGCAAACAGCTCGAATACCTGGAGCGTTTCGGACAATCTCGCCTCTTGATCAAGCTGGCCCACAACCTCACCGCCCACCTGCGTGACGATCAGTTTCAGCTCTGCGGCATCGCCGTTGACGCGAAGGGATTGAAATCTCTCTCGGGCATATCGCTTCACCCAATCCTGATAGCCAGTCGAGGACGTCATGTGCCATTCCGCAGCTTGCTTGCGGTAGTCCGCGAACGTCTTGTTGCGGGCTTCATCGGGATTCTGAAGCAGTGGTGGCATCCCAGCCAGCCGCGCCTTTGATTCAAGGTGACCCGCATTGGCGGCCTTGCGATACCAGTACTTCGCCTGTTGGAGATCCTGACCCACTCCATGGCCTTCTTCGTATGCGCGACCGAGCGAGAACATGTCCGACAAACTGTTCTTGCCGGCTCCATCCAGCCAGAGCGAACAAATGTAACGAAGCTGACATTGGACACGCTCTTGAAGCCCGGCATCGCCAGGCGATTTCACCAGCGTCGCCATGGCCTCATCCAACCGCCCCTGAGCAAGCATCACCGATCCAAGAGCAAACCCGGCTTCTGAAGCTTCGTCCGGCCCCGCAGCCTGGGCTTCCAGTTGCTTTCGAATGTCATCGAGGCTCATCCCTGCGGCAACCTGTCGCGCGGTTTCGCCATCCGGCGGCAAGGCATCCATGAGATGCTCCCTTGCCTCCTCTTCACCAGGCGGACGCTTGCCCATCATGGAGATGTCCTGGGTGCGGATCCCCACCTTTGGCACGACGATCGCATCACCAGACCATGCGGAGGTCAGACCTTTGACTGGCCAGACGGGGAACCGGCTCAGCAACATGCCTGCACGGGCACTGGGTGTGAAGACGATGTCCACTTGAGCGACCGTTTCCGGGAGATCCAAATCATAAGCCCACCAATTTGTATCCCCTTTTTTCCAAGCCATTGGCCCCACCCGCCAACTGTGGTTTCCGCTTCGCAGTGAGACATCGAACGCCAGATCGGCCGGCGGATGATCAAGCTGCAGGAAGACTTGGACCAAGGTCTTGTCCCGGGTGTCGCGGATCAGGTGTCCGTTCTGGGCACTCGTCTCAAATGCCCTTTGAAGTGGCATCCTCAGTTCCGGATCAGGGATCAAAGTGGGCAACGACCAGGCTTTTTCATCCTGTGAGTCGCGGCCAAGTAAGTCCGGCTTTTCAGCCGCCAGAACGTGCACGGTAAGCAGCGCCCAACAAACGTGGAAACAACGGAGGTGCATGGTGTTTCATGAATGAATCGACCATCCCGCTTGTCACGAAAAAACCGGCGTCCCTTGTGAGGACGCCGGCTTGAAATCGGGCATGTCGGCAGGATGCCAACACTCCTTGAGGGATCAGCCTTCGGCGGGAGCCTCGGCGGCTTCGGCCTTCTGCTCGCGGAGCCAGGCCTTGCGGCTCATCTTCACGCGGCCCTTTTCATCGACACCGACGCACTTGGCGGTGATGACGTCGCCCTTCTTGACGATGTCCTCAACGTTTTCGGTGCGGCCTTCGGCGAGTTCGGAGACGTGAACGAGTCCGTCCTTGCCGGGGAGCACTTCCATGAAGGCTCCGAAGGCGGTGATGCTGACGACCTTGCCGGTGTAGAACTTGCCGACTTCGATCTCCTGGAACATCCGCTCGATCATCGACTTGGCGCGATCGAGGCCTTCCTGCTTGGAGGCGTAGATGTGAACGGTGCCGTCGTCCTCGATGTTGATCTCGGCGCCGGACTCGGCCTGGATGCCCTTGATGTTCTTGCCGCCTGGTCCAATGAGCTCACCGATGCGGTCAGCCGGGATCTTGACGGAAACGATGCGGGGGGCGTGCGGGCTGAGCGGCTTGGGCTCAATGATCGACTCGGCCATTTTCTCAAGAACCTTGGTGCGGCCTGCCTTGGCGATGTGGATCGCTTCTTCAAGCATCGCAAGCGGGAGGCCGGCGAGCTTGAGGTCGAGCTGATAGCCGGTGACGCCTTCGCTGGTGCCACAGAGCTTGAAGTCCATGTCGCCGTAGAAGTCTTCCGAACCGATGATGTCGAGGAGCATCTTGTAGGACTTGATGGAGTCGTCGCTGTTGGTCTCGGTGACGAGGCCGACGGAGATGCCGCCGACCGGGCGGATGAGCGGAACACCGGCGTCGAGGAGAGCCATGGTGCCTGCGCAAACGGAGGCCATCGAGGTGGAGCCGTTGGATTCCATGACTTCCGAGGAAACGCGGATCGCGTAGGGGAAATCGGCTTCGTCCGGGATGACAGGCTCGATGGAGCGCTCGGCGAGCGAACCGTGACCGATTTCGCGGCGGTTGATGCCACCCATGCGGCCGCATTCGCCGACGGAGAAGGGAGGGAAGTTGTAGTGGAGGATGAAGCGCTTCTCATCTTCGCCACCGGCGTAGTTGTCAAAGCGCTGCTTCTCATCTGCCGGAGCGAGGGTCGTGATGGCGAGGGCCTGGGTTTCTCCACGGGAGAAAATGGCGGAGCCGTGCACGCGCGGCAGGGTGCCGACTTCTCCGTAAAGGACGCGGAGGTCACCGATCGAACGACCGTCGGCGCGAACGCCCTTGTCCATGATGGAAATGCGGAATGCCTTCTTCTGAAGGTATTCGAAGGCCTGCTCGACGTCGAAGTCGGTGGCTTCCGGAGCGCGGGACTTGATGGCGGCTTCGACTTCGTCGCGGAGGGCTCCGACCTTCTTGGCGCGCTCGGTCTTGGACGGCGCGTAGATGGCGGCCTCGATGCGGTCACCGGCGATTTCGTAGGCGATCTCGAGGAGGTTGTCCTTGGCGACGGTGAGTTCGTAGGAACGCTTTTCCTTGCCGGCGAGTCTTGCGAGTTCTTCCTGAACGGCCACCAGCTTGGCGACAGCTTCCTGGGCGAAGTGCAGGGCCTTGATGAATTCGTCTTCCGGCATCTCGTCGGCCTGGCCTTCGATCATGATGACGTTGGTCTTGTCGCCAACGTAGATCAGGTCGAGGTCGCTGTTGGAGCGCTCGTCGTGGGTCGGGTTGATGACGAACTCGCCATCGACGCGGCCAACACGCACGGCGCCGATTGGGCCGGCGAAGGGGATGTCGGAAATGCAGAGGGCGGCGGAGGCACCGTTCATCGCGAGGATGTCGGAGTCATTGATGCCATCGGCGCTGAGCAGGATGGCGACGATCTGGGTTTCGTAGAGATAGCCCTTCGGGAACAACGGACGCAGTGGGCGGTCCGTCATGCGGCAGGTGAGGATTTCCTTTTCGGTCGGACGTCCTTCGCGCTTGAAGTAACCGCCGGGGAACACACCGGCAGCGGTGGCCTTTTCCTTATACTCCACGGAAAGTGGGAACCAGGTCTGGCCGGATTTCACCTTGGTGGCGGAAACGGCGGTGACGAGGATGATGGTGTCGCCGCAGCGGATGGTGACGGCGCCATCGGCGAGTTTGGCAATTTTGCCGGTTTCGAACGTCATCGGATTGGTTCCGACTTCGGCCGTAATCGTGTGGATATTCATGGTCTTTGTTTTTTCTTCTTTGTGCATCAAACCCGCGAAGCACTGTGCCGCGCGGGGTCAGTCTTGCCGGGCGTTCCGTAGGGAGTCCGGCGGAGCAGGTTCGTGTGAACGCGTGCCCCGTTTTGCGAAACAGCCACCCGGTTTCCCGGGTGGCTGCGATCGCGAAAGTGGTTAGCGGCGGAGTCCGAGGCCTTGGACGACCTTGGTGTAGCTCTCTTCGTTCTCCGTTTTCAAGTAGTCGAGCATCTTGCGACGCTGGGCGACCAGTTTGAGGAGTCCACGGCGGGACGAGAAGTCCTTCGAGTGGATGCCAAGGTGCGCGGTCAGGTGGACGATGCGCTGGGTAAGGAGGGCCGCTTGATAGCTGGCGCTGCCGGTGTCTTTGTCGTGAACCTGAAAATCCTTCAGGTTGATTGCGTTGTCGCTCATGGTGGTATGCGGATAAGTCCAGCGGAATGCCGGGCCGTCCTCGGGTTGAGGTTGGGCGCGGAGAAAAGCTGAACAGACCGGGCATGGCAAGGTTTTTCGAGCCGTTTCACCGAGTTTTCAGGTTCAAGTTTTCAGTTTTCAGGAAGTCGGGAGCCCCCTGCTCTTCCTTGAAACTGAACACTGAATACTGAAAACTTTCTCTTACTGATGATTAAATCTGCTGACCTCGCGTTGGGCCTCGCGGAGCTCGACCTTGTTCTTGAGATCGTGGCGCTGGTCGGCGTGGGTCTTGCCCTTGCCAATGCCGATTTCGACCTTCACTCGGCGGTCTTTCCAATACATCCGAAGCAGCGGCAGCGCGCAGCCCTGGAGCATGACGGCTTGCTCCATCTTGAAGATTTCCTTCTTGTTGAGCAGCAGGCGGCGCGGGCGTTTGGCGGCGTGGTTGAACCATTCGCCGGCGGTCTGCCACGGCTGGATGTCGCAGCCGTAAAGGAAAACCTGTCCTTTTTCGACGCGTGCGAAGGCGTCGGAGACATTGATTTTTCCGGCGCGGATGGATTTCACCTCCGTGCCCTTGAGCTCCAGCCCCGCCTCGAATTTGGCGGTGATGTGAAAGTCGCGTCCGGACTTCCTGTTGCTCGCGATTTCCGCGCTCATGGGAATGGGGTCCGCTCGCGGCGACCGGGGATCACTCCTCGGTGGCGGCCTTCTTGTCGGCCAGCTTGATCTTGCCTTCGATGATCTCGGTGAGGGCGATGTCGGCGGCACCCATGCTCGGGCGGGTCGGGATCAACGGGGAACGGCCGCTGTTGAGCTGACGAACGCGCTGGGACACCAGATTGACGAGGACAAGTGGATCGGTGACGATCTCGGCAGCTCTATCGATAAGGTCGGTTTTCATGGGTGTTCCGGAAAATTGGGAGTTCGAACCAGGCGACTCAAAAGGAATGATGTTGTCCGAGGTCATTCCGTTGTCGCTTTCGCTCGATCAGGTTCCGACCAGCAAGTCGGAGGGCGGATGAATCAGGATCGGAGGTCTTTAGCAAGCCTTATCTGGCTCGGTACAGCTTTATTTCGGCATCAGATCGATCCCGAAACGGCGGAGAATCACCACCGTGATCCAGAAAAACGCGACGGTTAGCAGGCAGTTCGCCAGCAGTGCGGTCCAGAAGCCCCAGCCATTCCGAATCATCCAAGGGAGGATCAGGAACATCGGCAGGGTCGGCAGAACGAACCAGAAGGTGCCCTCGGAGTGATTGGCGATGCGCTCCGGTGTCTGCTTGTCAGCCTTCATCCAGCACATGGCCAGCAGGGAAGTGAATGGCAGTGCGATCAGCAGGGCGGAGAGGCGGTCGTTGACGAGCTGGATCTTGGTCACGAAGACGATGATCGCAGCGCTGACCACCAGTTTCACGACGTCGAGGGTGCTGAAGGAGAGGAGTTTGTCCCAGGGAATGCGGTTCATGACGGTTTGCTTGCTGAATGGTGAGCATGCATTTACCATCCGGCCATGCAAGTCATCCGCCTGCTTTGTGCCGCCCTGCTTGTTTCTGCAGCTCCTGCGATCGCGGAGCTGACGGCGGTTCAGAAGGCCGCGATTGGAAAAAAAATCTGGCAGAACGAGTGCGCGGGCACCGTCAGCGGCCTGACCACCTGGAATACCGGCGAGGAATTTCCCTCACTCGGGATCGGCCACTTCATCTGGTATCCGGAGGGTTTCAATGGTCCCTTCGCCGAGTCCTGGCCGAAGTTCGTCGCCTACGCGAAACAACAGGGCGCGAAGCCCCCGGCGGTGGCCTCGCTGGAGGATTGCCCTTGGGGATCGAAGGCCGCCTTCGAGGCCGATGCGAAGGGCGCGAAAATGACCGAGCTGCGCAACTGGCTGGCCGCCAATGTTCCGCTCCAGACCGACTACATCGTCGTCCATTCACGCGCCGCCCTGCCGAAGATCCTCGCCGCCGCACCGGGGTCCGAACGGAAACGCATCGAGGCCAACTACCAGAAAGTCGCCGCCACGCCGCAGGGAACCTACGCGCTGATCGATTACGTGAATTTCAAAGGTGACGGCATCAATCCCTCCGAACGCTATAATGGCCGTGGCTGGGGGCTGATGCAGGTCCTTGGGGAAATGCAGGAAGTTCCCGCAGGTGCCGCGGCCGCGAAGGAATTCGCCGCCGCTGCCAAGCGCGCACTGGATCGCCGCATCAGCAACTCGCCGCCTGCCCGAGGCGAGGTGCGCTGGAAAGAAGGCTGGCACAACCGCTGCGACACCTACGCCAGGCCGCTGTAACGGAGATTTGAGAATCCAGAATCCAGAGACCAGACGAGACGAAGAAGCTCTTCGGGCTCTGCCTCTCTCTTCCTCTGGAATCTGGATACTGGCCTCTGGAATCTGTCCGCTGGGCGAAAAAACTTGCCACTGCGGGCTGGGACTCCTACCTCCCGCGCATGTCTCTTGAGACCTCCCTCATTCTATTCAAACCGGACGCCGTCACGAAAAACATCGTCGGCACCGTGCTCGCCCGCTTCGAAGCCGAAGGATTCCGCATCCGCGGCATCAAGATGCTCGCCCTGAGCGACGAAGTTCTTGCCGAGCACTACTCGCATATCGCCGACAAGCCCTTCTTCCCCTCCGTCCGCGGATTCATGCAGGAGTCGCCGGTGATCGCCCTCGCCCTCGAAGGCGACAACGTCATCGCCCGCGTCCGTGATCTTCTCGGGCCAACCGATTCCAAGGCTGCGGCTGCTGGAACGATCCGCGGCGACTTTGGTGACAAGGAAGGCGACGCCAAGATGCGCAACGTTTGTCACGCATCGGACTCGGTCGAAGCCGCAGCCGATGAGCTGAAACGCTTCTTCAAGGACGGCGAAATCTTCGCCTGATCCCCAGGATCCATCATTCTCGAAACGGGCGGCCTGCGGGTCGCCCGTTTTCGTTTCCGCGCATCACTGCATTCTCGGCTTCAGCCACTCGATCACCTTGCTGCGATATTCGCCCTTGTTTTTCCAAAGCGAGTTTCCGTGACCACCGCCATCGACGGTGAACATCGACTTCGGCATCGCGGCGGCGGCGAAGAGCTGCTTGCCCTGCGCCAGCGGTACCACCTCGTCCGCCGTGCCGTGGATGAGCAGCAGTGGGAGGGGTGAAATTTTTGCCACCCAGTCCTTCGGTGCCCACTCATCGGTCACGATGTTGGTGCCGACCTTTCCGGCCATCGCATCGGCCATGCCCAGATAGGACGCGAAGCCCGCATCGCTGATCACCGCACGGACGCCCGGCACCGGTTGCTCGGCGAGGGCGGTGATCGACTTTGCCCCGCCCAGGCTGTGACCGAATGAAATCAAGCGGCTGCGATCCACATCCTTGCGGGTCTTCACGTAGTCAAATGCACCACGCACGTCCTCGATCAGACCGTGGCGCTGGATGCTCCCGCCGGAACTCCCGAAGCCGCGATAGTCGTAAAGAAACACGTTGAACCCCTCCGGCAACAACCACAACACGAAGCCGAGGTGATGGCCCATGGCACCCGCATTGCCATGGGAAAACACCACGGTGCCGAGCGCGGGTTTCTTCGTGGTCGGCAGGAACCAGCCGTGCAGCTTCGTGCCGTCCTTTGAGTTGAACCAGACGTCTTCGTAACGCGAGCCCCAGGTCTTCGGTGTGGTTTCCGGATCTGCGGTCGGGAAATAGAACAGACTGTTGCCGCCATTTTTCCCGAGAAAGGCTCGGGCCAGCACGCTGAGGTCGCCATCCGGATCGCGCGTCAGCTCACGCAGCAACTCGCGCGGATCCTTGGCCGGTGGTCGTGGCGCAGGCTCTCCGGCAGCGATCCCCATGGAGATCGCGAGCAGCAGAGCCGAAAGCCAACGTCGCTTGTGCATGCACTCCGATCATCCACCCGTTTTCCGGTTCGTCAACCCGCCCGTTTCACCGCTGTCAACAGGAACGGAGCGGGGCGAAGAGTTCCGAGCATGCCGTAGCGGGCGACGCGCAAGTCCCCCGCTTTCGACGACATCCACGCTTCAACCGCCGAGGCTTCATCGTCACCGCCTTCGTGCCCCGGATAACAGACGACGCACAGCCATCCGCCGGGTCGCAGCGCCAGCACGGCAGCTTCCAACGCGATCAGGGTTTCCGAGGTCGTGGTGATGATCGCTTGATCCGAGCCCGGAAGGTAGCCGAGGTTGAACATGATCGCGGCCACCGATCCGTCTGAAAGGTGATCTGCGAGCTGGGCGTGGGATTCCTGGAAGAACTCCACGTTTGCGGAAACTCCGGCGGACTCCAACAAGCGCCGCGAGGACTCGATTGCCGCCGCCTGCACATCGAAGGCCAGAACCTGGCCCGACTCGCCCACGCAACGCGCGAGAAAGACCGTGTCGTGTCCGTTCCCTGCCGTGGCATCGATCACCAGATCGCCTTCGGAAATCACTCTCTGCAACAACAGATGGGCCAGCTCGGTGGGACGGGGCGGTTGGTCAGGTGTCGCCATGGCTTTTCAAGGTGGCAAGAAATGCACGCAGGTCCAGCTCGGGCTCCGGTTCAGAGCCATCCAGCAGACAAGCTGTTAGACGTCGCGCCACTCCCGGTGCGTAGAGCGATCCCTTCGACCCGAGCCCGTTGAAAAACCATTCGCCATCGAGTTCCCCGATCAGTGGCTCGCTGCGACGGAGGATCGGCCGGATGCCCGCTTCGTGGTCGATCACGGTGAAATTTCCGTCCATCAACGCACTTGCGATTTCATCGACCTGTGCGCGACCTGCCGCCGTCGGGCATTCATCAAGATCATTCCATTCATAGGTCGCGCCGACCTTGAACACACCTCCGCCCAGAGGAATCAACCAGCCACCATTTCCGACGCGGATATGAGTCTCGTCCCAAGCCTCCGCCCAAAGGGTCAGGATCTCACCCTTCGCACAACGATGCGGGGCTGGACGACCGAGCAGTAGACCCGCCGCGCCTTCGCACCAGATCCTCCGCGAAGACGAAGCTGTTGGAAGATCCGCGCTGGCCTTTCGATAGAGTCCTTGTTCGGAAAAATACGCGCGCGAGGCATCGAGAAAAGCTCTCACATCGAGCCGCCCACCGCCGCGTACCTCGACTGCTCCGAGCCAGCGATCATCCGGCGGAGTGACCTCGCCGACCACCCACGGCGCGACGTCTTTGGCGGAAAGTTTTCCCCGAATCTTTTCCCAATTCTTCGCATCCGCCGCGAGCCGGAGCACGGGCAAGGGATGCCAGAACTTCGTGCCGAGCCGGGATTCGAGCGCTTGATAAAACGCGATCGCTTCCGGCAGGAATTCGCAAATCCGCCAGCTCGGCTGGAAGTTCTTCCCAGTGACCGGGTTGATCATTCCCGCTGCCACCCGCGAACTGCCGCCTTGTTCACGGTCGACGATTTCAAATGGGACGTCACGATCCAGGAGTTGCCACGCGAGGCAGGTTCCCGCCAAGCCTTGGCCGATGATTTGAAACGGCGTGTCCATCAGGCGAGCGGTTCACTGCGCCGTTTCCGGCCCTCGAAAAGGAGGGTTTCGCGGAACCCTGCGGTCTTCGCCCATTCAATGGCTTTCGGGAAATCCCGGGCGACCTCGCTCGGATGATGGGAGTCAGAGGAAATGACCAGAGGGATGCCAGCAGAGCAGGCGAGTTCCAGAAAGCGCGGAGCCGGGTAGCCTCGGCGCAGGGCTTGTGCCAGCCGGCAGTGTTCAGCTCGATCGCGCAGCCGGAGGCGGCGATGGCATCGATGGCGGGCTCGTAGAAGCGATCGAGATCGCCGCCGGGGATGTGGCAGAATTTTTTCACCAGATCCGCGTGGCCGAGGATGTCGAAGAGCCCGCTTTCCGCCATGTCGGCGTAGGTCTTCCAATAGTGGGTCCAGACCGCATCCACGTCGGACTGCGCCCAGCGGCCCAACCACTTCGGGTTGTCGAAATCCCAGTCCCCCAAATAATGCACCGAGCCGATGAGGTAGTCCCACGAGTAACGCCCGGCCAGATCGGTGATCCAGTCCCCGCAGCCCGAAATCCAGTCGCACTCCAGTCCGGCGCGGATCGGGATTCGGCCGTTGGCATGGCGTCGAGCCCGGTCGAGCCACGAAAAATACTCCGGCAGCTCGCTTTCCAGCATCCGCCAGTCGTCGAAGGGCTCGGGCAGGGCAGGGGCGTGGTCGGAAATGCCGTATTCCGTGACGCCAGCAGCGATGGCGGCGTCGATGTAGGCCTCGGGCTCACCCTCCGCGTGGCGGCAGAGAGGGGTGTGGGTGTGATAGTCGGCGGGCACTTGGGCGTTTCAGGTTGAACGGATTTCCTGAGGGATACTAAAGTGTCCGCACGGTGCAAGAGCGCCGAATCCTCATGTCCACTCTTTCTCCCGAAGTTCCCGCCCTGAACGCCTTCACCCGACCGCTGATCGAGGCGCTCGGACGCCATCCAAAGCGGATTGTTTTCACCGAAGGCGAGGACCTGCGCGTCCTGAAGGCCGCCGCACAGCTTGTCGCGGCGGAGGCGGCCACGCCGATCCTGCTAGGCAACAAGGAACGCATCCGTGCCATGGCCGCGGAAAATGGCGTGAAGATGACCTTCATCAACGTCATCGATCCCGTGAAGTCCTCTGACTTCGATCTGTTCTGCCAACGCGTGACCAACATGGCACGCTACCGTGACATGCAGGTCGGCGATGCGGCGGAAATCGTCGCCCGTCCCCACTACTTCGGAGCCCTGATGGTCCAGTATGGTCAGGCCGATGCACTCGTCGGCGGCAACCAGGCCCTTCCCGCCACGTTGTTCCGCGCGCTGATCCACACGATCAAGCCGATCGCCAGCGTGCCGAAAATTTTTGGAGCGATGGTGCTCGTCGGAGATCATCTCAAGCACCTCGGCGGCAGCGGTGTGCTGTTCCTCGCCGACTGCGCGCTCACCCCGCGCCCGGAGATTGATCAGCTCGCGGCGATCGCTTTGGAAACCGGAAAGCTCGCCCACCATTTCCTCGGTCGGAAGGCCCACGTCGCCCTGCTCAGCCACTCGACGAAAGGCTCCGCCTCCACCGATGAAGCGCGTCGCATCGTGGCCGCGACGGCGATCGCAAGGGAAGCTGCGGAGAAGCAGTTCCTCGATCTCGACATCGATGGCGAACTCCAGGCCGACGTTGCCCTCGACCCTGCCGCTGCCGAAGTGAAGCTCGCGGATGCGAAGGTCCGCGCGACCGCTGACGTGCTGGTGTTTCCGAACCTCGATGCCGCGCACATTTCGCTGAAGCTCCTGCAACACGTCGCCGGAGCCCAAGGCTACGGCCAGCTCATCCTAGGGCTCGCTCGTCCTGCCGCCCAAGTGCCCCGGACCGCCAGCGTGGAAACGATTTTCGGCACGGCTGCAGCGGTTGGTGTGGAGGCGATCAAGTATCACCAGATCTTCCCGGACGGAGATCTTTGAATGTCTGACGGCGATCCCGATTTCGGCTCTTCGGGTGAAACGAGCCTGTCTCGGTGAGCGTAGCGGAACTGTTCCGTTTCATGCTTATGTTCCGATTTTTCGTTGCCATCGTCTCGCTTCACTGTTGCCTGTTAGGTTCCGTCCATGCCGCACCGAAGGTCATGAGGCTTGGTGGTGGCGATTTCG
>JANOKL010000137.1:0-3213 GCA_031419215.1 Luteolibacter sp. | reverse complement strand
TCTGACTATCGAGACCAGGGCGGCATGATCACTCGCCTGCCCCCAGGAGCACGCATGGTCGACCACCGCACCGGCCGCTATTACCAATCCGGAAACGTCTACTACCAGCAGCGCGGCAGCGGCTACGTCGTCGTCCAGTTCCCGCGCTGAGCAGGATCCAGGCAGGGACCTTTCTCCGAAAGGTCCGGCGGGGGGCGGCTTGTAGGGTCGTTCGACAGTCGGAAGGCGATTGCAGCTCACCCCACCAGACCGCCCGGAGGTCGAGTCCCTGCCCGGGAAGGATGGCAGGGACACGATTTCTGAAAACGGAGCCACGACACTCTTTGCTGTCGTGGCTCGATTCGTTTGGCCGCTGAAATAGCGCCTCGTTCCAGACCAGTTTCCGAGCATCGGTTGCTTTTCTCCAAGTTTCTCGGGTTCAGGATCATCCAGTCTCAAACCCAGAATCCTGCTCGTCAGACATCTGATATTCCCGCAAGTTGTGTTAGAATAAATTTTTCCGTTGAATCCATTCAAATTACAAAACTTTTAACCATGAAATATTTACAAACAATTGCTGTTCTCGCCGCGCTGGCATTCCTGTCAGCTTGCAACGTGGCGACGGACGCGGCGACCCGCCTGGCCTATGACTTGGAGGCTGGAGCAAAGAAGCTCAATGAATCAGGAAAGAATGAATTGGAAATCGAACACCGACCTCTCAGCTCCCCCGAAGGGATCAGTGGCGATTACACGATCCTTTTGCAGGACGTGAAAAGCGGTGATCCGGCGAGTGGGTCCTTGGCGGTGGGCGCAGTCGGAGGGAAGCGCTATGGAACTTCTTATCATCTCAAGTTTATGACCGTGCCAAAGGAGTTAAGTATTCAAAAGGCGAAAGGCGAGCCGACCTACTTCATGCTCAGGAAGACGGGCGTTCCCGATAACGGTAATTTGAGGGGAAATAAAGCAGTCGAGGTCATTTCCATCAGGTGATCACCATCCCGGAAAAGACCGAGCAAGCCAACAAGATGAGCGGTGGGAGCGGCGGGTAGAGCCCCTGCCTGGGCAGGGACCTTTCTCCGAAAAGTCCGGCGGTGGGCGGCTTGTTGGCCATTCGACAGTCGGAAGGCTATTGCAGCTCACTCCACCGGACCGCCTGGAGGTTGAGTCCCTGCCTTGGTGACTTCGCGCTTTGCACTTTTGCGATTCGCGCCTTGAGTCGCGCATGTTTCGCCGGTTCTGGGTTCCTGCACTTTTGGTCATCGCCATCCTGTCCGCGTCGGCGGGCTTGTTCCGGCTGCGCTTTGACACGGACATTCTGTCGATGCTGCCGGACGAACTGCCGGAGGTGAAGGGCTTGAAGGCCTTTCATGAGGCCTTTTCCCGGAACGACGAAATGATCGTCCTGATCGAGGGCGGGGAGGCGGACGAAGGCTTGCTAGGCGCGGCGGCGGAGTCTTTGGGTAAAAAGCTCCAGGCCGACGGCGTGGTGAAGAAGGCCCGCTGGAAGCCCTCGTGGATGAGCGAGCCGGACGGCCTCTCCGACCTGCTGGCCTACCTCTGGCTCAATGGCGATCCGGCGACGACGCAGACCCAGGCGGGGAAGCTGGCCCCGGGAGCTTCGGAAACGACGGTGAAGACCTCGCTGGCCCAGGTGGCCACCTCGATGGATGGCATGGAGTTGGCGATGAAGGCGCATGATCCCTACGGCTTTCTCCAGCACCCGGCGGTCACCGCCTTGACGTCCTCCTCGGGGCAGGGGAGTGGTGAGGCCTACGAAAGCCCGGACGGTCGCGCGCACCTGCTTTTCATCAGCGCCAGCAGTCCCATGCCCGGCTACCGCGAGTCGGCGGACTGGATCGTGGCGGTGAAAAAATCGGTGGGCGCATGGCAGGAAACGGACGGCAAGGGCCTGACGGTCCGCTTCACCGGCGAGCCTGCGTTTGCCTCGGAAATCGGGAATTCCATGGAGCAGGATCTCAGCGGCTCGATCGGCATCACGTTGGGATTGATCGGGCTGCTGTTCTGGTGGATGCAGCGGCGCTTGAGCTTGCTGGCCGGACTCACCGGCATCCTGGTGCTGGTTTTCGCGGTGGCCATGGGCGTGGCTGGATGGATGTACGGGAAACTTAGTATCATGGCCCTCAGCTCGGCGGAAATCCTGATCGGCCTCGCCGTCGATTACGGGCTGGTGATCTGTCAGGAGGCGAAGGCGACCGGTCATGATCGCAAGGCGCTGATGTCCGCCAGCGCCCGCCCGGTGCTGTGTGGAGCGCTGACGACGACGGTGGTGTTCCTGGCGCTGAACCTCGGCGGCCTGCCGGGAATGGCGCAGCTCGGAACGATCGTCGCCGTCGGACTCGGTGCCGCCGGGGTGATGATGATCGTGCTTTACCTGCCCTTCGTCGCGAAGTTCGGGGTTGATCGCAAGCCCGCCACCGGCTCCGGAAAATTCCTGCCGCGTCGCCGCTTGGCGTGGTCGATCACGGCGCTGCTTTCACTCGCGGCGATCAGCGTGCTGGCGATTCATGGCATGCCGAAGCTGGTGTTCGACTCGAACATCATCCGCCCGCGGCACAGCGAGGCGATGGAGGCCTTTGAACGGGTTCGTTCTGGTTTTGCGGGCTTTGATGACCAGGCAGTCGGTCTCGTCGTGGAGGCGAAATCGGACGCCGAGATGCGGGATCGTCTGGTCGAGGCGCATCGACGGATCGGCGTGGCGAAGGAAAGTGGGATGGTCGTCACCGGCACGCTGCCGCTCAGTTGGTGGCCGGACCCGGCCATGCAGGAAGCGAACCGTGCGACCGTGAAGGCGATGGCCGCCGACCGCGAGCGCCTGCTGAAGGAGGCCGATGCGGCAGGCTTTTCCGAAGAGGGGCTCTTTCTCGGCAAGGCGGTGCTGGAGGCCATGGCGCGGCAGTCAGCGGAAACATCGCTGGTCTTTCCAGAATCGGAATCCGCCCGCGAGGTGATGCGGCTGTTCATGACCCGCCATGAGGGCGGCGGCGGGTACGTCCTCGGCAACCTCGCTCCGGTGAAGGGGCTGGAGCCTGCGGGAAAAGATTACGAACGCTTCGGCACGATGAACGGCGGCGGTATCTGGCTGAGTGGCTGGAGCCTGTTCAAGCCCGCGCTTTCGAAGCTGGTGAAGGAGGACGTCACCCGCATGCTGCTGCCGATGATGGTGCTGCTGCTCGGGATGATGTTTTTCATTTTCCGTCGCGCGGCGGATGTCGG
>JANOKL010000136.1:0-7945 GCA_031419215.1 Luteolibacter sp. | reverse complement strand
CGCCGGCCGCCTTTTCGCACACACCTGAACAAACCTCGATTCCGGCCTTTCTCAAAAGTTCGGCCGCCCGGCCGAAATGCGCCGGGTTCCGGTCCTCCACGGCGTAAACCACGCGGGCGACTCCGGCCTCAATCAGTCCCGCCGTGCACGGCGGTGTGCGGCCCTGCGTCGAACACGGCTCCAGTGTGACGTAGATCGTCGCCCCACGAATCGCATCCGCTCCAAAATTCAGGCGCGCATCCGCCAAGGCCTCGCGCTCGGCGTGAGGCAGTCCAGCGGCACGATGCCAGCCCCTACCGATCACCTCGCCGTCCTTCACCAAAACTGCCCCGACCGGCGGATTCGGCGCAGTCCGCCCGACCCCTTTCCGGGCCTCCTCCAGCGCCAGTGCCACCCAGTGCGCATCGTCCACAGGCGAAAGCCTGCCGCCTTCACGAAAGATCGCAAGCATCCACGACTGCCAGCTTGAAACACGACTGAAGATGCGGCATGTTTGGGATGCTTGAAAAACTCAATCCCATGAAAACCTGCATTACCCTCCTGTCGGTCGGATTCTTCGCACTGCAACCAACCGCAAACGCAGAGGAACCGAAAGCGCCAGCTCCCTCCGCCTATCAACAAGGAATGTCCGCCGTCGCTGCCGGTGATCCGGTCACCGCCGAAGCCTGCTTCAAGCGGGCACTTCAGCAGGACCCCAACAACGCCAACGCCCGTTATCAACTTCTTGAAACCAAAAAGAACGCCGCCTCAATCGCCGCCAAGGGCCGTGCGGCCAAGTTCGGAGCCGTCGTCGTGACGAAAGTGCAGTTCGATTCCGCCTCTCTGGAAGATTCCCTCGCTGCTCTTGGCACCATGGTGACCAAGGCCAGCAAGGATCAAGTCAGCCCGAATTTCATCCTCGATGACCCGAACAAGACCCTCGCCTCCAAAACGGTCACCATCTCTCTGAACAACATTCCCGCCAAGGCGGCTCTGGAGTACATCCTGACCCAGGCTGGGGCCAAGGCCCGCTTCGACGAGCACGCCATCGTGATTTCCTCACGCTGACCTTCAGAGGCCGACCATCAACGAGACATGGGCAGCGGTCAGCTCGCCCATCGTCTTGCAGTCGCCGAAGCCCGTCGTCCCATGCATCCGGTCCAGATCATGGGCCAACGTGGTGACGTGGGACACTGGAGCGATCTCATCGCGACGCATGATGCCGAGCAGGGCTTTCAGCCGACTGCTTTCAACCTTCGCACGCTGGGCCATCTGCGAATGTTCCTCGGCCACATATTGATCAATCGTCTTCCGATTCAGCACATCGAACGCGAGCTTGGTGATGCTTTTGTTGGAGTCGAAGCGATACGCCAAGTAGATCTTTCCACGCCGCTCATACGACTGCTGGTCGAAGTCGATCGGCCTGACCCGGTACTGCACCTCCTCGAAGTCCGGCGTGATCTCGACCACGTAGTTCACGCTGCGCATGTCGCCCAGCAAGCGGATGAAGCAGCGCTCGTTGAACTTGGTGAATTCCTTTGCGATCCGGACCTTGTTGACGGTCGGCTGATGCAGAAATTCTTTGAGAAACACATCACCCGGCACCCCGGCGATGTGCTCCTCGATCAGCGTGTTGCCGTTGACCAGGTAGTTGATCCGGTTCGGCGAAAGAATGTGCTCGAGCTCCAGTCCGTAGATCCGGGAAGCATCGGCCTGCTTCACGTAGAAGTAGTCCGAGTTGTCGTTGAACAAGTTGGTGATCCGGATGCGGAACGGCTTGGAATTTCCGAAATCCCCGAAGTCGATCCGGTCGACGATCAAGTGGTCATGGTGCCCGGCAGCGCCCCCGATCTTCAGCTCGGCGTAAATGTTCGTCAGCTGCGGTCGGAGCTCGGCAATTAACTCCGGTGAATACATCACCGTCATCCAGAGCGTTTCCTTCCCGCTCGGATCCTCATAGGGAACTGCCCCGGAAAAGCGCCGCAGATCATCGTAAACCTGCGGAATCTCGCGCTGGCGGTCGAAGTGGTAAAGGTACTGCCTCAAGGGCCCGGCAACCGGATACAGGGTCTTGAGGCGGGAAATCATGGCTCAGGAAAGCAGGATGAGTCCCGGCAGGAAAGAGTGATCACGCCTCGTCGAGCAGTGTCGTGCGCGTGAAGAGGGGAAGCACCGGAATGCCGCGGGCTTCAATGGCCTGGCGTCCGCCTTCCTCGCGATCGACCAGCACCAGGGCGAAGGCAACCTTGCCGCCCTCACGCTCGATTACGTCGATGGCCTTCAGGGTCGAGCCGCCGGTGGTGATCACGTCATCGACTACGATCACCGTACTTCCTTGCTTGAAATTGCCCTCGATCTGCTTGCCTCGACCGTGGCCTTTTGGCTCCTTGCGTACGGTGAAAACCTGAAGCGCCTCGTCTGGATTCGATTTCGCCGAAGTCATGCCGACTGCGAGGGAAATGGGATCCGCTCCGAGCGTCATGCCGCCGATGGCATCGATCTTCAATCCTTCTGCCGCGATCCGGTCACGCACGGCCTTCCAGCCGATCTCACCGATCAGGTTTGCGCCAAAGGGATCGAGCGCGGTGACGCGACAGTCGATGTAGAGGTCGCTCTCTTTTCCAGAGGCAAGGGTGAAGGTTCCGGTGCGGACGGACTTTTCAAGAAGCAGGGTTTTCAGCGCGGAGGCGGACATGGGCGCAGAGTCCAGATTCAAGAGTCCAGATTCAAGACTCAAGACTGAAGAGCTTGGAAGCGGGCGCGCTGAGGGCTAGAACCATCGCATGGATTCAAGTCGGCAAGTGGTCCTTGAAGCTGCGCGGAGCACCGAGCAAAGGTGGTTCAGGAGAACGACCATCTCTTGTTTTGCCATGTTTGTAGCTCTGTCCGCTTTCAAATGGGTTGAATATGGCGTTTTGTCAGACCTCACCCGTGAGGCCATAAGTCTTGATGAAGAGGATGGGGGGAGAATTGATGAACTCATGCATCGTCGCAACACGATCTCATCGGCAGTCGAGATCCCACTGATTATCACTAGCGTCGGTTTTCTAACCTGCATGATTTCCTGGCTTCGAGCGATCAGAACTAGAAGGAGGTGTTTGGTGGCAGGAGGGGATTTGATCAGAGAATGAGAACTCGCTTTGAAGAAGCGTGAGCCACCCAACAAAAAAGCCGCTTCCCTTACGGAAAGAGGCTTTTTGAAATTTTTGGGCTGCTTGAATCAGTTGGCGGCGAGGACCTCAACGATGTTCACGCGGCGGCCTTCACGGTCGAAGGCAACCTTGCCATCGGTGAGGGCGAAGAGGGTGTGATCGCGGCCGATGCCGACGTTCAGACCCGGATGCACCTTCGTTCCGCGCTGGCGGATGATGATGTTGCCGGCGATGACGGCTTGGCCGCCGAATTTTTTCACGCCGAGACGCTTGCTGCGTGAGTCGCGTCCGTTCTTGACGGAGCCTTGTCCTTTTTTATGGGCCATGGTGGAAGATGGTGAGGGGTTAGACGCCGACGGCGGTGATCTCAAGCTTCGTCAGCGAGCGACGGAAGCCCTTGGTCTTGTGGAAGCCCTTGCGGCGCTTGAACTTGAAGGCAACGCCCTTCTTGCCGCGGAACTGGCTGACGACCTTGGCGGTCACCGAGGCACCGGCCACGAGGGGAGCACCGATTTGCACGGAATCCCCTTCGCCGACGAGAAGCACGTCGAATGAGAGTTCCGAATCGACTTCGGCGTCGAGCTTTTCGACGTCGATTGTGTCACCTTGTTGCACGCGGTATTGTTTACCGCCTGTTTTGATCACTGCGTAGGCCATGTCCGTAGGAAGAGAGGGTTGCCGCCTTTTCGGGCGGGCGGAGAGAACAGCATGGGGGCTGGCGAGCGACAAGAAATTTTTTTAGAATCGACGTGCGCCGATGATTCAGCTTTCCGGAGTATATGTTTCACGGACACGCCAGCACGGCTGAAGCGATGGAGGCCATGGGCGAAGAGGCCGGAAGGGCTGCTCGCGCTGGGGCGGTGTTCGCGCTGGTTGGAGATCTGGGCGCTGGTAAGACGCACTGGACGAAGGGGCTGGTCAAAGGCCTGGGCCACGTGGGTGACGTCACGAGCCCGACCTTTTCGCTGGCGCATGAGTATCGGACCGGGCGCCTACCTGCGTTCCACTTCGATTTCTACCGCGTCACCACAGCGGACGAACTGTTGGCGATGGGCTGGGACGAATATCTCGACCAGAACGGCGTGGTCATCGCGGAGTGGGCGGGAAAATTCCCCGAACTACTGCCTGCGGAGACGATTTGGCTGGAGTTCCGCGTGCTGCCGGATGGAGCGCGAAAAGTTATTCAGAGACCCACCGTGCGACCGACTGCCTGAAGCAATCTGCTCCCGGTCTGTCCGAGACCTCTTGCAACTCCGCAGGAAACCGAGCTGAGAGCTAAAGCGATCACTGTGAGTTTAAGAGCCATTCGTTGCATGGATTGAGGATGGCTGAAGCGGAAAGGGAGTCAAGCGAGCCGGCTGTCCAGATTGAATACCTGCCCGGACGTGTGAACGAGGTCCTCCTGGAGATGCCGGATGAATTTCGAAATGATGGCGGGTGTGTTGAATCGGCCAAGCGAATGGTCCGAGAGAATTTCAATACGCCGGCCATCCGACACCGCGCAGGTCATCGGAGTTTCCATGAAGCCTGGGAGCACGGCATTGACCCGGATCCCCATCGGGCCCAGCTCGGCTGCGAGCCCTTGTGTCAGACCCAGCAAGGCAGCCTTTGATGCGGCATAGGCAGCTTGTCCGATAGGCGGGTGGATCGCGGAGTAGCTGGAAATGAAAATGATGTGTCCGCCATTTCGTTCACGCATTCCACCGGACGCCCATTTTGCGCATCGTGCAGCGCCCAAGAAGTTCGTGTTATAAACCAGATCCCACGACTGCTCCGACAGCCGAACCAGGGAAGCATCGCGAGTGAGCCCGGCAGTGCAGATCAAAAGATCCAGTTCACGGCGGGAAAAATACTGGGCGACTGATTCACCAGAGCAAACGTCGAGTTCATCACGTCCTGGGGCCTCAACCTGCCACGAAGCCCTTTCGAATTCGGCTGCAAGCGCCCGCCCAAGACCTCCGCGGCCACCGGTGATCACTACGCTGCCCGACATGCCTGAGATCTATCTGACGGGACTGTTGGCAGCAATCGCCAAGAAACCTGCGAACAACTTGGGGACGGCTGGGGATTCCGAAAGCTGGCGGTCGTCCGAAAGGGATTGTTTCACGTAGAGACCTGGATAGCACCCAGGTTCTTCCCACCGTGGAACCCTCTGAACTGGGCTGGGGAACAGGCCGAACCTACGGTTGTTCACAGCATGATGATGAAGAATCCTTTGAACTTAAAAGAGATAATCTTCAGAGCGCGAAGCGTCTTGGGGAATTTCTGCATGCATGCGACAAGCTCCTGAGAGCGGCGCCCTTCATGAAAACGCCGCGTCCTTCTGCAAGGGACGCGGCGTTCGTTCAAAGACGCTGGTGAGGCCTTCTGGCGATCAGATGAGCATCAGGGCGGGCTGTTCGATCAGCTTCTTGACCTCGTTGAGGAAACTGGCCGCCACTGCTCCATCGACTACGCGGTGATCACAAGATAGCCCGAGGTTCATGCGAAGACCAGGAACGATCTGGCCGTTCTTGACGACCGGTTTTTCAATGGCGGCTCCCACGGAAAGGATCGCGGCCTGCGGTGGGTTGACGATGGCGTCGAAGGACTCGATGCCCCAGGCGCCGAGGTTCGAAACGGTGATCGTGCCGCCGTCGAACTCGTCCGGCTTCAGCTTGCGGTCCTTGGCGCGGATCGCGAAGTCCTTCACCTCGCGGGAGATCTTGAGGAGGGACTTTGTCTCCGCCATCTTGATGACGGGAGTCACGAGGCCATCCTCCACGGCAATGGCGACGGAGAGTCCCACGTGTTTGAAGCTGATGATGTGATCGCCAGCGAAGGAGGCGTTGACGGCTGGAACTGCCTGAGTGGCGTTGATGACGGCCTTGAGGACGAAATCGTTGACGCTGTATTTGTTTCCGTGGGTCAGTTCGGCCTGATCGTTGACCTGCTTGCGCATGGCCATCAACGGGCCTGCGTCGACTTCAACGTGAAGGTAGAAGTGCGGAATGGTGGTCTTCGATGTGAGGAGCCTCGATGCGATGATTTTCCGCATTGAGGAAAGCTGGATGATTTCGTCCCCATCCTTGGCGACCGGGAGGATGGCGGCTGGTGCGGGTGCCGCGGCGGGTGCAGAAGAAGCGGCAACCTTTGCCTTCATCGCTGCGGCCAGTGCGGCTGCGGCTGTTGCTGTCGCGGATGGAGCTGGCTTCGTTGCGGCAGCTTCAACATCGGCGCGTAAAATCCGGCCTGCTGGTCCACTGCCTGCGAGTCCGGAAAGATTCACTCCGAGTTCACCCGCGATTTTCTTGGCGAGAGGGGATGCTTTCACCCGGTCACCCGTGGACTCTGGAGAGACCGCGGCGAGGGGAGGTTGAGGAAGGGTCGGGGCAGGTGTTTGAGTCGGTGCAACAGCGACTGCTGCCGGCAGCGGTGGTGGACTGACGGCTCCTTCGTCTCCATCAAGAACCGCAAGGGTGCTGCCGACGGGGGCTTTCTCACCCTCTTGAATCAGGATTTCGGTAATGGTTCCTTCGTCAAATGCCTCCATTTCCATGGTGGCCTTGTCGGTTTCGACTTCAGCGACGATGTCGCCGATCTCGACTTGGTCGCCGACTTTCTTGTGCCATTTGATGAGGGTTCCCTCGGTCATGGTGTCCGAGAGTTTGGGCATTTCGATGTTCACAGGCATGAGAGGATAGGGGCTGAAGCCGGGGGCAGGATGGGAGAATGTCGGGGCATTTCCAGTTTTTTCCGCGACTGGAGGCGCATCAAACGAAAGCGGCGGTGACCGTCAAGCCACCGCCGTTTCGAAAACGAGTAGGTTTGTGAATCGATCAGGGAGCCAGTGGCTTCATGGTCGGGATCAGGCCGATGTTCGGGCTGCCGACTCCGCCTTGGGCAGTGGCCATCTTGCGGGTGTTGGGTCCGGTGGTGCCGCAGCAATCCTTGTCCGGGCAGTAGTAGCGGGTGCAGGATCCGCAGAACACGATCCGCTTCACGGTCTTATAGCGTGGAACCTTGGTGGTGACGGTCTGGGTGAGACCGCTCTTGGGGCCGCCCACCGGAACTTCCTGGGTCACGGTGTCATAGCTGCAGGAGCGGACTTTTTCCGTGCGGAAACGGGCAGGTGCCAGTCCACTGAACATGGAGCAGCAGGACGAGAAACCGAGAGAGACCACGAGCAACGAGGCGATGAGGAAAAGGTTTTTCATGATAAGGGAGAGGTATTGAAATTCAGAATAGGCTCAAAACAGGCAACAGCAGGAAGACAGGCTGGCACAGGCAGCGGCCAAGGTCACGAGAATCAGGAGTTTTTGCATGGAGGTGTGTAGGATAGTCGGTTGGGGCCGGGGTAGGTCAATCCGAAAGACGGCGACGTTCAACGCATGGAAAGAACTTTATCTACAACGCGGCTTGGATTTGGAAGTTGGAGGTGTTCGACGTGTGGCGAGTAGATCGCTGGTGAATCGAGCGTGCAGACGCGCTTGACCGGGGCATCCAGGTCATCGAAGGCATGCTCCTGGATCAGGGTGGCGACCATGGCTGAAACTCCGCCGAATGGTTTGGATTCATCGACGAGGACGACGCGGTTGGTTTTTCTGACGGTTGCGAGGATGGCATCAACGTCAAGCGGGCGAATCGAGCGCAGATCAAGAACTTCGGCTGAGATTCCATGTTCCTGTTGGAGAGTTTCAGCAGCAGCGAGTGCATGAATGACCGAGCGGCCGTGAGCGATGAGGGAGATGTCTGTTCCGAGGCGTTTCACTTCAGCCAGTCCGAGTGGAACAAGATGATCACCCTCGGAGGGATCCGGGACTTCGCCGATCGTG
>JANOKL010000135.1:0-1915 GCA_031419215.1 Luteolibacter sp. | reverse complement strand
CCAAGGACCACCGCACCAGTGCCGTTTAAGGTGGTGGTGCCATTGTACGTATTGGCTCGGGAAAGGTTAAGAACACCAGTTCCCGTCTTGGTGAGGCCGAAGCTGCCACTCACGATGCTATTCATCGTCAATCCACCCGCGCCCACGTTCCAAGTCTGGTTGGCACCGAGGGCGATATTGACTCCCTGGCTCGCTGTAGCAGATCCAATGGTGACCAAACCAGTGGCAGCCGTGGTAATAGCGGTGCCGCTGCTGCTCAGGGTAATCGTCCGATCCGCACCGCTGGTGGTGTTGGACAGGATGGTCGCTGCGGTATTGGTGAAATTGATCGTATTGGCAGGTGCCGCAACATTGACATTGATGGTGAGGGCGCCAGCTACGTTGGCCGGACCTAGAACCGTGAGATCATCCGCCGAGGTTGGGACCACTCCCCCCGACCAGTTGGTGGTCGTGCCCCAGGTGCCCGCCGTTGCTCCCGTCCAATTGTATGGGGCCGCATGAACAGCAGGGCTGGCGAAAAGAGCAACAGTGATGGAGGAAAGAACGGTGGCCGAGCGGAATCTGGGTTTCATGGGAATGGGAAATGAAGTGGTTTTTTTTACCTGGTATTGAAAATGGGGGCAAAGGAGGCTGAAAATAGGCGGGTCAACCCCTGCGTTGTGACGAAAGAGTGTTTATGGAAATAGTCATTCTGAAATCTGCGTGCGGTTTGCAACATCAAATCCCTTCATGCCTTCCTAGTCGCTTTCTTCTCTTGATTCATGGAGAGACCGATGGCCGACAGCAGTGACCCAGACTCCAATGTCGCGAGGAACCAGTTTTCCGGAGTGACTTTTGAGCGCGTGTCGGGGCTTTGACGCAGAATCATCGCGCAGCCACCGAACCTGCTCCTAAAGCGGAGCGGCTATTTTCCACTCCAAGAAATGAACCCGCCCAAAGTGCCAGTAATCTGGAATAGCGACAGCCAGAATCGGCTTTTCTGCCATGAACCAGCCCAAAGACCAGGATTCATCGGCTCAGGAGCGCCTGCGGCGGACGAGGAGGAGCAGGCCGAGGCTGCTGAGCAGGGCGGCCCGCAGCTTCAGGCACCGCGCCTGCGTCTCAGGACTACCGGGAGCGACAGCAGCAGCGTCATCACGAGCGTGGAAGGCTCTGGAACGATGGCGATCTGGTTGAGTCCACCGTAGTTGTAGTCAATGGTGAACCCGGACGGCAGCAGGTTGACCGTGTTGAAGGTGCCGGTCAGCCCGCCGGGTCCGTATTCGGCGAAGATGTAGGGGGTGTTCAGATCAAGCGAACCCGCGCCAAGGTTGGTGAAGGTGATCGAGGAGTTGCTGCCGAGGTTGAGGGTCCCGGCGATGTCAAGGAAGTCGATGTTTGGAGAGACGGTGGTATCCCATTCGATCAGCAGGGTGCCCTGCAGATCGAGGCTGCCGAGGCCGAGTGACTCGATGGAGGAGGCGGTGCCTGGAGAGAGGAAGCCCCCCGAGGCGACCGTCACGCTGTTCGCGATCGAGCCCGTGCCGCCGAGGGTGGCTCCACTGGCGACGGAGGTGCCGGTGGTGCTCGCGAGCGCGCCGTTGACCAGCAGGGTGCCGGCATTGACGGTGGTGGTGCCGTCGTAGGTGCTGGTGGCGCTGAGGGTGTTGGTGCCGCTGCCGTTCTTGACGAGGTTGGTGGTGCCGCCGGAGTTGATGACGGCGGAGGCGAGGGTGAAGCCGGAGGAGAGGGTGACGTCCTGACCGACCTGGCGGATGCCGCCGACGACGACGGAGGCTCCGCTGGTGTTGTTGGTGAGGACGACGCGCATGTAGCCGTAGTCCTCGCCGTTGAGGCGGAAGCCGAGGTAGCCTTCGGTGCCGGATTCGAATTGGCCGACGCCACCGCCCATGTGGGTCTGGGAGCCGCCGTATCC
>JANOKL010000134.1:0-9010 GCA_031419215.1 Luteolibacter sp. | reverse complement strand
CCAAAAAGGGCGTTGGCGAGGCCCAGATTCTGCACCGCTTTCCCACGGTTGTGTTCCAACAGGGCCGTGAGAAGCCGGATTGCCTTTCTCGGACTGGCCTTGGCGAGAATGCGGGCCGCGAAGGCCAGCTCGACATCAATGCTCGGGATTTCATCCACCTCCCAAACGACGTTCGCGGCTTCCTGAAAGGAGCCCTGATCGTAGAGGAGGTGGGCAAGTTGCTTGCGGGCGTCCCAGTCGGTCGGATCGTCCAACAGGGTCTCGCGGAGTTTCTTTTCGTCGGTTGGGTTCGGGCCGGTAATCACGACTGATTCATGGGTTTAGGTTAGAGTGTAGTTTCGCGCGGCTGTTGGATTTCTTCAACCCCTAAAAGTCATTCGAGCCAAGGCGAAGCGGTGTCCCTGCGCCTCATTTGAACTTCGCGCTGATGAACTCCACCAGGCCTTCATCGCTCATCCTGTTGGAAGTGGATTCCCCGACCTCGACGTTCTTGAACTGGGCGGTATCGGCGAGGAAATGGACGAACTGCTCCTGGGCTGTGCCGGTCCCGGTCACATGCACTCCGGTGGAGTTCGTCAGATGGCTGGCGATTTCCTTGAAGTAATGCTGCAGCGCCGCCTGTTTCTGATTGTGCGCGGTCTTTTCATCGGGGTTGCTCGATACTTTTGGGTTTTCCGCAAGGCCAATGACCGAGAACTCTTCCGTGGCAGGGTCGGCATGACCAACGATGGTGGCGTGATGGGTGTCCATCCAAACGCCGAACTGCTTCTTGTTTTTTAACGACATCCGGAACCCTCCGGTCGCATCCGCCAAATAGCGAATGACTTTTCAATCGGTGGCTGCTCCGACGCTACGACCGCATCGAGCTCACCGCCCGCTGAATTAACATCGTTTGCCAAGCGGCAGTTGCGGCCTTAGCGATTCAGACCATGAAAAGAATCCCATCACTCCTGATCGCCTCCTCCTGTTGCATTACGCTCTTTATGGGGGTTGCTGAGGCGAAGCCGGATAAAGGCAAGGGGAAGGGAAAGCCCCCTCAGGCTGAGAAGGGGAAGGGAAACAAGGGCAAGCCGGACAAGGTGGAAAAGGCGATCGCCAAGGAGGAGAAGCAGGCGGTGAAGGATTGGGAAAAGGGCAAGGCCCCCAAGTTCAAGGACACTGAGCGGTCACGCGTGCTGGGATACTTTGAAGGCTACCGTGATCAGGAGTTCGGATTGCCGCCTGGCCTCGCGAAGAACCTCCGTCGCGGCAAGCCCCTGCCTCCGGGGTGGCAGGCCAAGCTCGCGCCTGGCGCCGTCATCGCCGCCGACTGGTTGCCGGACTTTGCGCCCGTCCCCTACGACTGGTTTCCCGGAGTGGAGGTCATTCCGGACACACGACTGTATTGGTATGGCGACCGCGTCGTAAGGGTTTACGAACCGCGGCATGAGATCATGGATGTCATCGTGGTTCCGACGATCCGAACGGGTTGGTAAGCACTTTCCTGGGATTAATGGCGGGGTTGTTGGAAAGGGTTCGCGGATTCGTGTCCTATTATTCAAACAGCTTCTGAAGGAAGTTGGATCAGGTCTTGATGCGATTCATATCATGATTTATCTCAGGCCGCTCATGGGCTCCCTTCACCGCCGCACCATCCAGGCTCTGCTTTTCGGCTTGGCGATCTCCTGCCCGATGGCAGAAGCCCAAACCCTCACCGATCCATTTGGCTACATGACGTTTCAATTCGTCGCAGGCAAGAAGGGGGCGATGGCCATACCCATGGCCAATTACTACAAGATCCTATCACCAATAACAGCCGCCGGAGTCGATTACGTCGAGTATGGCGTGGACCTGCCGCTCGACCTTCTCGGCACCGCCGGGAATGCCTGTCTGGATATCAGGACCGGACCGGGTGCCGGAGAATCGCTGCGTGTTACAGGATTCTCCGGACGTCGGGTGAACTTCGAAGGACCCGCCCGGGTGCCAATTGATGGAGGCATCGAAGTGGGCATCCGGCCGAATTGGACCATCGGCGAATTGATCGGGTCACCTCCCCCACCAGAGATCCAGCAAGGGACCAGCGCTGCCACCGCAGACGTCATAGGCCTACAAAATCCGGCGACCCAAACGATACGCGAATTCTTCTACATGACCGGTGCAGGCTGGCGGGAAATCGGCCACGAAATGGAAGGCGATCGCTCGGCAATCGCCATCCCTTACCGGTCGTCGCTCCAGTTCCTTCGACGGGGAGGCACGAACATTGACATCGTGCTTCACGGGCTCGTTCCGATGTTCTACGCCAACACCCATTGGGTCCGCGTTTGGCCGGGTCGCAACCTGCTGACCACTCCCTTTTCGCCAGCGACAAAGGTCAGCGATCTGTTCATCACATCCTCCTTGATTTCCGGTGGCTCGGCCCCGCGTTCCGATTGTTTCCGGATCGTGTATGCCGATGCCACCCGCTCGCCGATCCTCTATCATCACCAGCAGAATGGCTGGACCAGCATCGGGGGAGGGGCGGACGTTGCAGGTGAAACACCGATCAACTTGACCGAGGCGTTGGACTTCCAGCACGTCGGCCCTGTAGGCTACGTGCAGTTCAACACGGCCTTTCCCCAGATGGCTGCCGCGCGATCTGCTGGAGTTGTCGAAGAGGTGATCTCAGTGGACCCCGCGCTTTCAGATTTTCCAGCGAGAAAGCTCGGTTGGGTAAGCCGTCCGGGGACGAGCTATCAGGTCCAGATCCAGCCTCTGGGAACCACGCTTTGGACCGACTATGGAACTCCCGTGGTGGCCAGCGGAGAGGTTTGTCAGAAGGTCTGCCGCCCCGAGGGAATGGGAATTTACCGAATCGTTGTCCGATGAATGCCAAATCAACTATTTCCTCCCGGGCTCTCGCGGTAATGATCGCTTCCATGCTGTCATCGACAGCCTCGGTAGCTGTGATTTCGAACCTCGGGCAGACAGGCCAGGCTTCGACCTCGTTGCGGGATTCCGGTGGAGCGCTGCTTCCCCAAGGCTGCTCGGTTCGCCTCGTGACCTTTCCGGGAAAGGCCTCCGCAGAAGTCACCGCATTGGCAGGCAGCGGATTGACTTCCGTGATGGCGGCGGCCGTGATCTTCGGAACTCCCTCGACGGTGGGAACAGGGACCAACGCGGCGGGAACCATCGAGTTCCAAAGTGGTGCCCCTTTGAATGCGCCCCTCACGGGTGCCCACGTGCTGATCACGAATGCCGGGGCGAATGAATTGCTGCTGCTCCGATTGTCGAAAGAGATCCCGGCAGACGACCTCGCAGGGCCGGATGGCCACATCACGATCCACCTCGACGATACAGCAGTGCTTTACGGGCAAAGGAATGCCAATGGATTTTCAACTGCCGTCACGCCAGCGATCGTGACTCCCATCTCGTTCGAATCGTGGATTCTCAGCGAGCTCGGCACGACCGTTCCCTCCACCGACCTTGCTCCGGATGCGGACGCGGATCGGGACGGGCTGGTGAACCTGTTAGAGTTCGCCATCGGCTCCAAGCCGGGTGACGGAGGCTCGCGCGGAAAAATGCGTCTTCGGCGCGCGGCTTCCGGAACGTTCTTCATCCAATATCTCCGGCGCAGCGCGGGAAGCTCCGTTTCCTACACGCCCGAACGCTTGGCAAATGAGGGTGCTGGACCTTGGGTCGCTCTGGTAGGTAGCCCGTCAGTACCCGCTGTCGCCCCCGAACCCGCACCGCCCGCGTTCGAGTGGGTGGAGCAGCCATTGCCGTCAGGAGCATCGGGCTTTGCTCGCTTGAAGGTGGAGCTCGTGCCGCCGTAACCTTTGCAGACGATTGAAGGACTTTTCGCGTTAACGGAAATTTCAGGCAGGTATTAACCGTTCCGTAACCTGTCATGCGCGCCCTCACCTCACTCGCCACCCTTGTCCTGATCCTCAGCCCCTCGTCGTACGCGGAGGATGAGTGGAAATCCCTCTGGAACGGGAAGGATCTCAGCGGGTGGTCGACGTGGCTGCAGAAACCGGAGTCCACTTCCGAGGTGCCGGGGATGCCACGTGGCGCGGATGGGAAATACGCCGCCGCCATCGGCGCGGACCGCGATCCGCTCAAGGTGTTCACGGTTGTCGAGGTGGATGGAAAACCCGCGATCCGGATTTCTGGCGAAGTCTTTGGCGAGCTGCGTTCCAAGGACTCTCTCCAGAACTATCGGCTGCGGATGCAGTTCAAATGGGGGCAGTTGAAATGGCCGCCGCGTGATGATGCCGCGACCCCTCGCGACAGTGGGATCCTCTATCATACCCACGCGGCTCCGGGAGCGGAAGGACGCGTCTGGGCGCGTTCGATCGAATTGCAAATTCAGGAGCACGATGTCGGCGATCTCTACGCGATCGGCTCGGAAATTTCCGTGCGCTCAACGCCGCGGAAAATCGGCCAGCGTACCGTGTTCGACTACGATCCGAAGGGCGAATGGAAGGTTTTCTCCCAAGTCCCTGGGAAGGAAGGCCGCTGCGTGAAGCAGCCCGACAACGAAAAGCCCACCGGCGAATGGAACACCGTCGAGGTCATTTGCTTTGGTGAGGACAGCCTCCACGTCGTGAACGGAAAGGTCGTGATGCGTCTGAGAGGGCCTCGACGCATCGACGCATCGAAGCCTGAGCCCGTCACCTCGGGTCCGATCATCCTCCAGTCGGAAGGCGCGGAAATTTTCTACCGTGCCATCGAGACCCGACCCATCACCGCGCTGCCCTCCGAATATCCGGAGTAGCAGGGGTGACAGCGGTCACCGGGTCGAGTCCTGGATCTTCTCTCCGGTGGTTTCCACTCCCTCGCCGATCTTGTGGCCGACGCGTTCAACGCCATTTCCAACCTTCCGGGTGTTGCGTTGGGTGTCGTTGACGACTCCATGCACGGTGTTCCGGCAGGCACTGGCGGAAATCATCGTAAGGGCTCCTGTGAGGATCAAGGCAGGCTTAAGGAATTGATTTTTCATGATTTACGTGCGATTTTTTTCTAACGATTTCAATCTCGCACCGTTCCAGCTTCAATCAACTGGTTGTTCCTTCAAGGAGTGAATGAACTCCAGCCGATCAGTCGGTCACGACTGGCGAAGCAGCTTCCCACCCTTTTCCGTAGCACAGATTATCCGGCAGAATTCCCGTTCATTTGTAGTAAGTCCCAAACCCTAATGGAATGAGCCTTTCATCTACCCCCCAATCCTCTGATTCCCCCTCGGTGAATCAGCTTCCTGTCCCCGTCGCACCCAAAGCCCATGGGGACCAGGACCGTCGCGTCAAGCAGGGTGTATGGGCCAGAATGGGAGGAAAGGCCCTGACCATCGCGGTGGTTTTCCATGTGCTTCTGTTGGTGGTCGCTGCGATCTGGGTTTTCCAGATCAAGCATCCACCTGAAAAGACCGTCGATTTCCTGCCCGGCAACGGCAAGGCGGGTGGCTCCGAGCGTGGACCGGAGTACAAGCTTCAACAAAAGAAGCAGGCCCAGATCACCCCCACCAGCAACGTCAAACGAGTCTTCGCTGAAGGCGCGATCTCTTCCTACGCCATTCCTGATCCCGGTGACTCGTTCGGTGAAATGTCCAAGCTTCCCTCCCTCGGCGGGGGCGGCATGTCCGGTGGGCTGGGAGGATCCGGTGGTGGAAAAGGCTTCGGTCATGGGACCGGGGCAGGCCTCGGAAACGGACTCCAGCCGATGAAGATGTTCGGCCTCACGATGGAGAACTCCCAGAAAATCGCGGTGGTCATCGATGTTTCACGCTCCATGACGAAATACCTGCCGATCGTGGCAAAGGAGCTCGACCGTCTTTCCTCCCGTGGGCCCTTGATCATGTACTTCGGCTGCGGAGTCGACAAGCCACCCGCAAAGGAAAAGCTCGAGGACCGGGCTAGACCCGCGAGCGGCCCATCCTTCGACCGCTTCTGGCAGCTCTGGCAGGGAAAGACCCCACTGAACCTCACGGCAGATCAACGTGACAAATTGAAATACGATCCGAATGCGCCAATGCCGCTGCCCGATCTGCACAAGCAGATGGCCAAACGGCTCGATACCTATTTCATCGACTTCAACGGCATCCGCTATGCCCAGACCGCCCTGATCTGCGATGAGCTGAAGGACGCGGACACGATCTACTGGTTCGCCGACTTCATGGACAAGACGGACGAAGGCGAAATGAAGAAGGTTCTCAGCAAGCTGAAATCCCGCCGACAAAAGCTCTATATGCACGCCACCGTGAAGGGGAAATTCTTCGAGCAGGTGCGCGACAATCTCGTTCTTCCCAGCGGTGGCGCAGTGGTGGTCAAGGACGTGAAGTGACCCGCCATCATTGGCCACGGCGCCAAGCGGATCAGAGCCGCCCTTCAAATTTCAGGCGTGATCCCACCACTCTTCGCCACTAGTCTGTACCGCGACCAAGCCCGGTTGACGACCCTCTCCCTCATGAGTGCCTCCATTCGACTTCTCACCAGCAAGCCCATCTCAAAGGACAGCCTGCATGCCTGGTTTATTCCCGCCGGAACAACCCCACCCGCGCCTTGTCTGACGGTGCTCGCTGGCACACCGGTGACCGCAAGTCTCGTCCGCATGGCCTTCGACACTCAGGGCCGACGTTTCTGCTTGCTGGGCCTGGATGCCTCCGGCTCCACGAAGTCCCTGCGCCTCGCCGCCGCCCGGGCCGTGAAGTCGCTTCGCTCGGTCAACGCGAAGACCCTCGTCTTCGATCTGTCGCTTCTAACCACCGCCACCGATGACCAAGCTGTGGGACGCGCGTTGGCGGAAGGCGTCTCGATCGCCACCTTCGACACCAAACCCTACGCCGGAACCGCGTCGACCCAATCCTCCAACGCCGAAGTCGCGGTGAAAGTGGAAGCTCGTTTCCACAAGGGCTTCCGCGAAGGCCTGCTGCTCGGTCGCGCGGTCAACACCGCCAGGCGTCTCGCCGCCACGCCGCCGAACCTGGCCGGGCCCTCGCAGTTGACCGCTCACGCCCAGGCCCTGGCGAAAACCCATGGCATGACCTTCCGGGTGATCGATGCCAAGGCCGCCGCCAAGCTCGGCATGGGTGGTCTGCTCGCCGTCGGTGCCGGTTCCGTAGACGCTCCACGACTCGTCATCCTCGAATGGAATCCTGGCGGAAAGAAAACCCAACCGATTATCCTCGTTGGAAAATCCGTCACCTACGACTCCGGCGGCCTCTCAATCAAGTCGGACGGAGGCAAGGGCATGAAGGCCGACAAGTCCGGTGGCTGCACGATGCTCGGCGTCATGGAAGCCATCGCCCTGCAGAAGCTCCGCACCCGCGTCGTCTGCATTCTCGCCGTCGCTGAAAACATGATCGACGCGAACTGTTACCGGCTCGACGACATCATCACGCACTGCAACGGCGTGACCTGTGAAATCACCAACACCGATGCAGAAGGCCGGCTCGTCCTGGCCGATGCGCTCGCCTGGGGCACGAAGACCTACCAGCCTTCCACCGTGATCGATGCCGCCACCTTGACCGGCGGAGTGCTTGTGGCGCTGGGGAAAACCACCACCGGAGCCTTCTGCAACAACGACGAACTCATGGCCCGGCTCGATCAGGCCGCCCGCCACGCCGACGAAAAGGTCTGGCGTCTGCCCTTGGAAGACGAGTTGCGTGACAAGATGAAATCCGACATCGCCGACCTGCACAACTCCTCTCCCTATCGCTTCGCCCACGCCGGCACCGGTGCCGCCTATCTCTCCTTCTTCGTCGGCAGCGATGCGCCGAAGTCCATGCCCACGACCCCGTGGCTCCACCTCGACATCGCCGGCACCGCCGTCAGCGAAGGCGATTCGGACTGGGATGGATTGTATCCGAAAGGCCCGACTGGCTGGGGCGTCCGCACGCTTGTCCGGCTGATCGCCGACTATCCCGCATGATGGGGCCAGAACGCTGCCAACCTCGATCCAGCCTGTGCGACTCTGAGGAATAGCGGTTGCCCCGACAGGGGTAGAAGGAAATTAGCCGGTGGCGTGAGCCACCGGAATTGGTTGGAGCGGATGTGCGCCCCGGCAGGGGCGCTGGATCTCCGCTGCCATGGCCTCGACGCACCTTTCCCTCCACTACCACATCATTTTCAACACGAAGGATCGCGCTCCGATCATCGCACCGGATTGGAGGGATCGGCTCCATGCCTACATGGGAGGTGTGATCAGGAATGTGGAGGGGGTTCCGGAAGCAATCGGTGGTGTGGCGGACCACGTGCATCTGCTGATCGGGCTTCGTGCCACGGCACGACTTTCCGATGTGGTTCGCGATTTGAAGGCGGTGTCTTCACGCTGGGTGCATGACGAGGTCGGAGATCGAGGCTTTTCCTGGCAGGAAGGTTACGGGGCTTTCACGGTGAGTGCTTCGCAATTGGAGGCAGTCAGGGCGTATATCGCCGGACAGGAGGTCCATCATCAGAGGCGGACCTTTCAGGAGGAATATTTGGAACTCTTGAAGAAAAGCGGCGTGAATTACGATGAGCGATTCGTCTGGTAAGCGCCGGTCCGCCGCCCCTGCCAGGGCGGAATTTCTTTTTGAAACGGAAACCGGTGGCTGACGCGCACCGGCTAATGTCCGATGCCCCGCTGGGGCGTTGGAAACTCAGAGAACTCCTTATCCACACGGACCGGCGAGGCGATCCATTTCAGTCACGAAGGCCAGATCGCCCTCGGCAAGGCCGATGCCGCCGAAATTCTCCGGTTGGAGAAGCCATGAACCGTTACGGCTCTTCGCTCCTCGCGACCTTTTCCTCCTTTCCCTGTCAGCCAAGTGGCCCTAACCTGCGCATTGGAAATGGTTGCGTCCCAATCCATCCCCGAGGTTCAGCCTGCCCAGCGCCCACCGATCGCTCGCAGAATGCGCAACCGTCGTCCCGCACCCGCCCCCGGCAGCTGCCTTGGAGACCTCCCGATCCCCCTGAAACGTCGAGGCGTCGGGGTAGTAAACAACTACGGATATCGCTACTACCACACGAACCTCGGACGCTGGTTGAGCCGGGATCCGATTGGAGAACGGGGG
>JANOKL010000133.1:0-12269 GCA_031419215.1 Luteolibacter sp. | reverse complement strand
ACTCCACCGCTTGTGCGGGTCCCCGTCAATTTCTTTGAGTTTTAGCCTTGCGGCCGTACTTCCCAGGCGGTGCGCTTAACGCGTTAGCTCCGGCACAAGGGGGGTCGAATCCCCTCACACCAAGCGCACACCGTTTACTGCCAGGACTACAGGGGTATCTAATCCCTTTCGCTACCCTGGCCTTCGTGCCTCAGCGTCAGATACTGTCCAGTGACTCGCCTTCGCCACGAGTGTTCCTATCGATCTCTACGCATTTCACTGCTACACCGATAATTCCAGTCACCTCTCCAGTCCTCTAGTCTGGCAGTATCGGATGCAGTTCCGGGGTTGAGCCCCGGGATTTCACATCTGACTTACCAAACCGCCTACGCACCCTTTACGCCCAGTGATTCCGAACAACGCTTGGGACCTTCGTATTACCGCGGCTGCTGGCACGAAGTTAGCCGTCCCTTCCTCTTCCGGTACTATCAACCCTGTCGGCTATTCACCGCCAGGTCTTACTCCCGGATGACAGGAGTTTACAATCCGAAGACCTTCATCCTCCACGCGGCGTTGCACCATCAGGGTTTCCCCCATTGTGAATTATTCTCGACTGCTGCCACCCGTAGGTGTCTGGACCGTGTCTCAGTTCCAGTGTGACCGATCGTCCTCTCAGACCGGTTACCCGTCGTAGCCTTGGTGAGCCGTTACCTCACCAACAAGCTGATAGGGCGCGAACCAATCCTTCAGCGGCAGCCTTGCGGCCGCCTTTACTCTTGCGAGACCATGAGGTATTAATCCAAGTTTCCCTGGGCTATTCCCCACTGAAGGGCATGTAATTCACGTGTTACTCACCCGTGCGCCACTAGAAGAACTCGTATTGCTACTCATTCTCCCCGTTCGACTTGCATGTCTTAAACACGCCGCCAGCGTTCGTTCTGAGCCAGAATCAAACTCTCCGTAAAAAATACTATTTTGCTGTGCATAAACACAGCCAAATTGACCTGCCGAACATCCAATCCCCTCAGTATTCCCTCAAGGATTGCCATCCGGCCCCGCGCACCAATTCCTGGCGCGCAGCACACAATTTAGCCTTTATTCTTCTCCGCTCAGCAGATTCCGGACTCCGCCGTCAGCGAGTTTCCTTGATGGGATTCCCAACTCACTTTGGCACCGTTCGTGCTGAGCCGCATTGTCAAAGATCTGATTCGAGGGGACTAAAAAGCCGATCGGGTGTCGCCACCACGACCGACTGTCGGTCTCTCGCGTCGCCCGCTTCGTGGCGACAGGCGCAAGCTACCCCGACCCTCTCCCACGGGTCAATCCATTTTGTGCGCTTTTTTTGAAACCCACCACCGCTCACGTCGCAACGCATTCTAAATCAGATGGAAATGAACTGATTTTTTTCGTGAACGATGCCTGGCAGGGCTGGGTGAGATGAAGATGAACGACGTAGTTGAGCCTCTAGCGGAAGAAAACTGCGGGAATTGCATCCGGGCCGTCGATGAACCCGGAGATTTCTACTAGATTTGCAGTAGCAATGACCATCGACCCGCTTGAGGCCATGTCTCCATGCTGTTTATCAACGACTCCCGTCGCTTGAAACCAACTGCACCGAGACCTCAAATCCCCCATCGGATGGACGTGAGGCAGCGACACGCCCTCCACAGGCTTCCAGGCAGCTTCGGACGATCGCGAGACCGAGGCCGCTGCCGCCGGTATCCCGAGTGCGAGAGCGATCCGGGCGATAGAATGGCTCGAACAACCGAGCCAGCTCCTCTTCTGCAACGCCGGGACCGTTGTCCTGAAAATCAAGCGAAATTGAGTCCTCCAGACGACTGGCTGAAATGTGGAGTCGCGCTTCACTTCCAGCGTGGACGCGGGCATTCCGGACGAGATTTCCGAACGCACGCGAAAGCATGCGTGGATCGGCATGCACCACCAGATCCGCAGTGATCTCGACAGCGACCGGCATCTCTCCAGCTTCCTTTGCCACAACCTCGCGGATCAGCGGCCCCAATTCACAGGCCTGCAACTGAGGTCGTCCAGCTCCCGCCTTCGAAAAGGCCAGCACTTCCTCGATTAACTTCGCGAGTTCATCCGCATCTTCCTCGACGGCAATCAATCTCGGCTGCCGGTCTTCCGGAACCGCTGGCTCCAGAACCGCCAGGCCGGTCCGGAGACGGGCCAGCGGAGCGCATAGCTCATGGGCGACATCCGCGAGAAATCGCCTCTGTCCGGTAACGAAATGATCGAGCCGACCCGCCATGTCCGAAACGGCGGCACCCAGACGCCCGAGCTCATCGTTTCGCCCGGAAGCAATCTTCACCTTGAAATCCCCGTCGGCGATCTTCTCGGTCGCGACGGTCAAACGCCGGATGTAACGAGTGATGCCGAGGACAAAAGGGGCCCAGAATGCCAAACTCAGCGCGATTACGGCGATCGCTCCTAGAATCCACGGACGCACCTCGAAAAACAGTCCGTTTCCAGACAGATCGTTGCTGCGAACCAAGACGAGCGCATGCTGCGGATTCTGGTTTCGCGACATCGCCAACGGCACATCAATGGCCGCCCAATATCCGTCTCCGGACTCTCCCCTCAGGAAAAACGCAGGTTTTGCCGAAGGCGGCATCCGATCCTGTAGACGGTTCCTCTCCGCGCCCGGTCCGGGGGGAGGCCCAGGTTCTCCATTCCGCGGCCCGCCTTCTGGTCCAGGCATTTGCGGGACGAATCCTCCGGGTCCCGGCGGCGGTCGGCGATCCCCCATTGGGTCTACCTGACGACCGGGGGGCAGGCGCACTTCCTTGAGCCGCGCCATCACGTTGGGCGGCACCCGATTGAAAACATCCGCCTGCCATTCCTCCGCAGGACGCCACAGGTCGACCTGAAGCCCGAGGGATGACGAGTAACGCTGCAAGATGGCGTTCCACTCGGCCCGAGGAGACGAACGCAGGTCATGGCCGATCGATTCCCCTAAATCCCGCAAGCGTTCCCCGGTTCGACCACTCAACAGCGAATCCAGTCCCACACGGAGCTGCAAGTTGACGAAGAGCACGAATGCAGCCACCAGCACGATCAAGTGCAGGGCGAGCCAGCCGAGCATTTTCGCCAGAAGCGAGTTGCGCCACGGGGCCTTCATGAGCGGGAGGAGGCACTGGAGGGATCTGCCAGCACGTATCCCACTCCGCGGACGGTGCGGATGAAACGCGGCTCCTTGGGATCGTCGCCTAGCTTTTTCCGCAGGGCGGAAATGTGGACATCAATCGAGCGGTCGAAGATGTCGAACCGCCTCTCCGACACCCTTTCAATGAGCTGCTCCCGGGACTTCACGCGGCCTTTCCCCCGAAGGAGTTCTGCCAGCAGGGCGAATTCCAGCGCGGTCAGATCCAGCGGTTGATCTCCGAGTGAGGCGGTGTGTGTCTCCTCGCAAAGTCTCAGCTCACCGGCGGCCCACTCTCCGATGGTCTTGCCTTCAGCCCGCTGCGCATGCCGCCGGGTCACCGCCCTCAACCGGGCCAGCAGCTCGCGGACCGAGAAGGTCTTCGGCAAATAGTCATCCGCTCCGGTCTCCAGGCCTGCGATCCGGTCCGCCTCATCGCCCATGGCCGTCAGCATCAGCACCGGCACGTCGGACTTCTTGCGCAGCTCGCGCAGCACATCGAACCCGTCCATTCCCGGCATCATGACATCGAGGATCACCACCTCGTAATGACCGGCGCAGGCCTCCTCCAGCCCTTCCGGCCCGGTGTGGCGGGACTCGACCCTCCAGCCCAGAGGCGAAAGGTAATCGCGAATCAGGCCGCAAAGCTTGCGGTCATCGTCAATCATCAGGAGCGGTCGGCCCGTTTCGGATTCCACGGCATTCATGGCGTTGTATGAATCCTCACCCCAACCGCCCGCTGACCGCCATTTCATTTACGCGGTCTTAACAAAAAACCCGAGCCTGCCCCCCCGTACGACTCGCGACGGGGAAGCTCGGGAAAACTCACTTCAATCCCGAGAGATAGCTGAACAGATCGGCCACCTGCTTTTCGCTGAAGCCATCGATCAGACCCTCCGGCATCAGCGAGCGCTTTGAAATGGTATGACTGCTGATCGAGGCGAGCGGGATGACTTTCGGGTCCGCACCGATCGGACGGATCGTGATCGAGCCCTTGGTTTCCTCCACCAGAAACCCACTGACCAGCGAGCCATCGGTGAGCGTGACATCGTGTCGGTAGTAGCCGCTTTCAAGCTGTGCGTTCGGGTCCAGAATGTTTCTGAGGATCCCCTGCACGCCCATCGCACCGACGCCGCTGAGATCTGGTCCGATCTGCATCCCCTCACCCTTCACCTGATGGCAGATCATGCAGGTCGACTGAAAGGTCGCACGTCCGGCCACCGGATCTCCGGGCTTCTCCGTCATCGCCCGGAATTTCGCGAACTTCACGGCGACGGCGGCCGCCTCAGCAGGTGTCACGAGCTGCGGAAAATCGTGGGTCATTTCCGAAACCGGGGCTTCGACAGCATCCCCTGAAATCCGCCCCACCAGATGCTCCCGCTTTTCCGAATCCAGACGCGTCCGATAATCCGAGCGGATCTGCTCGGCGGTGTGGGCCACGTTCCAAATACGGAACTCATCGTACCTCGCGGCGGCCACCTTGCCGGTGCTCGCCTCGCCGATCTTCAGTCCGATCATGGGATCGGCCCAAGCCTTGCCCTTGTCCTGATCCGGCTCACCGTCAAAATAGATCCTGAAATTCCCACCGGCATCCCGGGTGACCGCGCAATGGGTCCAGACATCCGCGACAAGGGCACGGTTGGCAACCATGAGATTACCCGCTCCCTTGCCTGCGTAAACATGCAGACGTCCCTGGTAAAAGTTGAAATCCGGCCCACCCGACTTGCCCAGCAGGCTGTCGTTGTTGTCGATGTCGGGATCGAGCTTGATCCATGTCTCGACAGTGAAGGCCCCTGTTAGATCAACCGGCCCCCGCGCCGCAGACTTGCCGTTCAGACGGATGACGGGCCGGAACATTCCGGCCGTCTTTTCCATCAAGGTCGCCAGCGACGGGTCCTTGCTGCCCAGCACCGCGATCAGCTTTTCAAAGACCCCTGCGTCCAGTCCCGGAAATGATCCGGCGGCGGCGGCTTTCGCGAATGCGGCGGCTTTGTCCTTTGAAGAGGTCATTCCATCAATGGCGATCGTCTTCAGCGCTCCCGGAAGCTTCGGCCAGCGGCCAGCCAGCATCTCCACGGTCTTCGGGTCTGCGGAAAACGCCAGCGCTCCGATAGCCTCGCGACGCACCGCATCATTCGCATGATCCAGCAACCCGGCGAAGAGTTCGACGCGGTTCGATCCGATTTCACGCAGGGCCGAAAGCGTCTGCACCAGATCCTCCGGACGCGCTCCGTCCTTGATATCCGCCGCGATGATCGGCTCCAGCGAGGAAAGGCGGAACAGCCGACCCAGCTTCAATGCCAGGGCACGATCCTCGGCGGTCGGCGACTTTGAAAGCAGGGCCTCACAAGCCCCGGAAACCGCCGTCGCGAGGACCGGATTCGCCAGCGACTTCGCATCGAGTCTCGTCAGGTTCTCCAAGACCGGCTTGCGGCGCGCCTCATCACCGAGCAACGATTGGAATGCCGAAAGCACCGCAGGTTGGTCGATCTGCGAGCCGAGCAAGGAAAGCTCATCCTTGGTCAGCGGTCGGGCAAGTGAGGGGATTTCCTTTACCAACAAGGCCGCAGCCTTATCAGGTTCCAGCGAGAGGATCGCCAGCAACCGGCTTTCGCGGGTGAGCGATTGATCGGACGCCAGCATCGCTGCAGTCTCCTCGCGGTGACTCTCCATCGCCCAGCGGGCAAGGTAGCGCTCGAACTCGCGGTCATACTTTTCCCAAATCCCGCCGGACTCCAACGGCTCACGACCCAGCTTCGCGACGAGTGCGATCATCTCCGGTGAAGGAGAGCGATGACGACGCACGGCATTCGCCAGTGCCGCGCGGACTCGGTAGCTCGCATCATCCGGGAACTTGCTGAAAATCGAAACGAAGTCCGCAGCGGAAATCTGAAGCTCCCCCGCCGCGCGAACCGCCTGATAGCGCACGGCGGACGAAGCATCCTCAACGAGCGATTTCAGGATCGCCGGGGTGATCCCTTTGCCGAGTTCCATAGCGCGGAGCGCACCGATCCTGCGTGCCTCAATGGCCTTCGGATCCACTACGATCTTCGCAAGCTTGGCGAGTGTTTCCGGCTTTTTCTGCCCACCCAACCAAGCCCACGCCATCTCCGCTGTCCGGGCGCTCGGCCCGCCTAACAGCTCGATGATCTGGTCATCGGAAAGCTTCGTGAAATCCACCGGCACGGGCGTCTTCGCCCCCACCGGTCGGATCCGCCAGATGCGGCCACTGGTCTTGTCGCGATCCGGATGGGCTCGAGGCACCTCGTTGTGCGAGATGATCTTGTTGTACCAATCCGCGATGTAGAGGAAGCCATCGGGACCGAAGTGGACCGACACCGGTCGGAACCACGGATCGCTGGAAACCAGGAAGTCCTCGCGCTTCGTGTACTCAGGATGCTGATTCCCGGTCACCTTGGTCGTGATCACCTGGATGCGGCTGGTGATCGGATTGGCGACGTAGATCACATGATCGCCGCCGTAGGCTTTCGCGAAGGCGCTGTCATGATCCTCGGCAAGCGCCAGGCCACTAAGCCCTGATCCGCCCATGCCCGTAGTCATGGACTTCAAGATCTGTGGGGCATACGGACGCAGCTTGTCCTTGGAGCCAGTGGCGTAATGAGCACCGGGCTCGAACTCGGTAACCGGAATGCCCATGTCGTTGGCCTCCTGAAGAAAGGTCTCACCCGCCCGGGTTTGGAAGAATCCCCAGATGTTGTTAGGGCCCGCGCTGAGGAGTTCGAAGTCGCTGCCATCCGGCCGGAAACGAGCGAGCTTGCAAGCCTTGAAAGGTTTCTCAGTCGAGCCATCCGCGAATGGTAGGCCGCCCGGACGACGCACGGTCGAGTCGTTGAAAAGCCCCTGCGCCACATAGATCCAGCCGCCAGGAGCCCACTCGAACTGGTGGGGCATTAGGTGCGAGTCCTGAATGCCGAAGCCTTCGAGGATGACGTCAAACTTGTCCGCCTTCCCATCCTTGTCGGTGTCGACGTAGTGCCTGATCTGCGAACCGTAGTGGACGAAGGCGCCGTTGCCATCGAGGTCCGGAAGAAGCCCCAGAGGGATCGCCAGTCCCTCGATGAATTTGCGCGGCGTCTGCGGTCCAGCATTTTCCGGATGATCGATCACCATGACCTGATCCTTGCCACCCCGAGCATAGAGCGCTTCGGCATTGGGGCGGTTCTCATTCGCATCCACCGGATACTCCAGAGCGGTCATCGTCCACAAACGGCCGCGGGCATCCCAGGCCATCGTGATCGGCTTGCCGACACCCTGTTCCTCGGAGGTGACGAGTTCGGCGACGAAGCCCCCCGGCAACTTGAACGCCTGACGCTCTTCCTCGGGCGTATTGGCGGACGTGCCTTCGACCTTGGGCTTCGGAGCGGCTGGCTTCGAGGGTGCGCCCGGCGTGTCCGGAAGCTCGTTGATGACAATGTCCTTGAGCTGGACCAGCAGGGTTCCACCAGAGTGCACCTGGATGCCGAACTTGCCATTGAGCGGAATCGCCTGATCGGTTTCGGTGAAATCCAGCGCGGCCTGGCCATTGATCCACGAGCGGATCTGGCGGCCATCGCAAATGATCCGGTAATCGTTCCATTCCCAGTCCTTCACGACCTTCGCCAATGCGGCGGGATCCACCGCGCCAGCCAGCTTCTTGTTCCTACGATGCTCATCGTACAAGTCCCCCCAGTAGCCGATGCCCGCATCGACCTGATAGCCGGACATCGGTGGCTTGAGGCCATCACGCTTGCTGCGCACCTGCATGCCGGAGTTCATGAAGCCCACGCCCTTCACCAAGCGGATCTTGAAGGTGAGTTCGAAGTTCCGGAAATCCTTTGCGGAGCTCAGGAACAAGTTGGTCGGAACCTTCTGCTCCAACGAGCCGCCGACGATCATCCCGTCCTTCACCTGCCACCACTTCTCCTCTCCGGCGGGCATTTCCCAGCCTGCTAGGGTTTTGCCATCGAACAGGGAAACAGGAGCCGCGTTCACAAGTGGAAGCGCGGCCAGGAAAAGGAGGAGCCGTTTCATAAGATCAGTTTTCGAAATCGAACACGACGACCCGCGCCAGACGTGGCACGACGATCAGCTTCACCCGCTCATGCTCTTCATGCGGCAGGTAGGCATCGCGGCTCGCGCCGTTGTCGAAGGTCATCACAAAGCCATGGGTGTAGCCGTCATTGAGGCCTTCCGGGCTGTCGTAGGGGCCGTGCTCCATCGAGAGGAGTCCGGGGATTCGCCCGACCATCGCACACATTTCCGTGAAGCATTCGTCGATCTGGTCCGGAGTGACCTCCGGGTGGAATTGGAACATGCCGTAGTGTCTGACCATGATGGTGGGTTTTAGTGGGTTCAGCGGCGGACCTCCGCCATGAGTTGGATGAGCTTGTGCGCGCAGGCGGCGGCGAAGACCGGGCTGTTGATTTCCTCGTGGAAAATCTCCACCGGTTTGCGGCAGTTCGTGCGGATGGCCTCGAACAAGGCGCGATCCGCCGCCGCGTCGTGAAAGGGCTGGCTTTCCGCAGAGATGACGCTGATCGCCTTCTCCGGGATCATCACCGCCGTCGGAGCGGTGTATTGGTTCACCTTTTCTGCAAGGATGCGACCGAGCTCCGCGCACTCGGCGGGAGTGGTCCGCATGAGGGTCACTTGCGGGTTGTGGATATAGAAGTTGCGATCGGCAAACTTCTCGGGAATGGACACCCTTTCGCCGAAGTTCACCATGTCGAGGCAGCCCGGTGCGACAACGGTCGGCACGCCGGCTTTTCCTGCGGCGTCCATCCGGTCTGGTCCTGCATTCAGCACGCCGCCGACCAATTCGTCCGCCCACTCGGTGGTGGTCAGGTCGAGCACGCCGACGACGAGACCGCTTTCAATCAGCGCCTCCATCGAACGACCACCCGCACCGGTCGCGGCGAAGATGAGCACCTCGTATCCGGCTTCTTCCAGAATCCGCTTCGCCTCGGTGACGCAGGCGGTGGTGTTTCCAAACATGCTCGCGACGACCAGCGGGCGGCTGTCACCGGTTTCAATCTCCGCTTCCACCATCCCGCAGATCGCCCCGGCGGCGCGACTGAAGATAAGGCGGGAAAGTCGATTCAGTCCGGCAACATCTGCGATGCTCGGCATCATCACGATGTCCTTCGTGCCGAGGTAAGGCGCGGTGTTCCCGCTCGCCAGTGTGGATACCATCAGCTTCGGGAAACCCAGCGGCAGCGCCCTCATGGCGGAGGTCGAAATGGCCGTGCCACCGCCACCACCGAGCGAGATCACGCCGTCGATCCGTCGATCGGCCACCAGCTTCGCCAGCAGCACCGGCGCGGCGGCGGACATCGCCACCACACACTCGCCGCGATCATGCCGGGCAGTCAGCGCCGCGAGATCGAAGCCGCCTGCCGCCGCCACTTCCTCGCGGGAAATGTCCGGCTGCACGGTGGGAGCCTCGCCAGACCCGACGTCGATCATCAGCACCTCGTGACCCCGCCTGCGGATGAGATCCGCGACAAAGGCATGCTCCTGCCCTTTCGAGTCGAGCGTGCCGAGAACTGCAATCGTCGCCATGGTCCGAGGTTTCTAGTTTTTCCGCTTCACGGAGATCGACTTGAACTGGCGGGTCAGGCTCGTCAGCGACTCCTCGACGGCCATGCGCTCCAGACTGGAAGCTCCGACGAAGCCGACGCAATCGGTCGCCTGGATCACGCGATCCGCGTCTTCCGGCGTGTTGATCGGTCCGCCGTGGCAGAGGAAGAAGATGTCCTTGTTGATGGTTTTCGCGGCGTCGATGATGTCCTGGGTGCGTTTGATCGTGTCCTCCCAGCTCACCACGGCATTGGTCACGCCGATCGAGCCGCCAACCGTGGTGCCAACGTGGGCAATGATCGCGTCCGCTCCGTTTTTCGCCATCTCCACCGCTTCTTCCGGGGAGCCGACGTAGACGATCGAGAAAAGATCCATCCGGCGCGCCAGGCCGATCATTTCGAACTCCTTCTGCACGCTCATGCCAGTCTCCTCCAGCACGTGGCGGAAGTGCCCGTCGACGATCGTGTGCGTCGGAAAATTGTTCACGCCGGAAAAGCCCATGTCCTTCACCTTGCCGAGCCAGTGCCACATCCGGCGTCGCGGGTCGGTGGCGTGGACGCCGCAGATCACTGGGATCTCCTCCACCACCGGGAGCACCTCGTATTCGCCGATCTCCATCGCGATCGCATTCGCATCGCCATAGGCCATCAGCCCGGCGGTCGAGCCGTGGCCCATCATCCGGAAGCGGCCGGAGTTGTAAATGATCAGGAGGTCCGCCCCGCCCTTTTCGATGAACTTCGCGCTGATCCCCGCACCGGCACCGGCGGCGATGATCGCCTGGCCCTTCGAGAGCGTGTCATTGAGACGATCGACGACTTCCTTACGGGTGTACGGGTTTCCTTTTCCGGTCCATTGATTTGGCATGAGTCTTGAAGCTGGTTGGGCGGCAGCATCGAACTAGACGTTGCCACTTCGTCGTCTCTAGCATGCCAACGGCGGAAACGTCACACATTCACCTATTCCAAGTGCACATCCGCCGCCTTTTCGACTTTCGCCCATCGGCGGAACCCGCGACCCTGCCTCATGCCCCCTGCGGACGCCGACACCTCGACAGAGCCCGTTGACGTGGAAGTCTTCGGCCCCTCCACCCGCCACCTCGTGGTCCGGGCGGACTCGTCCGATACGCGGAAATGGATCCGCGAGGCCCCGATTTGCCCGCTGCTCGTCCAGCACCACATTTCCCACGTCGGCCTGATGCGCGCCGAGCCGCCGTTCGAGATCGTCCGCCTCGATCAATCCGGCACCTTCATGCTCGCTTGCTTCGAGGGCGAGGGAATGATCCTCGCCGAAGGCCAGTGGAAACGCATCCGTGCCGGCACCGCCTGCCTCCAGCCACCCTTCGTCATGAACGCCCTGAAGTGCACCGCCGGCACGCCATGGAAATTCGTCTGGGTCCGCTACCACGAATCCCGCGGCACCCGCCCCGTCGCCTCTTCCGTCTCGCCCGTCACCAGTGCCTTCGATCCCACCGCGCTGAAAGCCGCCGTCGAGGGCCTGCACGCCGAGGCCAGCGGCGAAAACGCCACCTCGGCCCTCCATCACTGGAGCGAACTCATCCACCAGTATGTCCTCCGCCTCGCCCAGCCGCATCAGGCCGACAGCCGGCTCTGGCGCATGTGGCAGCAGGTGGAAACCGAGCTCGGCCGCGCCTGGACGCTGCCCGATCTGGCCGCCATCGCCTGCGTCAGCGAGGAGCACCTCCGCCGCCTCTGCCGGAAAGAACTCGGCCGCACCCCCGTCCAGCACCTCACCTTTCTCCGCCTCCAGCGCGCCCGACATCTCCTCACCGTCACCGATGACAAGGTCGAGACCATCGCCCGCGCCGTCGGCTTCGAGAGCCCCTTCAGCTTCTCCAACACCTTCAAGAAATGGGTCGGTCGCCGCCCATCCGACTACCGACTCTCCCTCAAACACTGACCGCCCATCGCGGTCTTGCCTTTAGGCCTAAAGCCGCGATCATCCCAATCCATGAAACTCTTCATCGCCGCCCTGCCACTGCTCCTCGCTTCCTGCGGCACCCCGAACAACGTCGTCCCGGAAAACGCCCAGGAGCGCCGCCTCTTCGGACTCTTGGCCAAGTTCGACCGCTTCGACTACGATGGCGACGGCTCGCTCACGAAAAAGGAAGTCCGCCTCGGCGTCCGGGAGAGCAAGGTCCAGGGCGTCACCGAAACCAACATCGAGAGCGCCTTTGTCCGCTGCGACGAAAACAAGAACGGCAAGATCTCCTTCGGCGAAGCCCAGGCCACCATGCGCCGCGAGATGGGGGACCGTGAACAGCCTTCTCAATGAGGAGCGTGGACATCTCCGTCCACAGCACGAACCTCCGAACAGACTGCACCCAACCCCGAGAGTCGATACACGACCGTCATTTGAACAGAGTCCATCTGCGCGTTCTCGCGCCCTTCAATTCGACGAACTCCGTGTAGTCCTTCTCCGCGCTGCGCTCAGCGTCGGTCACATCCGGCTCGTCGCTCTCGCCGTAGGGAGAGTAGAAATAGAAGCGGGCAGACACCTGATGCTTCCTGAAAAATGCATGCCACCGAACTCG
>JANOKL010000132.1:0-15846 GCA_031419215.1 Luteolibacter sp. | reverse complement strand
CCTATGCATTTCGGCGTGTTGTCCGCTTGGGACTCTCCGGATTAACCGTACCCTTTTTGAACTCTATATATTGTCTCCAATGCCTTTCGGCGTGTTGTCCGCTTGGGACTGCCGCAAAAGCAAAAATTCTAGTCAAAGGTGGCCACAGTCTCCAATGCCTTTCGGCGTGTTGTCCGCTTGGGACTCACCGAAACGGGAAGTGAAGGAGCTGTCATTCCGACTGCGTCTCCAATGCCTTTCGGCGTGTTGTCCGCTTGGGACTCATGATTACAGGTGTGGTTACATTTGGTTGCCAGGCATGGTCTCCAATGCCTTTCGGCGTGTTGTCCGCTTGGGACGGGAGGAACTGAAAGACCTTCCTGTCTTCAATGCCAACCTGTCTCCAATGCCTTTCGGCGTGTTGTCCGCTTGGGACCGGGGTGTCGAATGGGGTCTGAAGATTGTTTGACCCGTCTCCAATGCCTTTCGGCGTGTTGTCCGCTTGGGACTGCTGGTCTTCTAAGTGTCACAGACTCAAATGGCAAGCAGGGCTGTTTGACCGACCGGGAAAATGCAAGGTGTTCCAGACATTTTCCGGATCGATTGGAGATGGCTCCATAGCTGACATGGAATTGATTTTCAATGAATTGAGGATCTTGACCGACCGAACCCGATTAACAGGTTTTCCCAGTCGGTCAAAGGGGTCTCAGAGGACGAGCCGAGTACGCTTTTCGGAAAGGATGGTGAGGTTCCCCGCCTGACGCCGGGCTTTGGCAGCAGTGGCATCGAGAGTGTAGGCCACGAGGCTATCGTGTTGGATGTCAATCTCGGCAAGGAGGGCATCCCAAAAGCGATCAAAGCGCTCCTTCTCCAACCAGCACTCAAAGACGGATTTCTGAACCCTGAGACCGAAGTCCTCGCAGACCTTGGCCACTCGTCGGAGGCGTTTAGGTTTGGCAATATCGTAAACGATGAGTCGGAGCATGAGGGGATCACCAGGAGGCTTGGCGTGGGGATGGTGGGGAAAGAGTTCGTCCCACCATTGATCTGGCGAAGGAGCGGGAGGCGGGGTGAGGAAGGGATTGGTCGGCTTCACCTCGAGAGGTCAGTGCAGCAGGAAGGGGCTGAATCGGGAGGGCTGACCGAGTGCGATCTTGAAATCGAGCGCAGAAGCAGCAAGGACGGCCCGGAGGGTGGTGCGGGTACCGGAGCGGAGGTCGATAAAGGGGCGGAGGAGTCGGTCTTCGTATTGTTCAAGGAGAAGGCCACGCCCTGCGTCATTGAGATAAGTGCCGCGTCCATGGGGCTTGAAGTGCTTTGCCTGGAGGATTCCGAGAGAGAAGAGGCGGAGGGTCAGTGGTTCGATGAGGGCAGGGCGGAAAGGTTCCATGAGATCCAGCACGAGGGAGTAGCGGTCATCGGTGGTTTCGTGAAGGAAGCCGAGGGTGGGATCGAGCCCTCTGGAGAGACAGGCAGAGAGGATCTCCCCATGGACCAGAGCGCCGGCGAAGGAGATCACGGCGTTGACCGGATTGAGCGGTGGGCGGGTGGAGCGATACTCGAAAGGAAAAGCAGCCGGCAGAAACAGTGCCCAGAGGGCGAAGTAGCGGGCTGCAGCAGCACCCTCAATGCCTCTCAGAGTTTCCAGGGTGGCCGTGCGCTCGGCATCTCGGGCAAGTTGGTCGAATTGGCTGAGAACGGGCTTTTCAAAAGCGGGGCGTCTGGCATTCAGACGTTGGAGGGCGCGGCGGGCATTCTGAATCTTCGCCGAGATGAGGGTGGCGGCCATGGGGACACGAAACTCTAGATCGGCTGCGGCCTGATGGTGCAGGCGGCGGGTGAGTCCACGGGGCGGGGATGGCGGTTCGAATGAGCCAAGCTGGCGACCGCCGGTGGAAATGATGGAAACCGGGATGCCCCTCGCGAGAAGGTTAGCCAGGCCGCATGGGGAAATGGAGACGCGCGCCCCGAGGACGAGTCGCTCGGTTTCCTCCAATGGAACGCGGGTCTCGGTGCCGTCAGGGGAGGTGACGAGCAGGCAACGCCGGGAAAGCCGGACCCTCGACTTTGGCAACTGAACCGCGACGATCATGAGGGAGCTAGAATCTGAAGTGGATACGATGGCCGGCGATGGTCAGGTGGAGGCCAGAGGGAATGGGGATGAAGCCCTTTCTTCTAAAATGAAGACCGAAGTGGACGCGCCGCAGCAGGAAACGCGTGGCCCATTTCAGGCGGGAAGAGTGCCCTGCTTTAGAGCCATCGTAGTTGAAGCCCGGAGGGGGCGACTGTCGGGGCGACGGAAATGGCTCATCCGCGGGTAGTCTGAACATGGCGAGGGTTTCACGGAGGAAGGTGCTGTAGCGCACCCGGTCTTCCTTCCCCGGGAGGAAGTAGGCGGTCCACTGACGAAGGAATGCCAACAGCTCGGTAGGCGACTTTCCTGAATCCTCCATTCTGCGTAGATGCTGAAGGCAGGACGCTTGGGTCTCCGGGCTCAGTGCCCGGTGCCAGTCATCCCCGGATTGCAGGAATCCGAAGCCGAGATAGGTGGCGGCGGACAGAGGCAGGATATGGGTCTTCGTGGGATTGAGCTCCAACTGGAGCGAAGCCAGAGAGGCGGTGGCGTGTGCGAGCATGGCTTGGGCACACGCCTCGTCCGGGCACAGAACCAGCATGTCGTCGGCGTATCTGAAGAGCCTTCCGGGTGTGGAAGAGAATGAATGATCGAAGGGAAGAAGCGCGGCATTGGATAGTAGAGGTGACAGCGGGCTCCCTTGAGGAATCCCGCAATCAGAAGGCACCGGGCCAAGTGGTCCGGCGATGGGCGCGGAAAGTGAGCGGCGGATGAGGTCGGCCGAGCCGTCGTCACAAGGTGTCTGATGCAGCACGGCGCTCACGGAATCGCGCGGGATGCGATCAAAGAAGTCCCTGATGTCGATCCGGAGCGCGATGGGGTTCGCGATGCCTTTCGCGGATTTCAGAATGGCATCCAGTGCCAGCTGTGCACCAGTGCCAGGCCGATAGGCATAAGAGCCAGCGGGAAAGCGACTTTCCCACCGCTGGCCAAGAGCAGAGGCCATGGAGTGCTGGATCAGTCGATCAATCACCGAGGGGATCGCCAGCCGACGCGTTCCGCCAGACGGTTTGGGAATCTGCACCGGACGAAGCGGGACAGGATCGTAGGTGCCACTTCGGATGGAGCGCTCAATGGTCGGCCAGAGGTGTGGCAAGGCTTCCTCCAGGTCACGGACCGTGATGGAGTCCTCGCCAGAGGCACCATCATTGGCCCGAAGCTTTTCCCAGGCAGCGGCGATTCTCACTGGAGAAAGAATCTCATCGAGTGTGACAGGGCTTCTCATGGGAACTTATCGTGTGAAAGGACGGACGAGAATGTCGAACTCATGAGTGATACGTGAACGGACGCGGAAGTTTCCCTCACCCCCTAGTGAAACGATGGTGGTGCCAGGCGGGAAAATCCGGGGCGCGAGTCCTTGGACCTCGATTTCGCATTCGTAAGGCAGGTGGATTTCCATCGAACGAGAGGGGAAGCCGTGAACATAGAGGTACTTCGCGGGAAGAATCCGCTTGGCACGCCATTCGGGGGGGCTGTTACGGGTGGCGGAGGAGTCTTTCGTAGAATCGGTCTGTGCCTTGATGGCTCTGTCTCTGGCGGCTGCGGTCTTTGCCTCTGCTTTGGACTTCTCGAGTTCCTTGCGTAACGAGTCGCGCTCGGAACTCGAACGGGAGTCTTGCTCTTTCTGGGTTCTGTGGAGAGCTGCCAGCTCCAGTGCATGGGCCCGCTCTTGAGATTCCCGCTCAGCCCGGGCCTTCTCGTCTGCCGCTTGTTGGACTTTGACTGCAAGTGCCTTGAGTTCTTCCTGTCGAATCGCGTCGCGTCGTGCCGCCTCGTTGGCAGCTTCTTGCTTCTTACGCTGATCCTCTGCGGCGGTCTCCGAGACCTTACGCTCCCACAGGCTGCGTTGTTCCCGGGTCACCGGCAGGCAGGCAAGACCGGTGTCGGGAGTGGTGCCGGGGCGGTTCCAAAATCGTAGTGAACCGTCCTTCTCCGCCGAAAAGAACAGCACAGGATTGCCATTCGGGTCCCACCAGTTAGCCACGCTCGGATCCGACTGCCTCATGTGGATCGGCAAACCTCGGGCATCCACACCTCTGAGGCTTCGCAGGCCATATGGAAGGAGAGCTGAGGCGAAGCCGATGGTCATGAAGGCGATCAATTTAAGAATGACCGTGGACGAGGAGCGGCGAGGATTCAGACTTTCCATCGTGAGCCGAATCAAGGCCGGAACCAACGCAAGGGCGAGCAGCCACGAAAGGAAACCCTTAAGGACTCGCTCTGCATCCGCCGGGATTCCTGCGGCTTGGGAGATGCTGACAGCTTGGCCAGATAGATGATAGTGCATCCAAGCGACCACTAGGATGTAGAGCAGAAGCCCCACGCCGAAAAGGAAAGCCAGAAGCTTCAACAGAACACCGGCAAAGGACGTGACCCGTTCGGGTTTCATCGATTCTGAAGTAGGTGGTAAGGAGTTCATCATTCAGGAACGTGAGGTGAGTTTTCGGATCGCGTGACTAAGTCCTCGCCACATGGCGCGGGTCTCCCATGCGGCAAGTGACAAGCCGAAGAGGAAGAACAAGATCCGGGCGATGGAGCGCGGGGCGGAGGAACGGGGCGTGACGTTTTTCACGAGGGCATGATGCCCCCCGTGGAGATCTGCACGAGATTCCGGACCTTCCCGGATATCAGGAAATCATGGCGTCGAATCCGATGCGGCTGCCCGGCGGCGCGAGATACGGGATCGCTCCCGCCATCCCCGCAGCACTGAGCTTCTTGCGGATGCCGTTGAGGGCATTCGGAAAGTCATTGGGAGTCAGCGTGCCTGCGCTCAATCTGGCGGTGGCCTGGTGTCCCGGATGTTCCTTCCGCCAATGCTCCATGAAGAGCGCAAGTTCTTCGGCGGCCTCGTCCTTGTTCTGAAAGTGCGGCGCACCGCGCTGTAAGCGGTCGTAAAGGAAGGCCGCCGCCAGCAGCTCCCTTCCCTTTAGCTCGATTGAGCGTTTTCCAACATGGAAAACGATGGTTTTGAGATCGTCCCTGTAGGTGAGGGAAATTTCCGGCGGATGTTTTAAGGCTCCCTGGTCGGCCCGGGCATAGTCGCTCACGAGTCCGGCGAAGGTTCTGCGCGGTTCGTTGAGTTCCGTGAATTTGTTGCGCAGCGGGACGAAGGGGATATTCGCCAGTTCGATCTTCGCATCCAAAGCCCTAACCGCACAGAGAGCCTGGCCGAAGGGCCTGGCTTCGAGATTCTGGACAGGCTGCTCTGGATAGAAAAACCCACGGCAGTTTTCAAATGGCTCACTGACAAGCACGTGAGTGACACGGTCGCCTTCCTTCCCCACCAAGCTCATGGCGGCATAAAGTAGGGCTCCCATGGTCTTGCGCCCGCCTGCGATGCTGGCGATGACATGCACATCATGGGCATCGCAGTACTCGGCAAGGGTGCGGACGATGAAATCCGCCGCCTCATCATTGTCTGCGCGGCTCCGTAGATCCTCGGCGGGACGGCGGACGCCGCTGGGCTCGTCCGGCAGGTCGATCACTCGGACAGAGAGCTGGAGTTTCCCGGTAGCTCCAGTCTTGCGCAGGATGTCGGTGCGGAGCGTTTCCCAAACCGATTTGCCCATCCACTCCGGGTTAGGTGTGAGCAGCATGGCGTCGATGTCAGCTTTGCCCTTCGAGGTCGTGATGACGACCACATCGTCCGGGGTAACGGGGGGCACCTCACTAGCCAGCTCCCAGAGCGTTTCGGTGATAATGGCCGGCGACATGCCGGAGACAGCGACGAGGGTGGTTTTCATGAGGGGGGTCAGATCTCCGACGGGAAGGGCGTTAAAAGTTCCCGAATGTCATAATAGCGGTTTTCGCTCTGGAGAATTTCCGGATCGGGCTTTGACAGATCACTCGAGGTGGGAATCCACTGGATGCGAGTACCGGTGCGGGCGGTGAAGACGGTGGCGGAAACACTGGTGATGGCATACCCTCCGGTGATGTCCACCACCACGTCTTGCGGGTTTACCTTCCGGAGCCTGATCAGTTCGATGAGGCAGTTCTGGATGGAATTGAAGTCATTGAAGGCATCGACCCGGTAAGGGTGCAGGTGAGTGTTCGGAGAAACGTATGGTTTGAAGAAAGCGCATGCTTTCTCAAGGTAATCGTCACTGGATCCCACGAATACAATTTCGGGAACATCCGAAAACCCGGGAGAACGCAGGGCGCGGAGTTGTTGCTGCCAGTTGAAATGCGGATGGCGTTCCTTCGCCATCTCCAAAGCCAAAACGTCCTCGTCGAGACTGGTCCGTTGGAGCGTCAAGGCAAGCACCGGCGGCACGCTGTGGTCGCGAGAAACACTGGTGAGTTCGACGGGGCCGTACGGTAATACCTCCATGGGTAGTCTGAGTGGCGACGGAGTGGAGAGCAGGAAGATGGCAAGTTTCGGCGGGTTTTTCGCGAGATCCTCCTTGGTGGTGGCGTGGCCACGGTCTTCTACCGGCGGCTGCCGATGGAGCCAATCTTGGGCGGACTTGTGGGCTTTCATGAAAACCACGAGCGCGAAGACACCCGCGATCCAACCCCAATGATGCCCGAAGTCGTGAGCCTCCAATCCAAGCCAGTTCGTCCCGATGACCGCAGCGATTCCAAAATACCACGGGCCATGCGAGCCAGCGTGCCGACGGCTTTTCAGCGCGGCGCTGCACGCCAGTATCAACGCCGAGGGCAGAATAACACGGAGCCATCCAGAGACTCCGTAAATCTTCGCCCAATTCCATGTTTCAGTCCCGATGACATGCCCAGCGATGAGAAGAGAGAGTGCCGCAAGAAAAAAGCTCCATGGGAAGGTTAACACTTCGTCGATAAGCCCCTTTGAAGGTGTGGAATTCTTGTCCATGAATTAGTGAGGATTGTGGTTAAAAACGGACACCGGTCCCGTGACCGGCGAGTCGTAGCTGAGGGAGCGGCAATGGCCGTGCAGTGCGTGGGCGAGGCGCAGGTAGAGCCAGACGGGGCCGTGGCCGGTGAGGGTGGCATCGCCGCCGGGCGGGATGGCGGCCTTGGCGGCGGTTTCATACTCCGGCAGCGCGTCCAGCTTGGCCTGGCCTGTCGCCGCATAGAGGGTGGAGATGTCGAGGGTGGTCATGGGCACAAGGTTGGGATTGATTCACCAGAGGACTTTCATGCCTGGATAGGTGGGAATGATCCGGTCCGAAGTGAGCAGAGTGAGTCCTTGTGAGAGGCAGGTTGCGACGAGAACCCGATCAAATGGATCGCGATGGAGTAGCGGTAAATCAGCGGCGGCGCAGAGAGTCTGGACATCCGGGCCTTGTCGTTGGAGGGCGAGCGAGTATCGGGTGCACAGGGACTCGATCCATGGCAGCGGGGCGTCCGGCAGTTGTAGTTTTCCGGTTTTGACTTTGATGGCGATTTCCCAAACCACCACGGCGGGAACCGATGCTTCCGCAGCCGAGGTGAGGCATTTTGAAGCCTTTTTCGGCAGGTCGCCCGTCGCTAGGGCAAGCAGGGCGCAGGTATCGAGCAGGAGTTTCATCGGCAGTCTCCCGGCCATTCGTCATCACTGAGCGGCTCCGACGGCTCATAACCCGCAGCCAAAGTGGGACGGAGTGTCGGTTCCGGGCGCAGGTCGCGGCGAATTTTTTTGGGTTGGGAGTAGGGACGGATCTCCGCCACGGGCTTGCCATTGCGCTGAAGAACTACGATCTCCCCGCCCTCTTCCACCGCCTTGACCAGTTCGGAAAGGCGGGATTTCGCTTCGTGCATGTTGGCGGTGATCATGATTAGCTAGGTTAGCTAGGGAAGGGGTGGTGTCAAGGTTGCGGCAGGGGTAGATCAGGGAGGGGATGGGAAGGACTGGAGCTGTGAGTCGGCCTTCATCTGGTTGTAGAGATCAAGCGAGACGGATTTGCTCGTGCCGTTGAGATAGACCGGATCGTTTGGGTTCCATTGCTTCGCATCGACGAAGATGACGAGTGCTCGCCAGCCACTCGAATTTTTGTGAGGCCGGAGAATAACAGGCGAGGCGAAGCGGCCTTCACCTCTGTAGTTTGGATTCCCGTGTGCCTTGGCCGGGTTATGCTCGGGATACCAGAATACTTTTCCCCTTGAGGTTCCCTGAACAACAGGAAGACCAAGGGCGGGTCGGTATGTGTCACCGGAACTTCCCTTTGGTGTTTTTCCATGCGTTCGTGGAGCGCCAGTAGGTATTCCGCCAGCGACTCCGTAGCCTTCGTCATGATCCCGAAGCGCCCACTCAAATCCGACGTTGAGAGGAGGAAGCTGGGTGTTGGTCGTGTTTCCGGCATGGTCGCCGGACCGGCCATGGGCTTTCCAGCGTTTCAGCCAGCGAGCTAGGACATCGATGGAATGGCTGCCGTCGTCGTTGCAAGGGAGCGAGCGGATGTCTATGGCCGCGCGATTGGTGAAGGCATCAAGCGCTGCATCGAGGGAGATGCTGGAGTTTCTGATTGCCAGTGCCCCCATGGCGCGGCGGCCACGGAAACCCAGCGAGCCAAGTTCGGCGAAGACTTGCACAAGTTTAGCGACGTCATCTTTCAAGGATGGCTGACCTCGCCAAATCAGGGTGAGGTTGAACATGGGTGACTTTGCCGCGATGTCCGCATTGAACACAGCTCGGGAATGCCGAGTGCCATCGCGCTCGGTGCGTAGAGGGAACAGAAAATATCTACGGTCATCATAAACCGAAGCTCTCATGCCAGTGTCGTCACGAACATCGTCCGAGGGTGCGAGACCATGGGTGCGGACGGTCAGAAGTCCCGCCTGGGTATCGTTGTCCGCCGCAGCACCGAAGATGAGTTCTTCCTGCTGGCGCAAAGAGAGACCTTTTTCAGCCAACGACTTGAATCCTCCAAGCACCCGGAACCACCAGCGGAGTTGGCCGCGGATGGATGGCGGTCTGATTTCCGCGCTGGAATCCGGCGTTGCTCCACCAAGGAAACAGGGCGTGATGATTTCCAGCGAGTATGTGAGGCGGATCATGGCAGTGCGCGTTTGTATTTTGCAGCAAGGAGTTCGATGGCTTTGGCTCCCTTCTTGGTCTGGCGGAGTTGGGGTGCGGAACAGAGAACGAAGTCGAGCAAGGTAAGTTCGAACAAAGGTGTGCGGTCGCGGGGCCAGAGCTTCGAATCAAAAGAGTAAGCGTTGAGAATACCGGCCAGTTGTTGTTCCGGCATGGTGGCAAAGGTTTCGATGAGTTCAGGGCTGGGAGTGAGCGCGGCTGCGGCTGCGGCTTCCTGTCGCTGCTTCTTTTCATCTGCGAGCCGGGAAGCAATGCGGTCATCCACCTCGAACCATCCGTATCCGGCGTTGGTTTTAGCACCGATGCCCAACAGGTTCAGACCAAAAGCGAGCCATCCTTTGGCATGATCAAGGTCGCCTGCTTGGGCTAGTCGTAGGGGGATGATTGGGAAAGTGAAGTAATGGCCGTCGGCTTGTGGCGCTACGGTGGGGAAATAAACTGGAACCGGATCCTCGGTATCCGGGGCGTTCTCATAGCCTGGTTCTCCCTGATGGTATTTGGTGTGGTGTGGGGTGACGATATCGAGTTCCAAGTGTGGATCGGCGTTGCTGGAGGCGGTGAGGAAGGCGAAGGTGCCTGCGAAGGATTTATGGGCGGAGAGATTGCCGAGATTAATGCGGGCCTCCGCGATGATTTTAGCGACCAAGGCAGAGCCGGTAGCTTGAGAACCACCGGCACAGGCCCAGTAGAAATCGGATTTCCAAGTGGTTTCCACTCTCGTCTGAGGATCGCGGTTTTTACCCGCATCCCAATCCTGATCCACCCAACCGAAGATGCGGGCGATTGCCGCAAGCATTTCGGCGGGTGTGGCGAAATCCTTGCAGCAGAGAGCGCAGGCATCGTCTTCAGCGGGTCGCACCGCGCTGCCCTTTTCGATTTGGGACTCAACCCAGTCGTGCAGAGCCTGTAGTGCCATGCGCCGGGCACAGCCTTTGACAGCGCTGCCGGGAATGACGGGGAGTCCAAAGCGGTCCAGCATGAGTCCGGTATTCTCCATGACTCCGCCAGCCATATTGAGCATGAGACGGGACATGAGGCGGGCATGGACGTATCCGGCAGTGTCCGGGTGCCAGTTGGAAGCGGGGATGGTTTCCGCAGGTTTGCTAAGCAAAGCACTGAACCATTCTTTGCGGGTGGGTTCGGTATGGTCGTTTGCTTGAGGGTCTGCGAAGCGATCCTTGAAGAGGCTGCGGGACCGGCATTCGGGTAGCAACCCGTGACCAAGGATAGCCTGTGTCATTGATGGGGCGTGAATGGGCATGGTCAGGCTTCGGGTTGTTCAGGCGCATTAGAAATGGCGAAACGCTTGAGGAAGGAGAGCAGCGCAAGGGCTTCCGTGGTGGCAAGCTGGAGGGACAGGGTTGGTTTTGAGGAAAGATCTTCGATCAATGCCGGAATGCTCCTGACAGCGGAGTCGCCGATTCCACGATCCACCAGATGCTTCCCAATCGCCTTCATGGCGGCCATCATTTCCGGTCGTTTTGGGTTTCCATCATCCTTTTCCTCGGAGGCGAAGGCGGCGGTGGCAAGTAACCCATTCTGGAGAATCATGGAAGGGAGTTTGGAAACCGCTTGGCGAGTAATCTGGGTGTTCTCGGAATGCGTGGCAGCCAAAGCGGCGGCGGCCCGGATTTGTTCGAGGTTCTGCATGGTGGTCAGGTGGGTTGGGTGGTGGTTTCGGGTTGGGCATGGCGGATGCAATCCGCCGCCACGGTGGCGCTGCAGAAGCCGAGGCCGGTGGTGGCATCGCCTCCGAACTGGAAGACGTTTTGGGTTTTTACCTTGGTGTCGAAGTCTCCCAGAGCATCGGCGGCCTTCTTCGAGTTAAGGCTGGCGGCGGCCTTCGGCACGCGGCTGTCGGTGGCGCTGAGGACGGAATAGAAGAGCGTGTCCGCCGGGACGTTTTCCTGATTGAAGAGTCCGCCTCCATCGGCGGTGCCGGTTTCATCTGAGATGCGCACATGCTGGGCAACCTCGCAGGCGGTCAGTGCGAAGTGGCTCATCATGCCGTTGGATAGAATGACGAGACGCTCTTTGACGGACTGGAAGAGGGCGTCGTCCGGGACAAGTCCGGCGATGGCGGAACTGAGAGTGGTCGGGAATGTCTGGCCCTCGCGCTCGTCGAGGGAGAAGCAGTATTCTTCGAGGACGATTTGTTTTTTCTCCGCGCCCAAGCCGAGTGGGTCGGGCAGAAAAATGGCATGCGCGGTGGTTTCGGTATCGGCGGGTTCCTGTAGGCGGTCGATTATGGTTTTGATTTCGGGGGAGAAAACGCCATCCCGTGCGGCTCGCTGGAGCATGAGAGGGCAGGTGATCCAGGCATAGGAACCACGGGCGGAGCGGATGGGAAAGGCGAGGACGCGGGCTTCGGAGAAGATGAGGGAACCGGCGAAGGAAATGTCGGTGGTGTCGGAGCCGAAGAGCCAGGCGGCGTGTGCCGGGTCGCCATGCATTTGTGCTTTTCCGTCCGCGTCTCTGATCGGCTGGCCTTTGTCATCGCGGAGGATTTTGACCCGAGCGGGTTTCCCTTTGTCTTCGACAAGATCGGCCCATTGGTCGGCGAAGCTGCCTTTGAGGGAACTTGCGGGGATGATGGGAAAACCGGTATGCCGCTCGCGCTGGATGGGCTGGTCGATGGCACCGACGCTGGCTCCGGCTCCGACGTGGAGGGGCGTACGGGTGAAGAGGTAGAGGATCTTGGAGTTCATGGGGTGGACGATTGTGGATCTGGATGGTGGATGGAAGATTTGGGATGTCCGTGGATGTCAGGGTTGAGGGGTGGCGGGGATTCTTCCGCTGTGGAAATCCCAGGTGCCGCAGACACCGAGGCCGAAGCCTTTTTCACCGAAGAGGGTGCTGCGGCGGCTTTTGATGGCGGTGCCTCGGGTGTCTCCGTGCCAGTTGAGGGCGGCGGCGAGTTTTTGGGCGGCCTCTGCGCTGGTGCAGGTGAAATAATAGACGCTGCCTGCGGGGACTGCGAGGAAGGTGGGCTTGGGGCCGCCTTTGCGTTCCGCCTCCACGTGAGGGAGCGCGTAGCCGGTCACATGAACGGGCTTGTCAACAATGGCGGCGACAAGCTTGGCGGAGATATCCGGCTGGGATTCATACCCCTTGCCGTTGGCGTTCAGTTTCCGTCTGAGTTGTCTTTCTTCCGGGGAAACAGTTTGGAGGAGAACGTCTCCGGTTTCCGGGCAGATCCATGTGGGCAGCCAGGCTCCGGGATGTGCCTTACGTGGCCTGCCACGCTTGGACATGCCGGCTTCCACTGCGGGAAACACGGCGGGAGTGAGCAGCACCCATTTCACTAGGTGCAATTCGTTCTTCTCAACGAAACCGCCGACCTTGCCTTGAGGGAGTGGCAGTGTTTCCGGATTGTCACGCTGCACGGTGCTGACGCGCTGTTGGCCACCGACGATGATTGGCGTTTCCGCCCCGCTGTTGGGAAAGAGGGCGGCGACGAGGTCGTCGTTGCCATCTTCCTGCTTGAATTCCTCGTCCTTGGCGCAGGCGAGCAGGCCCATGCTGCAGCCTGGCTTGAGGCGGAGATAATGCGCGGAGTAGAAACGCTCGCCATCCTGGGTAGCGGAAGCGGGATCAATGCCGATGCCGTAAGCGGATTCGGTGTTGGAGAAGACCGAGTCCTTGTGGAATACGGGCGTCCCCACCGGGTTTTCGCCGAGATAAGCCATCCATGCCGCTTCGTTCCACCACGGTGCGGGAACCTCCTTGGTGGGCGGCTCGGTGTTTGCAGTGGCGTAGCCCAGAGGTTTGCAAAGGGATGACTCTTCCCGCCAGGGAATGTCTGTGTCCTTCCCGGCGTTGCGTTTGAGGGGCTTGAAGGTGGGCTGGGTGGAGGATGGCATGCCTGCATCCAGCGGACGCGGAAACAACCAGGTTCCATTCGCGACGGGAAATGGCCCGGCGGTGACGAGCGAGCCAAACTTGCGGTCGCGGTGGGCGTCGTTGTAAATGCCGCTTTTTCCCCGCCTGTGGGTGTGGACACCGGTAAAGTCCGAGCGATGGAGCGCGGCATGGAGAGCAGCGTTGGTGACGGTGGGCAGCGGCCAGGCGGCTCCGTGGCCGCTAAGGCTGCCGCCCATCGGGCGTCCATCCCGGAAAAACAGGACGTCGGTGGGAGTGAGGAGGAGCTGGTTCATGCGGCGGTTTACTTTTCAGCGGATGATTTGTTGCGGTGGGCGAAGGCGACGGTGGTGCAAAGGCCGATCACTGAGATCAGGAGTTCCTGTGTCGGAGTGCGGGAGGAAGGTTTCTTTGAGTGTATTTCACGTTCGGTTCGGGCCTTCAGAACACCTTCGAGATAAGCGGTGAAAGGCACGCGCAGGAGGTCAGCGGCCTCCTTGGAACCTTGTCGTTCAGCGGCATGGAAAAACTCGTGGCGGATCAGTTCTTTGGCTATTGCGGTCTCGGTGATGGCATCCTGCATGGATTTTCCTGCCTCCATCAAGGTGGACTGTGAAACGAGGTAGGGAGAGAGCAGTTCGCAGACGCGATGCGGAAACTTGGCGCTGAGTCCGCCGTGGTTCATGGCCTCGGCAATCGTATCGTGTAGGGCGACGCCGCATGGGATTTCATGAAAGGGTTTCCCCGGATCGTCCCACTTTCCGCCCCAGTGGGAGATTTCTCCCGAACGTTTCATCAGGGTGATGGAGAACGCGGGACGACCGACTTCCGTCTTGGCGCGTGTTTCCGCCCGCTGCGCCTCGCGGATGAGATCCTGAAGCGGCGAGTGGATGTGGGCGATGGCGATTCCGGCAGAGGCGTCGGGTTTGCCGTCGGTGGTTTCCGTTGACTGGGTCGCCTCGCGGAATGCCTCGCGGAGTTTCGATGCGACATCTAGAGCTGCGTCAGCCGGTACCAGGCAGACCACATCGTCGCCACCCGCATAGATGAGCTGACCTTTCCAGTTGCCCGCCAGTTGATCAGCCGCAGTTCCTTCGACGATCTCGCGCACCCTGCCAAGTGCGAAGCTGGAGAGCGCCTGGCTGAAAGAAGAGTGGTGATTCCGAAGGTCCATATCCCTTGGTAGGAAGTCGCCATTCACCCATTTGCCGATGCTGTCACCGTCGAAGGCGATGGCAGCGATGTAACCGTCTCCCTGAGTTTTCTCCTGTGGCAGTGCTTTATCGTCAGGTTCGCACGTGCGGGCGGCAATGGCCGGGATGGAGCGGATGATGAACTCGCCCGAGCGTGTTTTGAGTGTCGGAGTGTGCGCGTGGTTTAGATAAGCAAGGTGCCAGCTTCGCTTGATGATTGCAACGGCACCAAGGTAGTCAGCGTGTTTGGCAAAGAGGCTTGCGTAGGACTCTGCAATTGTCCCTTTCGAAGCCAACTTCAGCTCCTGCATCTTTTTTTGATAATCCGTACCACCGACGAGTGCTTCCTCCCTGCCGGTGAGGCTGTCTTTCTCGTTCGTCAACCGGGATGTTTCATCTCGTGTAGCGGAGTCCCATGCCTTGAAATCGCGGGTCTGCCGCACGGCGTCGAGGTGCCAGCCGTTATGCGGGTAAGCTTCGGCATAGCCTTGGCTGCCTATCTCAGTGATCTGCCAGGAAATGCTGAGATGGTGGTCCACTTGGGCGCGGAAGCGGTCGTGGGTGAATTGCGGTAGGCCAATTTTTGAGCGCTGCTCCCATACGGAATCGGCAATTTTCCCCCACTCAGCGCGAATCGCCGCCTCCACCTGCCTGGCCGTTTCCAACGCATTCCCTTTGATCTCAGCGATGAAAATGTTCGGCAGATTTGGGATGAGGATACCAGGCCGATCGGGGTTGAGAGTTGTATCGAGCAGCGGCTGGCCACTGCGAGAGGGAAAGATGAGTTCACTCCCGGACGGTAGTTTTTTGATGCCCTCCGCCACCAACCAACTGAGCAAATAGCTGCCGCTCCAGAGGTCCCGGGTGGAGCGCGCGGTGGCGATGAAGTCTTGGACGGGGCCGATTTGAAATTTGAGAAGATAGTTGGGAGGATGCACTTGAGAAAGGGGATGAGGCGTTGATGCGTTAGGACTGAATCTCAATCTAGTAGGGTCAGTGATCCAAATGTTCACAGCCCTGATTCATAGGATGATGAATGGAATGACGCAGCTTATCGCTGATCCATGCCAAGCTCCGACGAATTCCCAGTCATGACAAGGAAAAGCGAACAATCCAATATTCCCAGATATCCGGGAAATACGTCGGGCATGCTTTCACCTCTCAACTGTCATCGCCGCGCAGGTCTTTCTCCAACTGGATGCGATCGTTCAAATTGCGCGCCTTGACGCGGTTGTTCCGCTTTGCCCAGCGCTCGACCGACATCTGCCGCTTCTTGGCGCGGCGTTTCAACTCGGCGACCTCGCTTTCGAGATTGAGGAAACTTTCATAACGCCCGAGGTCGAGCACCCCGCCATCGACCGCGCCACGGATCGCGCAGCCGGCGTCCTTCTGGTGCTTGCAGTCGGCGAACTTGCACTCGGCGGCGAGTTTTTCCACGTCGGCGAAACTTTCCCGCAGCGTGACCTCGTCGGTCCACATCTGGATCTCCCGCATGCCGGGATTGTCGATCAGCATGCCACCGCCCCGGAGTGGGACGAGCTCGCGGGAGGTGGTGGTGTGGCGACCCTTGCCGGTCACCTCGTTGCAATCGCCGGTCCACATCCATTCCTCACCGTAGAGTTGGTTGACGAGGGTCGACTTGCCGACGCCCGACGAGCCGACGACGCACATCGTGGTGCCCGGCG
>JANOKL010000131.1:0-9455 GCA_031419215.1 Luteolibacter sp. | reverse complement strand
GTCGAAATCTTTTCTCAAACGCTCGGCGGTCCACTCGCTGTCCTTGCCGATGAAGATGCCGGTTTTAAAAACGATGCCTTCTTCCGCCATCAGGTTCACGCGGCGTTGCACGACGAGCTCCTTGTCGAGCTTCATGTTAGGGATGCCATACATCAGCAAGCCGCCGATGCGGTCCTCGCGTTCGAAGACGGTGACGCTGTGGCCGGCCTGGTTGAGCTGGTCGGCGCAAGCGAGTCCGGCCGGACCTGAGCCCACGATGGCCACCTTCTTGCCAGTGCGGATTTCCGGAATGCGGGCGATGACCCAGCCTTCGTCCCAACCGCGGTCTATGATCGCGCACTCGTTGTTTTTGATCGTCACAGCGGGCTCGATCACGCTGAGCACGCAGGAGCCTTCGCAAGGAGCGGGGCAGACGCGACCGGTGAACTCCGGGAAATTGTTGGTCTTGTGGAGGCGCTGGAGAGCTTCCTTCCAGCGACCACGGAAGATCAGATCATTCCATTCCGGGATCAGGTTGTTGACCGGACAGCCGCTGGCCATTCCGGAAACCATGTGCCCGGTGTGGCAGAAGGGAGTGCCGCAGTCCATGCAGCGCGAGCCCTGGGCGCGCTGCGTCTTCTCGTCGGAGTGAATCTTGAACTCGCGCCAGTGCTTGATGCGTTCGGTCGGGGCGGCTTCCGCATCGGTAACGCGGTCCACTTCCATGAATCCTGTTGGTTTGCCCATTTTCTTAAAATTGTTGAAGATGAAAATTCGGAGACTTAAGACGCAAGACTTGAAGACTCAAGAGAAGAGGGAAACAGGCGATGCGCTGTTCCTTTGCTTCCGGTGATGGTCTTGGTCTTCATCTCTTTTCTTACGTCTTGTGTCTTCCAGTCTTGAGTCTGTGATTAATTTCCTCCGACCCGTGCGAGGTCCTTGAGATTTTCCTCGAAGGCGGCCATCGCGGCTTCGTCGCCTGTTAGGCCCTGCTCCTCGACGCGCTTGAAGGCTTCCAGCATGCGCTCGTAGTCGCGCGGCAGGACCTTGAAGAACTTCGGCAGCTCGGCGTTCCAGTTTTCCAGCAGGAACTTCCCGCGTGGCGAACCGGTGTAGCCGACGTGTTTCTCAATCACGCCCTTCACGGTGGCGATGTCGGCATCGCTGCACTCGATGAGGCGATAGAGGTTCACCATCTCGTGATTGAGGCGCTTCTCGAAGAGTCCGTCGACGTCGTAAACGTAGGCGACACCCCCGGACATGCCTGCCGCGAAGTTGCGGCCGGTTTCGCCGAGGACGATCACCTGGCCGCCGGTCATGTATTCGCAACCGTGGTCGCCGACACCTTCGACGATGGCATGGGCACCGGAGTTGCGGACGCAGAAGCGTTCACCGGCGATGCCGTTGAAGTAGGCCTCGCCACTGGTCGCGCCGTAGAGCGCGACGTTGCCGATGATGATGTTCTGCTCGGGCTTGAAGCGGGCGTCCTTCGGCGGATGGATGATGATCTTCGCGCCGGACAGGCCCTTGCCGACATAGTCGTTGGCATCGCCTTCGAGACGGAAGGTCATGCCCGGAGGTGTGAACGCACCGAGCGATTGACCGGCGCTGCCGATGAACTTGAGGTCGATGGTGTCTTCGGGCAGGCCCTTGGAGCCATACTTGCGGGAGATCTCGCTGCCGGTGATCGTGCCGACCACGCGGTTGACGTTGATGATCGATAGTTCGGCCGTGACCTTCTCGCCGCGCTCGATGGCGGGGGCGCAGAGTGCCAGCAAATGCGTGTTGTCGAGGGCGGTGGCGAGGCCGTGGTCCTGATCGATCTGGTGATAGGCACCGACGCTGTCGCCGACATCCGGCTTGTGGAAGATGCTGGTGAGGTCGACGCCCTTGGCTTTCCAATGTGAGGTGGCCTCGTTGGTGTCGAGGCACTCCACCTTGCCGACCATTTCATTGATCGTGCGGAAGCCCAGCTCGGCCATGATTTCACGAAGCTCCATGGCGATGAAGGTCATGAAGTTCACGACGTGCTCCGGCTTGCCCTCGAAGTTCTTGCGAAGCTCCGGGTCCTGCGTGGCGATGCCGACCGGGCAGGTGTTCTTTTGACAAACGCGCATCATCAGGCATCCGACCGTCACCAGGGGCGCGGTGGCGAAGCCGTATTCCTCGGCACCAAGCAGCGTGGCGATGGCAACGTCGCGGCCGGTCTTGAGCTGGCCGTCGGTCTCCACGACCACACGGCTGCGGAGATCGTTGAGGAGGAGGATCTGGTTGGTTTCCGCAAGGCCGAGTTCCCAAGGGGCACCGGCATTGAAGATGGAGGAGGATGGCGAAGCACCGGTGCCGCCGTCGTGGCCGGCGATCAGGATGACGTCAGCGTGGGCTTTCGCGACACCTGCGGCGATCGTGCCGACTCCGACTTCCGCCACGAGCTTCACATTGATGCGGGCACGTGGGTTGGAGTTCTTGAGATCGTGGATGAGTTCCGAAAGGTCCTCGATCGAGTAGATGTCGTGGTGCGGAGGAGGGGAAACGAGTCCCACGCCTGGGGTTGAGTAGCGGACCTTGGCGATCCACGGATAGACCTTGGAGCCGGGAAGCTCACCACCTTCGCCGGGCTTCGCGCCCTGGGAGATCTTGATCTGGATTTCGTCGGCGTTGACCAGGTATTCGCCGGTGACGCCGAAGCGGCCGGAAGCGACCTGCTTGATGGCGGAGCGCTTGCTGTCGCCGTTCGCCATCGGGACGAAACGGGATGGATCCTCACCGCCTTCGCCGGTGTTCGACTTGCCGCCAATGCGGTTCATCGCGATGGCGAGGGTTTCGTGGGCTTCCTGCGAGATCGAACCGTAGGACATGGCCCCGGTCTTGAAGCGCTTGGTGATCTGTTCGACGGTCTCCACTTCCTCAAGTGGCACCGGCTTGCGGTTGCTCTTGAACTTCATCAGGCCGCGAAGCGTTGAGAGGTTCTCGCTCTGGTCGTTCACCTTCTTGGCATACTGCTTGAAGATCTCGTAGCTGCCGGTGCGGGTGGACTTCTGAAGGAGGTGGATGGTTTCCGGATTGAAGAGGTGGAACTCTCCATCGCTGCGCCACTGATAGACACCACCGGTGTCGAGCGCGGCTTCCTCGGCCTCGATATGACGATCCGGGAAAGCTTGGCGATGGCGAATGAGGGCTTCTTCGGCGACCTGATCGAGATCGGAGCCCTCGCAACGGCTGGAGGTGCCGCAGAAGAACTTGTTTACGAGGTCCGTGCTGAGGCCGATGGTTTCGAAAATCTGCGCACCACGATAGGAGGCGACGGTCGAGATGCCCATCTTCGCCATCGTCTTGACGACGCCCTTGATCGAGCCCTTGAGGAAATTGTAAACGGCCTTGTCGAAGTCGATGGCGAGCATGTCGTCGGCGATCATCTTGTGCATGCACTCAAAGGCCATGTAGGGATTGATCACGTCAGCACCGAAGCCGATGAGGGTCGAGAAATGGTGAACTTCGCGGGCTTCACCGGTTTCCAGGATGATCGAGACCAGTGTGCGGGTGCCCTTTCCAACAAGGTAGTGGTGAAGGCCGCCCATCAGCATGAGGGTCGGAATCGCGGCGTTGTTCTTGTCGATGTTGCGGTCGGAAAGAATCAGCAGGTTGCAGCCATCGGCAATCGCCTGGTCGGCCTTCGCACAGACGGCATCGAAGGCTTCGTCGAGACCATCGCCACCCTTGTCGGTGGGGAAGAGCGCATCGATCGTCGTGGACTTGAAGCCATCGACCTTGATCTCGCGGAGCTGGGCCAGCGCCTTGTTGTCGATCAGCGGGCTGTCAAGGCGGATCATGCGGCAGCTCTTCGGTCCAGGGGCGAGCAGGTTGCCCTCGGAACCAATGAAGGTTTCCGTCGACGTCACCAGCTCTTCGCGGATGCAGTCGAGCGCCGGGTTCGTGACCTGGGCGAAGATCTGCTTGAAGTACTGATAGAGGTGCTTCGGCTTGCTGGAGAGCACGGCGAGCGGGGTGTCGTTGCCCATCGACGAAATCGGCTGGACCCCGGTTGAGGCCGTCGGTCCGAGGAGCATGCGGAGGTCCTCGTAGGTGTATCCGAAGGCAAGCTGACGCTCGACGATGCGGTCTTCCTCGACGGTCTTCGCTTCCTTCGCAGCAGGAAGATCCTTCAGCGTGATGCGGTTTTCAGCGAGCCACTGCTTGTAGGGCTTCGCGGAGTAAACCCGCTTCTTGACCTCTTCATCAGGGACAATGCGGCCTTCCTTCATGTCCACGAGGAACATGCGACCGGGGCGCAGGCGGCCCTTTTCAATGATCGTCTTCGGATCAAGGTCGGGCACGACGCCGACTTCGGAGGCCATGATGACCAGATCGTCGTCGGTGACATAATAGCGGCTTGGGCGCAGGCCGTTGCGATCGAGCACGGCACCGATCTGCTGGCCATCGGAAAAGGTGATCGAAGCCGGACCATCCCAAGGCTCCATCATGCAGGCGTGGTATTCGTAAAAGGCCTTCTTTTCCTCATCCATCATCGTGTGACGCTCCCAGGGTTCCGGGATCATCATCATCATCGCGTGGACGAGGTCGTAGCCACCGTAGTGCATGAACTCGAGGGCGTTGTCGAAGCGAGCGGAGTCCGAACCATCCTCATTGATGATCGGGAAAAGATTCTCGATTTCCGTGCCGAAAAGGTCCGACTGGCAGAGCGCTTGACGCGCCTTCATGAAGTTGGCGTTGCCCATGACCGTGTTGATCTCGCCGTTGTGGGCGATGAAGCGGTTCGGGTGCGCACGCGACCAGCTCGGGAAGGTGTTGGTCGAGAAGCGGGTGTGCATCAGTGCCAGCGCCGACTCGAAGTCCGGGTCGTGAAGGTCCGGGAAATAGGTTGAGAGCTGGCAAGGCGTGAGCATGCCTTTATAGACCATCGTCCGTGCGGAAAGTCCGGTGACGTAGTGGTAGTCGGCTCCGGGAAAGGTGTTGCCCTTGTTGCCGTGGACGTCGCGGAACTGGTTCGGGATCTCGTTGTTGCGGATCCAGGCCCCGACGCGCTTGCGGATCACGTAGAGCTTCCGCTCGAAGGCCATCGGGTCAGTGATGTCTTCGCTCTTGCCGATGAAGACCTGCTTGATGGTCGGTTCATAACGGCCGGAGGTCTTGCCGAGGATTTCGCTCTTCACCGGCACCGTGCGCCAACCGAGGAACTTCTGGCCCTCGTCACGAATGACGAGTTCGAAGACCTGCATCGCCACTTCACGAACGGAGGCTTCAGGGGAGAAGAAGATGCACCCGGAGCCATAGTCACCTTCAGGTGGCAGTTCGACGCCCTTCTTTGCCATTTCCCGACGCAGGAACTTGTCCGGCATCTGCACGAAAATGCCCGCGCCGTCGCCAGTCGCCGGGTCCGAGCCGCTGGCACCGCGGTGGTCCATGTGCTCGTTCATCGTCAGCGTTTTCACGATGATGTCGTGCGAGCGCTTGCCCTTCAGGTGGGCAATGAATCCGACACCGCAGGCGTCCTTTTCACGAGAGGGGTGCCAGAGACCTTGGGGTTCAGGCCAGCCAAATGGGGACTTCTGCGGGGATGACATAGGATTGGATGGAAGGATCTTAGGAAATTAGGGGTGTAGGACGATCATTCAAGGCCTCTACTCGAAATCTGTTCGCGAAAATTGACCGCTTTTACCGGAACGAGCGACCGAATGATGGCATGGGAATCAAAACCGGGCCAGAAACGAGGAAACCTAAGGGGCGGGAAGGATTCCTTTCCGGGACCTCCCGATCAAGTCTTGATTCGCGGCACGTGAAATAGGCTCACTGCGGCTGATCCGCGCTGCGGAGCTGGATGTCGCTGATTTCGACGTGCGCCGGAGCTTCCAGAATCGACAGAACGCTTCTCGCAACATCCTCTGCTCCAAGCATTTTCATGTGCGCCCGGATGCTCTTCAGCGTCTCTTCGCGGCCCAGGAAATACGTTTCCAGCAGCGGTGTATCGACGAATCCCGGCGAGACGCAGGCCACTTGAACCTTCGATCCTGCGGCTTTCAGCTCCAGTCGCAGGGCATCCGTAATGGCTCTGACGGCAAATTTAGTCGGCGAATAAAATCCACCGGTCGGCGGCACGCGATGCCCGCTCATCGACGAAATGTTCACGATCCGTCCGCCCTGGGCCGGGAAATGACGCAGGGAGAGCTGCGAGCAATACGCGAGCGCGGCGACGTTGACGCGCCACATTTCCTCCCAGTCGGCGGGATTTCCGTCCGAAATGCGCGCCAGATGGGCGACACCGGCGGAGTTCACCAAGGCATCGATCCGACCGAGATTCTGGAAAACCGCGAGGATGTCCTCATGGCGGGTCAGGTCGGCCTGGATCGGAAAGACCTCTTCAGGAAGCGCGGAGGGACGCCGGGTCACCCCGAGGACGTTGGCCCCGCGTTCGAGGAGGAGTTCGCATAGCGACCGGCCGATTCCGCTGGACGCGCCGGTGACGAGGATGGTTTTACCTTGGACGGGGGACATGGAGTTCAGGAAGGCTGCGCCCCATCCGTGGATTCGAACAATTGCCCGATGTCCGGAAGGTCTGCGGCGGAATGCGCCGGTTGCGCGGCCACGATCCTGCCATGTCTAACGAGAAATGCACCAGGCATTTGCAGGCCGTCTCCCGCAAGGTGCCCGACCCCGCAGCCCTTGAAGACGGCGACCGCTCCGCGCCACCAGACGCGCGGTCCGAAAAGCTCCAGAAAACCGCCTTTTCCGAGTCCGAAAGCCCGGTAGAGCTCACAGCGCGGATCCGCGATCCGGGCCACTCCGCTGCGCTCGCCAAGGTAGGTCGTTTCCCGGCCGTTCTGGAGCATGTGAACCAGCACGAGCCTTGATCCGCGCTCGTTCGCTTGGCTTTGCAGATCCTGCAGTCCGCGAAGGATCTGGCGGGTAAAGGTGCAGCCGAAGTGCCGGAGAAACACGAGCACCAGCGTTTGATCGCGGGAGGCCTCGGCCAGGGATTCTCCAGAGGAAAGCGAGTAGTCATTCGAGGCTTCCTCGATGCTCAATGGCGTTTGCCGTGTCGGACGAATGCCCACATGCGCCCGGACCGTTGCCCAAAGGATCATCGCAAGCGGCACCCACCAGATCAGATCATCGATTGCCAGAAGCCAGCAGCCTTTTTGTGGGATCTCACCGTCCACGAATGCCATCACTCCGCCACCGATCGTGAGGGAGGATTTCAGAAAGGTCGCCAGCACCACCGGCCAGTGCTTCACCGGCGAGCGCGCCGCCACCAGCAGTCCGACGCCCAGTGCGGCTGAAATGAGTCCCATCGCCCGCCAAAGCATCGGGTGATTCGGCCGCTCGATGCCAGACCAGTCGAACCACAGAAACGGCCAGGCATTCACCCAGATTCCAAACGCCAGATGATAAAGACCCGCCAGCAAGAGAGCCGTCCTCATCCATCGCGGCGTGTCGCAAAATCCATCCCGGCAATCAAAAGACATGCAGGACGGTAGTCGGCATTCCTGATCGTGCAACAGGCACGGTGGACGAATCGTCGGATCAAATGAACGAAAATTTCACCTCAACTTCATCCATTTCTTGAAGGGCTTGATCAGTTTCAGCGTGTGACCGCTTCCACCGATGACCCAGATTCGCGCAAAACCTCTCTTTTGAACCGGCGCAACATTCTGCGACTCCTCACTGCGGGAGCGCTTGGGTCCTTGGTGGAGGGATTTGTGATCGAACCAACTTGTTTGTCCGTAACCAGACGGGAGGTGAAATGCAGGCAATTGCCCGCCGGACTCGATGGTCTGAAAGTCGCCCTGCTGGCGGATGTTCATTTCCGACCGGATGACGACTCCGACCTGATGGACAAGGTGGTGGCGCGGGTGGCTGCGGAGAAGCCGGACCTGATCATGCTGGGCGGGGATTACATGAGCGGGGATCCCAGTGTGGTCGCGCCGATGTTGGCGAAACTTGAGAAAATGCAGGCAACGCACGGGGTGTTCGCAGTGATGGGGAATCACGACGGGTGGACCGGCAATCGCGCGACGATTCGAAGGCAGTTCGAGAAGTCCGGGATTTCATTCATGATCAACCAGCACACCTTCTTGAACATCCGGGGGGAAGCGCTCGCCGTCGCTGGCACCGACTACGTCTGGCTCGGCAAGCCGGATCCTATTGCCACGCTCGGAAAAGTCCCCAGCAAAGTCCCGGTGCTCGCCCTCGTCCACGAGCCTGATTATTTCGATAAGATGATCTCGCAGCGCGAAGTCATGTTGCAGCTTTCAGGCCACAGCCATGGCGGGCAATGCCAGGTTCCGATCATCGGCTACGCTCCCAAGACCGTGAGATACGGCACCAAGTACCTCGAAGGGCATTACACGGATGGCGGTTCCAATCTGTTCGTCACCCGCGGCGTCGGCACCACCGGACCACGGGTGCGATTCGCTTGTCCGCCGGAACTGGCGATGCTGACCTTGCGCGTGGCGAATGCTGCTGTCTAACAGACTTCGTCATGGAATCGTTATTCTCCCGGGAATGGAATCAGTTGCCGTGGAGCTTTTCGCGAGAAACAACAGTCCAGCCTTTGGGCCCCATGCGCAGGGTGATCCGATGGTGCATTGGGTCACCGTTCTTCGGGTCGACCAACGGGGACAAGATGATTTCATGAACGAGATCTCCGCGCTCGTTCCAACTGCTCGATGCTCCTACCCTTGGGCGGAGGTCATCCGATTTTGGCGCATTGAAGCCAGTCAGGGTTTTGTAGTCAGGAAGTCCGGTCTCTTTAAACACTCCAGATTTCACTTCGAACGACCAAATCGAGGATGCTGAGTAAAAGCGACTGCTGGTATTAAGAATCACCGAATCTCCGGCGGGATTCCAACTGACTTTGGAGCCTTCCCTGAGCGACGGCCAATCCGAAGAATCGGAACCCCAGGGCAGCCGCGTAAGGATTTCCCCAGAAGCAACCTCCAGGATCAGAAAGGCGGGATACTGATCATTGTCGCCTTTGAATTCGTACCGTTCAAACCGGGGGCTGCCTTTGTCCGCCTCCAGAACCACCTCGTATTTCTTACTTGGTGAGACTCCGTTTTCCAGCGCGACTCCGGTCCGTTCCTCCCCATGGGCGCAGAAGATGGAAGCGGAAATGGCCAAGAGTGAATGGACTATGGATCTCATACGAAGCTAGGGATGAGTATTTTAGCGATGTTCCAAATACACAAACTACAAATGACTGGATGGTCTTTCATTTTCGCGGACGAGACCGCTGTCGATTCGCACGGCTTTGTGCAGATGGCGATCGGTGCAAGGTAAGACAGTCACGATCACTTCACCGCCGCTGGGATCGAGGCGGCTTCGTGCTTCTCTTCGGCGGCTTCGAGGGCGGCGCGTTCCTTGGCGATGACGCGGATGAACTTTCCGGATACGTGCGACCAATCGGCAAGCAGGGCTTTCGCCCGTGGGCTTCCGGTCTTGGTTGCGTGGGTCTCGAT
>JANOKL010000130.1:0-2711 GCA_031419215.1 Luteolibacter sp. | reverse complement strand
GTTTTAACAAAGTTCCAGATCAAGAATCCGAACAAATCATGGATGTCAACCGCCCATCAGCTCTTCAATTGCAATCCAAGCTCGCCGCAATTACGCGGTGACACCACATCAAACGTTCGGCCCTAGATGAAGAAACCAATGACTGCAATTCTGGTGGTGGCGTTCACCGGTGGGTGTACGCCAGATGTGACGTTACACATTACCCGGGGGCACTCTTCCCCGATTGTTGGTGCTCGTGTTGAACGATACAGCCCGCCCAATATTGGTGAAAAGATCGTGAATCCAGTTGGTTCCTTCTACCACGACACTCTTGCGGAAGCGCACGTCACGGACTCCAGTGGTGACGTAACCATTGCCCCACTGGGAAAAGGTGGATACTACTTGATTTATGCTGGGACGAACCAGACCATCAACGCCCAGTGGGGAGATCAATCCTTCACCCTAACTGCCGATCCCACAGATCCCTCCATCGAGTGGAAATACCATGTCGAGTTCTCCTCAGAACCGAAGTCCATCGTCACCAACTGGGTCTACTCCGTCTCTCGTGCCAAGGATGGCAAGATTATCGGAAGTCGCGGAAGCCAGACGTGGAAATATCCACTGACGAATCAAACTGGAAAGTCACCGAACAAGTCGCGTCTCCCAACGGGCCATAAGCTCTCCAATCGCATTTCAATCACATCCCATTCGCGCCCGTGAGAGCGCTCAATCGTTGGGATTAGAACTATGAAACGCCTGATGACTCATCTGCTCGCTTTCGCGCTTGGCGTTGTGGCTGTGATCTTGTGGTCGAAGATCACAAACCACGGCGAGAGCGATAATGCCAATCAAACGCAATCTGAGAAGGGCGGAATGATGATCGATGGGCGGCCTGTGGACCGATCAAGTGTTCGTTCCAAGAATCCTGGGCCGACCCCTGGTCCAAGCACTGACGTTGAATTTTCGAAATCGATCAGACGCGCCGATCTCGAGGCTTGGCTTGAAAGCAAGAAGGGGAATCCCCGTTCCCAAGCTGAGGCATTGGTGATTGCAGGACTGCTGACCAAGGATCCGGATCTCGTTCGTCAGGGCATTCAAGCCGATCCTGAGAATGGGCACTTGTTGTTCATTGGCGCAACATTGCCTGCGTTCTCTGATGAAGAACGTCTCGCGATGAGCAAACGGCTCCTCGATGCGGCCCCCGACAATGTCCTGTCATCGTTCATTTCCGCAGCGTATCGATCGGAGGCTGGAGAGAAAGATGCTGCCATCCAGATCTTGAGGGAATCGGTCGGGCGACCAAAGATCGACGACTTCAGGATGAAAACGCAGCTGATGACGGAAGACGCCTTGATCGCTGCGGGTCTTGCTCCAGATGCAGCGAAGGTCCGGAGCGCCTTCGAAATGGGAGTCGGGTATCTCAGCGATTTGAAATCCTTGGTTGTAGCGCTGAAAGGTGCCGAGGGTTCCATGTCACCAGACGATGCCTCAGAGCTGAGATCGATGACCGCCTTGATGGGGCAGCACCTGCGTGATCCATCGAGATCAGGAACATTGATCGATCATTTATCGGGAATTGCCTTGGAAGAAGCGACCTTGAAAGGGCTGCCTGATGAGGCCCCGTCTCCGTATGATGGACTCACCGTGGGCCAGGCGAGGGAATCGATCGCAGCGGAACGCCAATCAGTCACCGAAATCGTCAAGACCATGCCTGACCTACAAGGGATTCTTTCGAGCAATCCAGACCTCGCGAGGCGTTACGTCGATTACACCCGCTTGATGGGAGAGTTGGAAGCTGCGAAGTGGCTCACAAACGAAACCAAAAGCGGGAGATGATCGGAAACCTCGCCAGAGGGCGAACCAAGAGGGTGCAGGCAAGGGCTCGTAGGGCATCTGTCGTGTCATTCCCGCACGCCTTCTCCTGACTGTCTCTGTGGTCCCGGAGGAGCTTTGGCGAAGAGCCTCAATGGGTCGCCATCGCTTCTGGCAGTCTCCTTCTGAGAGGCTGTCTGGAAAGGCGCTTAGTTAAGACCGGTTTCTGAGATTTCTTTTGCCCCAGAGGGGCTTCGGATATTAGCCGGGGCGCGTCAGCCCCCGGATGGCTCGCTCAATGGATTGCGCCCTGATAGGGGCGCTGGAAAGGCACTCAGTCCTTTGGATTCCGCCGCCCCTCCGGGGCTCAATATCTCTTGAACCCCATATCCGGGGGCTGACGCACCCCGGCTAATTTCCTTGGTCCCGCCGGGACAAAGAGAAGACGAAAACGGCCTTAACTGCGCGCCATTCGAGCTGTCTGATTAATCCTTCTCCACCGCGATAGGGGCCCGATTTCCGCAGAGTCGCAGAGGAAAGATGAGGTCGCTGAACCTCACTTCTTGGGATTCTGCTTCAGTTTGAGGATGCTGTCCCGCAAGGCTTCCGACTGGTCGAGTTCGTCGGTGCGCAGGCTCATCCCGCCGTCGGTGCCGAGCTGGAGTTTGACGACTTCCTCGGCATCGGCGAGAGCGAGGTCGAGTTGTCCGAGGGCCTGGTAAACCCGGGCACGGGCGCGCAGGTGGGCGAGGGGGTGCTCCGGCTTCTTGAGGATTTTCTTGCCCTTGGCGTCGACCGCTTCTGGATCGAAGGGGGGAGCCAGCGCCAGGATGAGTTCCTTCGCCTTGTCGATCTCGCCTTTTTCAAGCGCGGCGATCACCAGCTTTTCATCCTGGCGAACGACCACGTTGATCAAGGTT
>JANOKL010000129.1:0-8416 GCA_031419215.1 Luteolibacter sp. | reverse complement strand
CATCACCAACACCGGCGGTGGCAACACCTCCTCGAAGGCCTCTGAAAAGGACCCGCTCACCGGGCAGCAGGTCGAGGTGCTCTGGGTCAAGGGCTCCGGCGGCGACCTCCGCACCAGCACCCGTGAAAATTTCTCCTCGCTCTATCAGCAGAAGCTGATGGACCTCCAGACGCTTTACGCTGCCCGCTCCGACAAGGGCCTGAAGGCACCGGCCGAGGATGAAATGGTCGGCATGTACACCCACGCCACCTTCAACCTCAACCCGCGCGCTTCCTCGATCGACACGCCGCTGCACAGTTTCATCCCCGCGAAGTTCGTCGACCACATGCACCCGAACGCGATCATCGCGATCGCCGCTTCGAAGAACTGCGAGGCCCTCACGCAGGAAATCTTCGCCGGTGAAATGGCCTACGTGCCGTGGATGCGCCCGGGCTTCGAGCTCGGCCTCGCGATGCAGGAAATCGTCGCCAAGAACCCATCGGTGAAGTCGATCATGATGGGCCAGCACGGCTTCATCTCGTGGGACGACGATGAGAAGGCCTGCTACACCTACACGCTCGATTGCATCGAAAAGGCCGCCGCTTTCATCGAGGCGAAGTATGCAGCCAAGGGTGGCGATGCCGCTGCCTTCGGTGGTGCGAAATACTCCACCCTCACTCCCGAGCAACGCCGCGAGACCCTCGTCAGCATCCTTCCTTGGCTGCGCGGACAGGTTTCCCAGCAGAAGCGCTTCATCGGCACCGTGCAGGACGACGAGAAGATCCTGCGCTTCGTCAACTCGAACGACGCCGCCCGTCTCGCCGAGCTCGGCACCTCCTGCCCAGACCACTTCCTCCGCACCAAGATCAAGCCGCTCTACGTCGACTGGAATCCGCAGGCCGAGGATGCCGCCACGCTCAAGGCCAAGCTCGCTGCCGGACTCGAGCAGTATCGCAAGGACTACGCCGCCTATCACGAGAAGTGCAAGCACGCCAACTCGCCTGCCATGCGCGACCCGAATCCGACCGTCGTGCTCATCCCCGGCATCGGCATGATCGCCTGGGGCAAAGACAAGTCCGAGTCCCGCGTTACCGCCGAGTTCTATAACTGCGCCGTCGAAGTGATGCGCGGTGCCGAGGCGATCGACACCTACATTTCCCTCCCGCAGCAGGAGGCCTTCGACATCGAGTACTGGCTGCTTGAGGAAGCGAAGCTCCAGCGCATGCCCGCTGAAAAGGAACTCGCCCGCCAGGTGATCGTCGTCATCGGTGCAGGTTCCGGCATCGGCAAGGAAACCGCCCACCGCCTCGTCAAGGAAGGCGCGCACATCGTCTGCGTCGACCTCAACGAGGACGCTGCCAAGGCCACCGCCAAGGAAATCACCGACAAGTATGGTCTCGGCATCGGCGTCGCTGGCACCGGACTTTCGAACTGCGGACCAGCCATCGGACTTGCCGCGAACATCACCGATCGCGCGTCGATCCGTCGCATGCTCGATGACGTTTCCATCGCTTACGGTGGCTTCGACAGCATCGCCGTCACGGCCGGCATCTTCGTGCCGAGCGACACCTCCGGCCACATCCCGGACGACAAGTGGGCGCTGACCTTCAACATCAACGTCACCGGCAGCTACTTCGTCGCCGACGAAGCGTTCAAGACATGGAAGGAACAGGGCCTCAAGGGCAACCTCGTCCTCACGACCTCCGCCAACGCCGCCGTCGCGAAAAAGGGCTCGCTCGCTTACGACACCTCGAAGGCCGCCGCGAACCACCTCGTCCGCGAACTCGCCATGGAGCTTGCTCCGCTGGTCCGCGTGAACGGCGTTGCTCCGGCCACCGTGGTCCAGGGTTCCGCCATGTTCCCGCGTGATCGAGTGATTGGCTCGCTCGCGAAATACGCCATCCCTTACACGGATGACGAGGCCACCGAGTCCTTGGTGACCAAGCTCGCGCAGTTCTATGCCGACCGCACGCTCACCAAGGCCCCGATCACCCCGGCCGACCAGGCGGAAGCCTACTTCCTCCTGATCTCCCAGCGCCTCAGCAAGACCACCGGCCAAGTCATCACCGTCGACGGCGGCCTGCACGAAGCCTTCCTGCGCTGATCGATTCGACTTCTTCAAAGCCGCACGGATGAGACATCTCGCCCGTGCGGCTTTTTTCGTTCGTGGTTCCGCTTTCTTCGAAGCGAGTGGCCAGGGGCTAGGATTCAGGGGTCAGGAAGAGGATAGGAGATCGGGGATCGGAGATCATGGATCAAAGACCGTGGCTGCGAGCGTCCCGCTCCAGTCCGTCCCCGGCGCGTCTCGCTCCGGGTCTTCCTCTTCCCTTCGATGTTCAACGTTGGACGTTCGATGTTGGATGTTCACCTCCTTCGTAGCTTCAGCGAAGTAGGGGGGAGCGACCACCCCGGGTAGGCCAATCTCTTGATATTGCACCCTGAAAGGCGTGCCAGAGGCGTCGTATATCACCGACCCTCGCCCGCCGCTGCGACCCACTGCCGGGGTCGAATCCTTCTTATTCGAGGAGTCCCCGGGTGGTCGGCCGAAGTAAGGCCTCCTCCTTCGCCGAGGCTTCCGAGGACAGGTCGACTCGGGGCTACTGGCTCCGATCCCTGCCGGGATCAAAAATCGAACCTCTGCTTCCCATCCACGCATTTCCGCCTTGGCCCGCCTGCATGAAGGAGTCAAAAAACCGGCGTGAACAAGATCTCCAAAATCCATAATTCCGAGTCGCTTTTGACCTTGCTCACCGACTGATCGGTGATTATTCACCAAAACCGACCAATCGTTCAACAACACTGTCAGGCAATAACTATATGAGAACAATAAAATCGCTCTTTCCAATCGTGATATTGGTGCTTTCGCTTCATCAAGGCTTGCAGGCTCAAAAAGTGGAAACGTTCGTCGAGAAATTTAATGAACGAAAAATAGATGAAATCCAGAAATTGGGAAAAGGCTATATTAGCCCTAGCTTGCTGAAGGATGAGAAATTCTTAGTCAGGCCTCTTGTTGTTGTGACTCACGAGGAGGCTAAGGAAATCATTGATAACTACAGCAATGGTTTAATCGAGGGATATAGAAATAAGGGAAAGGAGCCGAGAGATAAAGATTTAGACGATCTTAAGAAAGCGCAAAAGAGACTGAGCATTGCGTGGACGGATATGTTGTTCATCGTCAGAGAAGCAGGCGTGGATGTCGTGGCTTTAAAGCATAAAATAAAGGATTCCGATCTGAATTCAATTGTCATCGTTTTTGCTAGCAATGGAGAGGTTGTGATGGTCAAAGCAATTGGTTCGGTGGATTCTAAGATTGACGACGATAAGATGCAATTGAAGGGGAGAGAGATATGGATTTCCGATCTTAAAAAATACAAAAGTGAAGTAGACCGACCGGGTGGAGACCAACCCGCTACCAAGTCAGAAGACAAGCCAGCCACGAAGGATCAACCCACCACGTCGAAGGACGGTCCTCGGTAGCCGTTGGCAGACCCTAGGCTTTCTGAAATTAAACTAGGACTTTTTTCCCTGTATGCCTTTGAGGCGACGATCCATGGTGTGAGGAGCATGAACCCAACCAAGTCGATTGCAGTGTTGGCCTTTGCCTGCGTCCTCGCAGGGTCGTCCTTCGTCCTTGGTGAGACCCACTTGTATTCCAGTGGCTTGGACGCAAAGGCGGTCCAGCAGAAGAGGGAGAACTATCCAGTCCGGCTCAAGGTCCTTGAGGAGTATCGGAAGAAGCAAGCTGAGCGTTACGGACAGGCGGATGCCCCCGCACGAGCGACGATTCTTCAAGAGACGAGGAAGCACCTCGAAACCGCGCTGCTTCAGGATGTGTTTCCCTCCTGGTATGGGACCGATTGGGCGTTCAGTGGGACTTCGACCAAGCCCGGAGAAGGCAGCATCGCCTGCGGCTACTTCGTCTCGACCTGCCTGACCCAGGTCGGCTTCAAGGTGAGCCGAACCAAGCTGGCCCAGCAGGCTTCACAGGGAATCATTGAGACCTTCATGGCGAAGAGTGAGCGCGATGTCTTCGCCGGGGGGAAGTCGATGGAGTTCATCAGGGGCTATCTAAAGAAGAAAGGCGACGGCCTCTACATCGTGGGGCTGGATAGCCACGTGGGTTTCGTGTCCGTGTTGGGCGACGACATGGCGTTCATCCATTCGTCCTACTACGAGCCGGATTCCTTCGTGGTGGCCGAGAAGATCGATTCAAAGAACCCGCTCAGCGATTCCAAGTATCGCGTCTTCGGCAAGATCCTCTCGGACGACATGATCCTGGGCTGGCTGACCCAACGCGAGTATCCGGTGAAGACAAACGGGTGAAGCCAGGTGCCCTACATGGGGAATCCTGATTTGAGCAGGCCTTCGCGACCCATGACCGGTTCATTCACTTCCCATCGAGCGCCTTCGCCATCACTGGATCTTTCCACGCGGCGAGCTTCTTGGCCTCTTCGGGTTTCAAGGATTCCTTCTGTCGGAACAACTCGAAGCAGGCGCGATCCTCGTCGGTCAAGGTCACCGCTACATCCGGCGTGATGCCAACTCCATGAGACGTGCGATCAGCGGGGGTGTAGTACTTCGCGAATGTCAATCGCAGCGCCGTGCCTCCGCCCATCGGAACAATCTTCTGCACCGAGCCTTTGCCGTAGCTGGTCTCGCCGATGATCTTCGCGCGCTTGAGATCCTGAAGGGCTCCGGAGGTCAGTTCGGAGGCGGAGGCGGACATTCGGTCGATCAGGACGGTGACCGGATACTCGCGTTTCCGGCGCTGGCGGTCCGGGGTTTTCAATGGTTCGCCGATTACACCCTCACGACCCTTGGTGGTGACGACGGGAGTGGCTGGCGGTAGGAACAGGCCGAGAATGGTCACCGTTTCACCGAGGTCGCCGCCGGGGTTTCCGCGCAGGTCGAAAATGAGGGATTTCATGCCCTGGTCCTCCAGGTCATCGAGCGCGGCTTCCACTTCCTTTGCGCAACCGCCACCGAATTGGGCGAGGCGGACGTAGCCGATGGTCTTGTCGCTTTCCAGCAGCCTCGACTCCGCGAGCGATCGGGTTTCGACGGCGATGTGGGTCAGCGAAATTTCCTTCGGCTGCGGGGCGTCGACGGACTTCACCAGCAGCTTGGTCGTCTCACCGGGTTGACGGTTCAGCCGATCCAAAAGATCCTGCCACGAGACATCCTTCACCTCGGCGTCGTTGATCTTCAGAACCGCGCTGCCCGCCAGCAGTCCCGCACTGGCCGCAGGGCCATGGGTGTCGATCCCGGCGAGGTAGGGGCCATCATCGCGCACACCGAGGGAAAGCCCGAGCGACGCCACATGCGGGTCAATCTTGCCGTCCTTCATGCCCGCCGCCATTTCCGGGTGGATGAACATCGAAAAAGGATCGAGGCCGGAAAGCATGCCTTCCAGCGAGTGATTCACCAAACGGTCAAAAGCGACCTTGCCGGCGTCCGGATGCTCCTTGCGAACCGTTTCCAGAACCTGCACGTAGCGCTCGATCGCCGGATACGCGGCGTCATCGGGATCAGGTGGTGCGGGGGACTGGCCGCAGGAGATCCCGGTGGAAATCAAGAGGGCCAACGTGGTCGAGCGCATGAAATATTTCTAGCAGGGCAGGACAACCGAGGGGAAGGGGAATTCCCGACCATGCCTTGGAGCAGGAAAGAAATTTGACGCCCATAAGCTGCCTACATTAGATTGTCATCATGACTCGCACTCAGATCCAGCTTCCTGAGCCGCTTTTCGGAAAGCTCAAGCGAATCGCCAAGGCCCGGGATGTGTCGGTGGCGGAGGTCATCCGACGGGGCATGGAAATTTATGCACAGAGCTGCAATGAAGCACCGGAGGCTTCCGAGCCGTGGACGATGCCGGTGCTGCGGAAAAGCGGCGGCCATCGCGTGGATCCTTCCACAATCCGGGCAGAAGCAGGCGCGATCGAAGAACGATTCCAACGGGCATGAAATCCATCCTCACGGCGGACACGAACCTGTTCATTCACGCGGCGGATCCGGATTCTCCCCAGCATGAGAAAGCTCGGGAGTTCTTCGAGAAGCTTGAGTCGTTTGATGGCGAATTCGTGCTCTGTGAACTGGTGCTGGTGGAACTCTACATGCAGCTTCGGAATGGTGCGATTTTCGTCCGTCCCTACACCGCGAAAGAGGCGGCAAGCCACTGCCAAGCACTGAAGCGGAATCCCCAATGGCGCTGTGTGGACTACGATCCGGCAGTTTCAACAATGCTCTGGCAATGGGCGTCCGAAACCAAGGCCGGCTATCGCCAGATCATCGACGCTAGGCTCGCCTTCACGTTGCGGCATCACGGCGTCAGCCATCTGGCCACAGCGAACCTGAAGGACTTCAAGTCGTTCGGCTTCGATCAGGTCTGGAATCCGCTGATCCAGTCGTCTCGTTAAGCCGCATCTTGATCCGCCCGGCGTCGGCGGATGAGCGGCGGGCGCTCGCCCTGGACGACGGGTCGGTTAATCGTGACGGCCTCGATGTCGCCACGGGAAGGGACATCGAACATGACGTCGAGCATCAGGCGTTCGAAGATCGAGCGCAGCGCGCGGGCCCCGGTGCCACGACGGACGGCTTCCTCGGCGAGGGCGCGGAGGGCATCGCGGGTGACGCGCAATTTCACGCCGTTGAGCGCGAGCTGCTTGCCATACTGCTTTACAAGGGCGTTTTTCGGCTCGGTGAGGATCGAGATGAGTTCGTTCTCGGTGAGCTTTCGTAGTGAGGAAATGACCGGCAGGCGACCGATGAATTCAGGGATCAGCCCGAAGCCAAGGAGGTCTTCCGGCTGGACCTTTTCGAGGATGTTGAAATTCGGATCATCGAGATCGATGCCATCCTTGTCGGCATGGAAGCCGAGGGTGTTCCGGCCCATGCGGCGGCGGACCATGTCTTCCAACCCGACGAATGCACCGCCGCAGATGAAGAGAATCTTCTCGGTGTTGACCTGGATGTATTCCTGTTGCGGGTGCTTGCGACCGCCTTGTGGCGGGACGTTGCAGACCGTGCCTTCGAGGATCTTGAGAAGCGCCTGCTGGACGCCTTCCCCGGAGACATCGCGGGTGATTGAGACGTTCTCGGTCTTGCGGCCGATCTTGTCGATTTCGTCGACGTAGATGATTCCGCGTTCGGCACGGGTGACGTCAAAGTCGGAGGCCTGGAGCAGGCGTAAGATGATGTTCTCCACGTCCTCGCCGACGTAACCGGCCTCGGTCAGCGTGGTGGCATCGACGATGCAGAAGGGCACATCGAGCAGCTTGGCCAGAGTGCGGGCGAGAAGGGTTTTTCCGGAGCCGGTGGGGCCGAGCAGGAGAACGTTCGACTTCTCGATTTCGACGTCCTTGAACTCATCCGCGAGCTTCGGCATGTCCTGACGCAGGCGCTGGTAGTGATTGTAAACCGCGACAGAGAGGACCTTCTTCGCATGCTCCTGGCCGATCACGAACTCGTCGAGCTTGTCGCGCAAGGAGGAAGGCGAGGGGACCTTGAAGTTCGACTTGTCAGCAGCTGCCTTGCCTTTCGGCGTGCTGCCGGCGAGTTCCTTTTCGAGGATGTTCGAGCAGACCTCGATGCACTCGTTGCAGATGTAGACGCCTGGACCGGCGATGAGTTTTTTGACCTCGGAGTGGCTCTTTCCGCAGAAGGAGCACATCGTGAGATTGGAAGCGCGGGCCATGGGATGGGTGGGGTGGGAGAAAGGTCGTTTCTCCGGTGGGCGGATCTTAGCCTAGGACGCGCCAGACGAAATGAGAAAATCACGTGAGGCGAAGATGATCCATTTTCCCGCTCAGTAGCGGAAATGGCGTTTCAGCGAGAGGAAGGGCTTTTCGATGAGGTTCCAGCTCACGAGAGCGGCTGAAAATGTCAGGAGGGTCGCGGCGATCATGAACAGCGCCACCGATGCGACTCCATTTCCAGCGATCCCGACGATCCACTTTGGATAAAGCACGTCCTTCAGCCACGGATCGAAGAGGTAGTGCAGAAGGTAGAGCCCGTAGCTGTATTTTCCGAAAGCGATCAGCACTCGTCCGGACAAAGCGCTGTTGGTTCGGGAAAGCGGCTGCATCACCTGCGTCAGCAAGGCTCCCCAGAGAAACGGAGCGAAGGGCACCATCGAGATTTGCGCTGGGAAAATGAGTCCAAGCACGGAGATCACTCCGGCGACCGACCCCACCTTTGGCGCATGTGTCATCCATCGCTGCCAGCGCTCGCGATCGCGGTACACAATCGCGAGCAAGGCTCCGGCAGCGAGCGTGTTCAGCCGCGTGCCGGTGAAAAGATAGGCCCCCACCGGATTTCCTGAAAAGTGCAGGGCGAAGTGGATGACCGGAGCGAGGACCAGCAGGGAAAGGCAGACTTTTTCCAGCGATCGGCGGCTCAGGAATCTCACCAGCAGCGGCCAGACCAGATAGAACTGCTC
>JANOKL010000128.1:0-2309 GCA_031419215.1 Luteolibacter sp. | reverse complement strand
TTTGAGCGGTCATGCGCATTGTGGTTTTGCTTTCCTGCTTGTGGATGCCGCTCGCCCTCGCTGGGCCACGTGAGGATCTGAAGACCTCCACCTTGAAGCTGGTGGCTCCCGATCAGCAGGCGGCTGCGGCCTTTCTCACCGACCACCTTCCGGAACGTGATCTGGAGAAGGTGACGCCGGATTACCTCGCAAGAAACATCGCACTGGCAGTGCAGGCACGATCCGAGTTCCCGTGGGGAAAGGAAATTCCCGATGACTTGTTTCTGAATGACGTGCTACCCTACGCGGCCCTTGATGAGTCACGGGACGATTGGCGTGCGAGCTTTCTGGACCGCTTCCGCAAACAGGTCGAGGGCTGCAAGACCGCCAGCGAGGCGGCCTTGAAACTGGCCACCGGAATCGAGAAGGAACTCGGGGTCAAATACAACACGAAGCGTCGTGCCGCGAATCAAGGGCCGGCCGAATCAATCGAACTGAAAATGGCCTCGTGCAGCGGGCTTTCCATCCTACTCGTCGATGCCCTGCGCAGCGTCTGCATCCCGGCAAGGATCGTCGGCACGGCGATGTGGACCACCAAGGAGGGGAACCACAACTGGGTCGAGGTCTGGCTGCCCGAAACAAAATCCTGGCAGTTCACCGAATACAATCCGGACAAGAAGGGCTTCGATCAGGGCTGGATTCTGCCGGATGCGGCGCGCGCGATCAAAGGCAGCGTCGTGCACGGGATCTATGCGACGTCGTGGAAAAAAACCGGCCATCATTTCCCGATGATCTGGGACCTGAAGGACACCTCGGTGCCGGGCGTGGAGGTGACCGCGCGTTATCTCGCGCTCGGCGAGAAATCCCTGCCTGCCCCGGAGGAATGCGAGCTGCGGATCGAGGTCACTTCGGAAGGGAAGCGCCAGCCGGTGGATCTGAAGGTCATGCAGGGCGACGTGGTCGCCGCGACCGGAAAGAGCCCGTCTCTAACAGACGACACGAATCGCTATTTCACGGTCAAGGTGAAGCGCGGTCAGCTCTATCAAGTATACGCGTCAGGAGCCTCAGTGGTCCCGCTGGAGATCGGCGCGAAGGAGGAGACGAAGCGCGTTTCGATTCCACTTAGGAAAGAAACCCCGTGAGCGGGCTGGTGGCGATGGCGCGATCCTCTGCCTCTGGAAGACCGAGCTCATAGGCTTCCCGTCCAGCCTCGACCGCTTTCCTGAACGCCTGTGCCATCCGCACCGGATCGCTGGCAATGGCGATGGCGGTATTCACCAACACCGCATCCGCCCCGAGCTCCATCGCCTCCGCCGCGTGGCTGGGAGCGCCGATGCCGGCATCGACCACGACCGGCACGGTGGCCTGCTCGATGATGATGCGGATCTGATCGCGCGTGGAAATGCCGCGATTGCTACCGATGGGCGCACCGAGCGGCATCACGGTTGCGACGCCGACGTCCTGAAGCCGCTTGGCGAGAACCGGATCGGCGTTGATGTAGGGCAGGACGGTGAAGCCTTCATTCACCAGAATCTCCGCGGCCTTAAGCGTCTCGATTGGATCGGGAAGCAGGTAGGTCGGGTCGGGATGGATCTCCAGCTTCACCCATTTCGGCAGACCCGCCGCCGCTGCGAGCCGCGCGAGACGGACTGCTTCCTCGGCATTCATCGCGCCGCTGGTGTTGGGCAGGATCAAATACTTTTCCGAGTCCACGAATTCGAGGATGTTCGCGTAGGGATCGTGCTTTCCGGAAAGGTCGGCACGACGCAGGGCCACGGTCACGATGCAGGTGCCGCTGGCGGCGAGGGCATCTCGCATCGATTCGTTGGAGGGAAATTTTCCCGTTCCGAGCATGAGGCGTGAGCTGAACTCACGACCGGCAATGACTAGTGGCTGAGACATCTGTTGAAGGGACTGTGGAAAAGGACGGCGGCGCATGCAAGCCGTGCGTCCAACGGAAATGAAAACGGCCGCCGGTTTCCCGACGGCCGTCTTCTGGAAACTTCGTGGATCGTTCAGCTTGGGATCAGGTCCTTCACCGCGTCGCGCTCTTCGAGCAGTTCGTTGATGGTGGCATCAATCTTGCCCTGGCTGAAGGCATCGACCGGCACGCCTTGGACGACCTCCCACTTGCCGTTCTCGATCGTGCGGATCGGCATCGAGGCCATGATGCCCTTTTCAATGCCATAGGAACCATCCGACGGAATGGCCATACTGGCCCAGTCCCCGGCGCGGGTGCCCAGCACCCAGTCGCGCATATGTTCCAGCGCGGCGTTGGCCGCGGAGGCGGCACTGGATGCGCCGCGGGCCGCGATAACCTCGGCCCCGCG
>JANOKL010000127.1:0-1311 GCA_031419215.1 Luteolibacter sp. | reverse complement strand
TGCGTCGGCGAAGGCGGCTGCGGAGCTGTTGGGCGCGCAGGACCAGATCGCGGTGGTCGGTTTCGACAGCGAGACGCGCGTCATTCTTCCGATGACCAGCGCCGCCGATCGCGGCACGGTGATCAATGCCATCGAGTCCCTTCAGGCCGACGGCGGCACCGACGCCTACCCCGGCATGGTCAAGGGCAAGGAGCTGCTTCAGAATTCCGTGGCGAAGGTGAAGCACATGATCGTGCTCTCGGATGGCCAGACGCCGGAAAATGATTTCACTGGTCTCGTCCGCGACATGCGCGCCCAAGGCATGACCGTTTCCAGTGTCTGCCTCGGCGCGGGTGCCGCCAAGGATGTCATGCAGCTCATCGCCCAGGAGGGTGGGGGCCGTTTCTACGAAACCGATGATCCGGCGAACATGCCGCAGATTTTCACCAAGGAAACGATGCAGGCCTCGCGCTCCGCCATCAAGGAGGACCTCTACGCCAGCGTCGTCACCGGGGATCACCCGATCCTCTCCGGCTACGAAAAGACCCAGCTTCCCTACGTCCTCGGCTACGTCATGACCCAGGCCAAGCCGACTGCGAATCTGCTGCTCGCGGCGGAAACGGGTGATCCCTTGCTCGCGGTTTGCCGCTACGGCCTCGGCACCGGACTTTGCTGGACCTCCGATCTAACGGAAAAGTGGGGCGGTGAATGGCTCGGCTGGGGAAATGCCGGAGCGTTCTGGGCGCAGGTCTTTCGTGGCATCGTCCGCAAGGAACAATCGTCCGGTCTTTCGGCGGCGGGTTCCGTGGATCGCGAGCAATGGCTGGTCAATATCACGCGACGCGATGAACAGGATCGTCCCGTGGACCGCGTGAAATGGGATGCGAAGGCCATCGATGCCAACGGCACCGATGTGCCGGTCAGCATCCGTCAAACCGGGGTGGGCCGTTACGAGGCGGCGGTGAATCTGGCGGGTCGGGATCGCGTGAACCTGAGCCTGCGCGACACCGATCACTCGCTCATGAAAACCCTCGGCTGGCAGCGCGATTACCCGGCGGAATACCGGCTCGACCGTGATCCGGATGCAGCCATCAAGGGCCTCGCGCGTTTCGATCCTGATAAGGTCCGAGCGGATCTACCGAAGACCGCCGTCTATCAGGACATCGCGCACTGGTTCGTCTACGCCGGCTTCGCCTTCCTCATCACCGGCATCGCCGTGCGGAGGATTTGAAGGCAGGGACCTTTCTCCGAAAAGGTCCGGCGGTGGGCGGCTTGTGGGGTCATTTGGCAGTCGAGAGGTTATTGCAGCTCACCCCCGCCGGACCGCCCGGA
>JANOKL010000126.1:0-7939 GCA_031419215.1 Luteolibacter sp. | reverse complement strand
CGCCGTATTCGTCGGGCAATCCGAAGTCACGACAGGCAGGATTGATCGGATCGAGTATCGTGGAGGAAGGTCTGAGCGCTGGGCTCCGATATTTTCCTATCTGAATTCTTCTGGTGTGGCTCTTCAAAAGGAAGGGCTGGTCGGCGGTCGGGCAACACGCTGGTCTGTCGGTCAGAAGGTTGGAATCCGGTTTCGTCCTTCCGATCCGTCCGATGCTACTTTGAATACCTTCCGAGACCTCTGGAGCGTCCCCTTGATGGTGTTTGGCTTCTCGGTTGGGCTTCTGGCATTCTTCATCTGGCTCGGGTGGGGATCCCCAAACCGAACAAGGCGGCGCATCCGCCGGCAATAATCCGCCAAATTGAATCCGGGCTTCCTGCGCGCCGCCGGATGGCCTATAACTTTCGGTAGAAAACATGAATAGACCAACCCTAGCGCTTGCAATGGTGGTTTGTGCGATCACCCAGCAAAGTTGCTTAAATCTGGATCACGACGCAGGGCGAGGAGATGCGGGACGGCAAATACTCGGCAAATGGTACATGCTCCAATATCGGGATCGCGGAGCCCAGGTCAAGCATCCGCCAACCGAATATGAATTTTGGGAAGATGGCCGTTTTCAGTATCGACCATCCGGCTACGACCGAACCATCTACCAAGGAACATGGAAGATGTCCGGAACTCAACTGCATCAAGTGTGGAGCGGTATCCACGGCTTGGAGAACAAGACGGTGAAGAGTGAGATTTTTGTCCTCACCAATCGCCGTTTGGACCTAGAGAACATCAAGAAAGGCCGTGACAGTTTTTATCGTAGCCCTAAGACGCAAGTCATTTCGATTGAATACTAGCGCGAAACCAAGCCGACCGTGCGCTGTAGCGAAGGGAGAGGGGCCGACAATGAACTGCCAGACCCTCAAATCAACAACGCGATCTGCTCGCCGGGGCCGTGGACGCCTTCGATAAGGATGCCTTCGACGTCGGCGGTCATCGAGGGGCCGGTGGCCCAGATGATGTTCGGGCAGTGGTCGAAGCAGGCGATGGCGTTCGGGATGGTGCGGACGATTTCACTGCGATGGATGCAGGCGACGTGGATCCAAGGCGAAAGTGCGCCCTGCCGGGTCTGTTGGGGTGCCCAGCCGCGCGCTTAGCCGCGTCATCCGGCGTTCGTCATTCCACACAGGTCTTGCCCTCAGAGTCTCCCTATTCTCTGATCAATGAAGCCACCCATCGGTCATTCCACATTCGAATATCGTCCCCGCTCCACGTCCAAGGCGAACTCGCCCCGGTCTCCTCACAAGCAATTTCCTAGCAGTCGCACTCGTCCCGCTGCGAGACTGCTCGCGGGTCGCCCCTAACCAACGCAATCAACCCCATGAGAATCCAGAATCTATCCCGAGCCATCGCCTTCGTAATGGTGGCAATCTGCCTCCTCGTGCCGACCGCGCGTGCGGCGGAACTGGAACTGCCCAAGGATGCGCGCGTGGTGCTGCTGGGGAATGGGTTGGGGTCGCGGATGCTGAGCTTTGGGCATTTCGAGACGGAGCTGCATCGGCGCTATCCGGAGCATCATCTGGTGATCCGCAATCTGTGCGATGAAGGAGATACGCCGGCCTTTCGCCCGAATGCCGGACGCAAGAGCCCGTGGGCGTTTCCCGGGGGAGAGAAATTTCGCACGGTGGTGGAGTCCAAGGATAACTGGGGTGGCAACTCCGGTGAAGGGCGCTTCCCGGAGCCGGACGCATGGCTGAAGCAGTTGAAGCCGGACATCATCGTGGCGTTTTTCGGTTTCAACGAATCCTTCGACGGCCCGGCGGGGCTGCCAAACTTCAAGGCGGAGCTGGAGGCGTTTGTCACTCACACGCTGCAGCAGAAATACAATGAAAAGGCCCCGCCCAAGCTGGCGCTGGTGTCGCCGATCGCGTTTCAGGATTTGTCGGCGCTCCATGGGACGCCAAAGGGCACGACGCAGAACGCGAATCTGGCGCTGTATGCCAAGGCCATGGAGGACGTGGCGGCGGCTCGTCAGTTGCGTTTCGTGAATCTCTTTGCCCCCACCAGCGCGTGGTTCGCCCCAGGCAGCAAACCACTCACTCGCGACGGCGCATTGCTGACGGACGAAGGTTACGCCAAGCTGGCCCCGGTCTTGATTGATCAGCTTTTCGGTGTCCGCAAGCCATCGTCCAAGGCCAACGTGGCCGATCTCAAGAAGGCCGTGGATGACTTCGTCTGGATGTGGCTGAGCTACTATAAGATTCCGAACGGCGTGCATGTCTATGGCCGGCGACATGCGCCGTATGGCCCGGAGAACTACCCGACGGAACTCCGCAAGCTGGAGCAAATGGTGAACGTGCGCGAGCAGGCCATCTGGGCGCTGGCGGCGGGTGAGAAGTTCGACGTAGCGGCGGCGGATGCCAGGACGGAGACGCTGCCGGTGATCGGCAAGGTGGACCCGAACATCAAATACCTTTCGGGCGAGGAGTCGTTGAAAACCCTGGCGGTTCCGCCGGGGTATAAGATCGAGGTTTTTGCCGATGAAAGTAAGTTTCCCGACCTCGCCAATCCGGTGCAGTTGTCCTTTGACAACAAAGGTCGCCTCTGGGTGGCGACGATGCCCATTTATCCGCACTATCGGCCGGGTGATCCGCTGCCGAACGACAAGCTGCTGATCCTCGAAGACACCGACGGAGACGGCAAGGCCGACAAGCAGACGATCTTTGCCGACAAACTGCATCTGCCCATGGGCTTCGAGTTTTCCCACGATGGGGTCTATGTCGCGCAGGGGACTTCGCTGATCTTTTTGCAGGACACCGATGGCGACGACAAAGCGGATGTGCGGGAGATCGTGATGAGTGGGTTCGACGACCACGACACGCACCACGCCATCTCGGCCTTCTGTGCCGATCCTTCCGGGGCGATCCTGATGGCTGAGGGCACGTTTCTTCGCAGTCACATCGAGACGGCCTATGGACCGGTTCGCAGCTCCAATGGCGGCTTTTTCCGCTACAATCCGGAGCGGCGGCATCTGGAAAGAACCGTGCGGGTTTCCATTCCGAATCCTTGGGGCATCGCCTTTGATCAGTGGGGCGAAGATTTCTTTTCCGACACCTCGGACCCACACGTGCGCTGGATGTTGCAAGCGTCGGTTCAGGTGCCATTGGGAAGCTTCAACCCGACGCCGCCGAACCTGCTCTCGGTCCTGGTGCGCCCTACCGCCGGATTGGAGTTTGTTTCCAGCCGGCATTTCCCCGATGAGGTGCAAGGCGACCTGCTGATCAATAACACGATCGGTTTCCTGGGGACCAAACAACACACCATGGCGGATGAGGGCACGGGCTACGTGAGCAAGTTCCGGCACGATTTGGTGAAAGGATCGGATCCCAATTTTCGCCCGGTGGATATGGAGTTCGCGCCTGATGGGTCGCTGTATCTCGTGGACTGGCACAATGCGCGGATCGGCCACATGCAGCACAGCGCGCGTGATCCGAATCGCGATCACACCCATGGCCGCATTTTCCGCATCACCTATCCGGAGCGCCCGCTGGTGAAGCCGGCCAAGGTAGCGGGAGCGTCCATCGACGAACTGCTGAAGAATCTCGAGCTCCCGGAATACCGCACCCGCTACCGGACCCGTCGCGAGCTGCGCGGGAGAAAGGATGCCGACGTTCTGGCCGGGGTGGCAAAATGGGTGCAAGGCTTGAACAAGTCCGACGCGAACTATGAGCACCATCTCGTGGAGGCAATGTGGGTGACGTGGGGGATCAATCAAGTCAGCGAACCCATCGTGCGCACCCTGCTGCAAGCCAAGGATCCACGGGCGCGCGCCGCTGCCGTGCGGACGTTGCGCTACAATGGTCATCAAATTTCCCAACAAACCGAACTCCTCAGGACTGCCGCTGCCGATGAAAATGGCCGGGTGCGGCTGGAGGCCATTGTTGCCGCGTCCTGGCTGGAAAACGCCGCGGGGCGCAGCGTGCTGGAAGCCGCCGCCGCCTACAAGGCGCCGAGTGGTGAGGCGATGGACAAATGGATCGCGCCGGTTTTCAAGACCGCGTCAGCATTTCTGAACGGTCAGCAGATCAAGGCTGAGCCGCCTCCGGTCTTTGCAACGGCGCTGACCGGAACCGCCAAGGAGCAGTTCCTTCGCGGATCGGAAGTGTTCCTCCGCGATGGCCATTGCGCGACGTGTCATCAGAAGGACGGCAATGGCCTGCCCGAAGCGCAGTTTCCGCCGCTGGCCGGCAGCGAGTGGGTGCAAGGCAGCGAAGACCGCCTCATCCGTCTCACGCTCCACGGCCTGATCGGTCCCATCGAAGTCAAAGGTGTGAAGTATCCCGGTGCCGTCCCCATGACGCCATTCAAGTTTCTGAGCGATGCGGAAATCGCCGATGTCCTGACCTTCGTGCGCAACACCTTTGGCAACCAAGCCGCCCCGGTCACGCCACAAGCCGTCCAGAAAGTGCGCGCCGCCACCAAGGACCAGCCGAGTTTCTATCCCGCCGCCGAGTTGCAGAAATAGGCGCGGCCAGCTTGGGTTTCGCAGTGCCAGGCAGATGCCTGGCATCTTCTTCAGTATTTCTCGTCGTGCCGTGTCGGAACATGCCGACGATTAGTATGGAGCGGTGAACGATGCGCTGCAAACATTGGCGACTATCTCCAAGTCCCTCTGAGTCAGAATGATCTAGTAAAAAGGCTGGGAAACTCCTCGCCAAAGGCCTGATATTCCCGCAGATTGCGTGGGAACGATTTGCACTGTTCGCAACTCATATGGAGACAAACAAGATGAATATCGCATCACTTCTGAAAGTCCTAGGTTTGTTCGCCATCACCGTTAACTTGGCGCAAGCCGCAGATACGTCGAAGGCAAACGAGGTGTCACTCTCCATCAAAGCAGATCGCGAACAGGCTCTGGGCTGGCCCCTAATTGTTGACTTGACGGTCACTAACGCGGGGAAGCAGCCAATATCTTGGTGGTGTGGCGGCCCCGATCTTTATCCGGGCGCTGAGCATTTTGTCGTTGAAGTCCGCTATGGCTCAGACACCACGTGGCACAAGGTGCCCGCGAGCAATGGTCAGTATGTTGAGGGCTCCGGTTTCAACCGGTTGCTGGCACCTGGCGAAAAAATTGTCGTGCCACTCGCCGTGTCTATTGAACTTCTCGACTCTGGTGACGATCTCTCAAAACAGGACGGCAATATTGGCGGCGTGAGCATGCGCATTACGCCGCGCGAGTGGCATGCCGCGACGACAGCAGAAACCCATACCACGGTCTGGAGTAGTTCGGTGTATGCGGATCGTCAGCGATCTCGGGCTATTAAGGCTATTCTGGAATCCTCACCCCCCCTTTTGGCAACACGTGGGAGCGCGGTATCCAGATCCAGTTGTGATGGATGCCATGGCCAAGTTGGTGACAGTCGATTGTGCGCCCATTGTCGCAGGTGCCGCGAAGATGCTAGCGTTACAGTCAACTCTACCCGAGAAAGTCGGGAACGATCTTGCTGTAGTGGTTCAGCGATGGCTCGCTCGGCGACCTCTTCCTGAATGGGGTGGACTGCAAGAGCATGTGGTTGCAGCGGCATTGAAGACACAAAGCGAGGCGTCGCGCAGCACGGTCCTTAACATGCTGTCAAATTTGCCAGTGGCGAAGAACAGACCAAATTGGCAACCAGCGGATCGAACCATGGGGATTCTGATCAGTGCACTGAAGCTCTCGCCGGGAGATTTCGAGTGGTTGCGTCGCGCGAGGGCGGCCATTCTGAGTATCAAAAAAAAGTCTTCAGAAGACCCAGAACTCGCCAAACAGGTGGAACTAGCCGCCGAATGGCTCGACCTTCGTTTGAAGAATCAGGATACAAAATGATGCGAACCATGGCTTGGACCGAACACCGCAGTAGCGGCGTCCGCCCCGTGCTCGGAGGGGCGGTCAAGCCCCGCGTCCGGATAGAACCCCAGCCGATCTGCCCAAGGCAAGGATTCGGTCTGCGGAAGGTGCAGCGGGGCAAACAGCGAGCTGCCAGACCCTCAAATCAACAGCGCGATCTGCTCGCCGGGGCCGTGGACGCCTTCGATGAGGATGCCTTCGACGTCGGCGGTCTTCGAGGGGCCGGTGGCCCAGATGATGTTCGGGCAGTTGTCGAAGCTGGCGATGGCATCCGGAATCGTGCGGACGATCTCACTGCGCTGGATGCAGGCGACGTGGATCCACGGTGAAAGCGCGGCCAGACGGCGTGCGGTGCGGAAATCATCAATCACCACGGTGCCGGATTCCGCGATGGCTCCGGTGCCCCGGGTGACGCCGAACTGGTAGTCGTCGTAACGTTCGCGATCGAACTCGGTCTCGACGGTGTATCCCGCCGCCACGAGCTTCGATCCGACGGCGTCGAAGAGCTCGGGATCGCAGTAGCCGTGCTTCGAGCCGTCCTTGGCGAGAAACTCAAGCAGTTCATCAACGCCTGCCATCGCCTTGCCGCTGACGGCCTTGAAATTCCGGGAAAAGATTTCCCAAAGATCGCTGCCTTCGAGTCGCGGGGCGGAGTGAACGACCGAGATGTCATACTCAGGATACGCGGCGCGTGTTTTCAACGCCGAGGTGGTGGAGCGGAGCTTGGAGAAGATGGAGTCGCGGGACACGTTGTTTGAGAGAGTGAGTGGTGATTGGTAAATGGTGAGTGGTGGAAGAATTGAACGATTTACCATTCACGACTCACCATTCACATTCTTCCTTCCCTTCAGCCACTTGCGGAAGTCGCCGCCGTGCCAGTCGGGGAGGGTGCGCTGGCCGAGCCAGTCCTGGAGGGGTTTGACCGGGGCGACCTCGATGGGCAGGTGGTTCATCGCCTTGCTCATCGTCATGGCGGTGCGCCACAGCGAGGGGCTGGTGGCGAGCACGCCGAAGGGGGTCATCGGGATGGCTCCGGCGGATGGGACCTTTTCCCGCTTCGCCTTGTCGCGCAGGCGCAGCAGGAGATCGGGGATCGGGATGTCGACCGGGCAGACCTCGTTGCAGGCGCCGCAGAGCGAGGAGGCTTTTGGAAGGTCGGCGAATTCCGGGAAGCGGTCGCCGAAGAGCAGAGGGGACAGCACCGCGCCGACCGGGCCGCCGTAGTTCGAGCGATAGGCGTGACCGGAGGCCTGGCGATAGACCGGGCAGACGTTCTGGCAGGCTCCGCAGCGGATGCAGCGGAGGATTTCCCGACAGTTCGATTCGAGCACACCGGTGCGACCGTTGTTCATGAACACGACGTGCATGTGCTCCGGGCCGTCGGGTTGGTTCTCGGACTTCGGACCGTTGATGAACTGGGTGTAAACCGTGAGCTGCTGACCGGTGGCGGAGCGGCCGAGGAGGTTCAGGAAGACGCCGAAATCCCGGTCGGTGGGGACGATTTTCTCGATGCCAACCAGCGCGATGTGGACCGGTGTGGGAGCCATGCCGAAGCGGGCGTTGCCCTCATTCGTCACGAGGACGAGTCGACCGCTTTCCGCTGAAACGAAGTTGGCTCCTGTGATCCCGGCTTCGGCTTCGAAATACTTTTTCCGCAGATGGACGCGGGCCTGGGTGGTGATGGTCCGCGGATCGTCGTTGTAGGTCTCGGAAACCCCTTCGCGCAGGAAGGTTTTCGCGATGTCGCGACGGTTGAGGTGGATGATTGGCTTGACGATGTGGGAGGGCTCGTCGTTGTCGAGCTGGATGATGAACTCGCCGAGGTCGGACTCCAGGCACTCGATGCCGTTTTCGATCAGGAAGGGGTTGAGATGGATCTCTTCGGCGGCCATCGACTTCGACTTCGTCAGCCGCGTCACGCCATGGCTGCGGAGGATCTCGAGGATGGTGTTTCGCGCGTCGTCATCGGTGTCGGCGAAGTGGACATGCGCGCCATTCTTCACCAACGCGGCCTCGGCCTTTTCCAGATAGTGGTCGAGGTGGTGGAGCGTGTGGTCCTTGATC
>JANOKL010000125.1:0-6394 GCA_031419215.1 Luteolibacter sp. | reverse complement strand
TGCGGTGGAGCATGAGGCGCTGGGCTTGGATCTCGACGGTGGCGATCCCTTTCGCGGCGGCGAGGGCCTTGATGCGGGCGATGCGGACGAGGTTTTCCGCAGGCTCGGGAAGGCGGCCGAAACGATCCCGCCACGAGGCCTCAAGGGCGATGACCTGCTTTTCGGTGAGTGCTTCGGAAATTTCCCGGAACGCGGAGATGCGCAGCTTGGTTTCCTCCAGCCAGTTTGCCGGAAGATAGGCGGGGATCGTGGTGTGTTCCTCTTCGCGGCTGAAGGCGGTTTCGCTGAGGGAAACGAAGTCGCACTTGAAAGCGGAGTCGCCGCGCACGACCTGCTTGCGACCCTTAAGACGATCCACCGATTGTCGCAGGAGCTGGCAGTAGAGGTCGAAGCCAATCTGCGCGATGTGGCCGGACTGTTTCGTGCCTAACAGATTTCCCGCGCCCCGGATTTCGAGGTCGCGCATGGCGATCTTGAAACCGGAGCCTAGCGCCGTGTACTGCTTGATCGCATGGATGCGTTTGCGGGCATCGCCAGCGGTCATCATGTCGCGTGGCAGCAGCAGGATGGCGTAGGCCTTTTCCCCGGCACGTCCAACCCGACCACGAAGCTGATAGAGATCGGCCAGTCCGAAGCGATCGGCGCGGTCGATCAGGATCGTGTTGGCATTCGGGATGTCGATGCCGGTTTCGATGATGGTGGTGGCCAAAAGGACATCTGCTTCGCCGTGAACGAAGGTGTGCATGACTTGTTCGAGGTCGTCCTTGTCCATCTGGCCGTGGCCGACGATGACCCGCGCTTCGGGAACGAGCTCGCGGAGTTTTCCCGCCATCATCTCGATCGTCTTGACGCGGTTGTGCAGGAAGAAGACCTGTCCGCCGCGCTTCATCTCACGCTTGATGGCATCCCGGATGATGCGCTCATCGTAGGCGCAGACGCTGGTGGAAACCGGCACGCGGTTGGGCGGGGGAGTCTCGATCGTCGACATGTCGCGAGCTCCCATGAGCGCCATGTAAAGCGTCCGCGGAATCGGCGTGGCGGAGAGCGTCATCACGTCCACCTGACGGAAGAGGTCCTTGAACTTCTCCTTGTGCTTCACACCGAAGCGCTGCTCCTCATCCACGACGACCAGCCCGAGATCCTTGAAACGCACATCGCCTGAAGTCAGTCGATGCGTGCCGATGACGATGTCCACTGAGCCATCCTCTAGGCCCTTCAGCGTCTCGCGGATTTCCGATGGCGTCCGGAAGCGATTCATCAAATCCACCCGCACCGGATAGTCGGACATGCGTTCGCGAAAGGTCCTCCAATGCTGCTCGGCGAGCACGGTGGTCGGCACGAGGATGGCGACCTGTTTGCCACCGGTGACCGCTTTAAAGGCTGCGCGGATGGCGACTTCGGTTTTTCCGAAGCCAACGTCGCCGCAGATCAGCCGGTCCATTGGCTTCGGCGATTCCATGTCGAGCTTCGACTCCTCAATGGCGCGCCGCTGATCGACGGTTTCGGTGTAGTGGAAGGAATTCTCAAACTCGAACATCCATCGTGAATCCGCCGGATGCGCATGACCGGATTGTCCTTCGCGATCCGCCTGCACGCGGAGCAACTGCGCGGCGTAGTCGAGGATCGATTTCTCTGCGGACTTGCGGGCGTTCTTCCAAGCATTGCCGCCCAGCTTGTTGAGATCGGGAGTCTTTCCTCCGAGGCCGACGTATTTTCCGACGAGGTGGGCTTGTTCGAGTGGTACGCTGAGGATCGAGCCGCCGTCGTATTCGATCGAGAGCTCCTCGCCATCATCACCCGGATGGATGCCACGGAAGCGACCAATGCCATATTCGTAGTGCACCACGAGATCGCCTTCCGACATCTCATCGATGGTTGCACGAGCAATGGTCGCCCGTGCCCGTTCCAGCGTCGAACGCCTGGCCATGCCTGGGGTGCGGTAGCGTCCGAACAACTCCGAAGACGACAGCACCGCCAGTTTCAACGCCGGCACCGTGAAGCCCGCGAGCAGTTCGCCGCGCATCGGCACCAGACCGAGATCGCGCTTCAGATCCTTTCCCGCGAGATCCGTGAAACGTTCTTCCTCGCCCTGATTCGAGAACACGATCGCCACGTCCCATTTTTCCCGCTGCCACTCGTTGAGCTGTTTGAAAAAGCCGTCACGTCGCGACTGCTCCAGCACGAAGTCCCCGGCATCGAACACTCCCATCGGGCTGCTGAAACAGGCAGTGGAAAAATCCTCCTCGCCATCGAGATCCGCCGGGCCTTCGAGGATCCGCATGTCCGGGTGCTTCGCCTCGATCACGCCGATGGCGACCAGCAGGTCGGACTTCTTCCGATAGTCCGCCACGCTCGCCACCGATGCGGGTTCCGCGAGCAGGAGATCGGCCTGCGTCAGCTTGTGGGTGGAGGCCTGCGAGTTGAGATCGAACTCGCGCATCGACTCCAACTCGGTGTCGAAGAATTCAAGCCGAAGCGGTTTCGCGGCCTGCCAGGCAAAGAGATCCACGATTCCACCACGCACCGCGAACTGTCCGCGACCGGCCACCGTCGGAACGCGTTCGTAACCATGATCCGCCAGCGACTTCGCCAACTCCTGTGGGTCGAGAGTCTGCCCCGGTTTCAGCAAGGTCCGTGAATCCTTCATCGCGCCCGGCGAGGGCGCGGCGGCATCGAACGACTCGCTGCCACAGATCACGACGAACGAATCCTGTCGCGCGATTGCCTCCAGCACCGTGAACCATTCCGCTGCTGACTCGGGATCGGCGATCGTGCCATCGGTCATCTCCGCAGGGGCTTCCGGCAGCACCAAGGTGGGCACTCCCCATAATTCCAGTTCGCTTGCCAGTCGTTCGCGTTGCCGTGGCAGATCGGACACCAGCCAAACGCGTCGTTTCTTGTGATCCTTCGCGGCTTCAACGGCCACCGCGCACAGCCACGCGTGCGAGGCCTCGCCGGCGTGTTCGAGCACGACCTCATACTCGCCTTTGGCCAGTGGGGCCAGGCGTTTCGAGAAATCAGGCTGCGTCACAGCCCGTCGCAGCCAGGCATGCGCATCATCGGCCGATCGGGACACGCGGCAGGCTTACACCACAATCGCGGCGGAGCAAGCCAGCCCCGGGAAAAAGTCGTCTACCTCGCCCTCGCCTTTTCCATTCACCTTTCCGAACAGTCTGCTATGCTGCCGCCATGCGTTCACCCGCGTTGCTTTTTCCCCTCGTCCTGCTCGCCCTCATCGCGAGCAGTTGCCGCCAGATCGGACCGCCCGGCGGCGGCTCGGACACCATCGTCAACACCTGGAACCGTGGCGAAACCTCGTCCGGCGTCTCCTCGTCCAGCAGCTCTTCCGGAAACACCCTCGTTACCACGGGCGGCACGTCCTCACGCAGCAGCGGCAGCGTTTCCTCCTCCAGCTTCTACCGCCAGATCAACGTCCGTCAGGACATGGTTCCGAAAGGCACGATGGGTCGCAAGGTCGTCCGTCCCATGCGGCCACGCTACATCACGATCCACAGCACCCAGAACTGGACGGCCGATGCTTCGAAGCATTCACAGGCCCTGAAGAACGGCGCGCTGCGAGCGACGAAACGTCGGGGCGGCAACCGCATCGGCTTCCTGATCTGGCATTTCACCGTCGATCAATACGTCGCCATCCAGCACATGCCCACCAACGAGCAAGGCGAGCATGCCGACTTCGATGGGCCGGGAAACAACTACTCGATCGGCATCGAAATGTGCGAGCAGCGCGGGAGCAGCCGCAGCGCCACCATGGAACGCACCGCCAAGCTCACCGCCTACCTGATGAAGCAGAACGGCATTCCGATCAGTCGTGTCGTGCCGCACTACCACTGGCCGCGTGCCGGCTGCAGTCCCGCCCACAAGAACTGCCCCTGGTTCCTTCTCGATAATGGCCGCCCCGGCAGCAAGTGGCGCGCCTTCCAGAACAAGATCAGCTATTACTACAAGCAGATCGAATAAGAGAGTTTCAGGTGTTCAGTGCTCAGTTTCAAGCGAAGAGCCCGAATCTGGATTTCTACTCTTGCTGAAAACTTCAAACTGAAAACTTGAACCTTCCAATGTCTGGCAGCCCGGGAAACCGCGACGTCCTTCTCGATCCGGAGGTTTTCTACGCCTGTGATCGCTGCACCGCCTGTTGCAAATGGCCGGGTGACGTGCGGCTGGAGGAGGATGAGATCCCGGTCATTGCCGCGCACCTCGGCCTAACAGAATCGGACTTCCTCGCTCGGTTCACCCGCCTGCGCACCAACCGCCAGGGCCTCTCCCTGATCGAAAAGGATAATCACGAGTGCATCATGCTCGATGGCAATTCCTGCCGCATCCACGCGGTGAAGCCCGAGCAATGTCGGGGTTTTCCAAACAAATGGAACTTCCCCGGCTGGCGTCAGGTCTGTCAGGCGAAGGCCGTGCCGATGCCCGAGGCGCGGGCAAGAGGGCTGGTCTGATTCCTGGGTCTTGTGATCGGCGGTGGATCGGCCTAGCCTCCCACCATGACGCGACGCTTCCTTCTTGGTTCCCTCTTCAGCCTCACCACCGCGCTTTGCATTGGCGAAGAAAAGCCAAAGGATGCGGAAGGCTTCGTTTCGATCTTCGATGGCACGCTGAAGGACTGGGATGGGAATCCGGTTTACTGGCGTGCGGAGAATGGCGTGCTGGTCGGCAAGGTGAAGCCGGAGACCTTGTTGAAGCGAAACTCCTTCATCATCTGGCGCGGTGGTGAGGTGGCGGACTTCGAACTGAAACTGGAATACCGGGTCTCCGCCCAGGGCAACAGCGGCATCAACTACCGCAGCATCGAGATGCCGGACCCGAAGTGGGCGATGGCTGGCTATCAGGCCGACATCGATGGCAAGGACCAGTGGAGCGGCCAGAATTACGAGGAGCGCGGTCGTGAGTTTCTCGCCTATCGCGGCCAGAGCGTGATCCTGAAGCCGGGCTCGAAGCCGGAAATCGCACGAGTTCTAGGCGACCGTGCCGAGCTTCAGAAAAAGGTGCTCAAGGAGGACTGGAACCAGGTCCACCTGATCGCCAAGGGCAATCACCTTCAGCATTTCATCAACGGCGTGCTGATGGCGGAGGTCATTGATGACGATCCGGAAAAGCGGCGCTTGAAGGGACTGCTGGGCGTGCAGGTTCACGTCGGCCCGCCGATGAAGATCGAATATCGGAAGATCCTGCTGAAGAAGTTGTAGGAGTGGGGACACTTCTGTCCCCACGATCCTCCGTCCACCGCAGAAGACACACACAAGAGTGTGGTGACTCCATTAGACAAAGAATACTTGAATTTAGGCACCGGCCCCTTTCAGACAGACCCCTTTCAGACTCAACTTTCGGGACCCATTCAAATGTCAAATGAGTTCTTGGCAAGGTGGGCCGCAGAGCTACGCTCGCAGCTGATGAATTTCCCTCCGCAGTTCCCCTCGTGCAACAAAGCCCCGTGTGGCCTGAAGATTCTTACAACTCCCAAAACACCTCTTATTCCCCCGCCTCCGATTCTCCACTAGCTTCTTCAACAGCCTAAACGCAAAAAAATAGTTTTCTAATTATCCGCTACCAATCGCCAAATAAATTTTCTGCGCGCTGAAGCAAGGCTAGTGCGTTAGATAGAGCTAAGCCTGCATGGAAATCAAACACATCAATGAAAACCACAAACGATATAATGAAAACCACCCTCATGAAATCCACTTACGCGGCCTTTGTTGCCGCAATAATGACCGGCAGCGGGCAGGCGCAGCAACTCATCCAGAATGGCAGCTTCGAATCGCCGGGATTTACCGGGACCAACGCCACTTATTCTCAATTCTCGCAAGGAATTTCGAATTGGACTGTTTCAGGAACTGGAAATGTGTTGCTCCATAAAACGCCAGGTCTCGGGAACGTTCTTTCCAATCAAACCTTCAATTTCGCGCAAAACGGCGCTTACTACCTAGATTTGAGTGGAAGTGGCAACAAGGCGTCGATTTATCAGGATTTCGCAACGACTGCTGCCACTCTTTATACATTGTCGTTTTATATTGGAGCTTCCGATAACTCCATACCAGCACCGACTATCAATGTCCAATTGAATGGTGGTGCGCTGCTTAACACCACTTTTACCCCTAGTGCGCCGGGATCAAATATCAACTGGGCTCTTCAAACTTTGACGTTTACAGCAGATTCCGCAACAACTCGTCTAACTTTTCGCGGTGTGTCGACTCCCGGTGTTGATGATAATGCAAGTTTCGTTGACAGCGTATCGGTAGTTGCCGTTCCCGAACCATCGACCTTCGGGCTTGTGATGGTCGCCGGATTGGGCGGGCTGTTGGCTTCTCGCAGAAGAAGCCTTGTCAAGTAGACCTTGATCAAAACAAGAAAATTTCAAAATGCCGCCGAAGTT
>JANOKL010000124.1:0-14617 GCA_031419215.1 Luteolibacter sp. | reverse complement strand
TCGACCCCGGGCTCCCTCGCGGAAAGGGCTTCTGCGGTGAGATAGGAATAAGAGGGCTCCGGGCCGGTCAGCTCATAGTCTTCGACCCTCGCCCACGGCAGGTCCTTCGTCGCCAATCGCAGCATTTCCACCCGATCCTCCGCCGGGGCCGCCGCGCGACCGATCTTGTGCGGGGAAATCCGGCACGGCATGAACCGTACCTCGTCGAGATCGGCCGCCTCTTTCGCCAACCGGGCCATGTGGACGTGACCAAGGTGGACTGGATCAAAAGTCCCGCCGAACAGGGCGATGCGTTTCCGTTCAGACATGGCGTCGGGTGTGTTCGCGATACGCCGCCGGTGGCATGCCGACCGTCGCGCGGAACTGTCGGGTGAAGGCGGTCTGATCCCCGTATCCGCAAGCCAGCGCGATCTCTGCCACCGGGGTCGTGGTGGTGGTCAGCCACTCCGCCGCCACTCCGATGCGGGCTTTGCGGATGAACTGCGAGGTGGTAAGCATAAAGACTTTCCGCATCCGACGATCGAGCTGGGCCGGGGAAAGTTTCGCCTTTGCCGCAAGGTCGGCCGGACGGAGTTCCTCGTCGAGGTGCTTCTGGATGAAGGCCACCGTCCGCGCCACGCCCGCGAACTCGGTGTCCGACTCGCTCGGCTCGCCCAGGTCCCGGGAAATCGACGCCAGTCCGACCACCCGGCCCTTCGCGTCGTGCAGCGGCACCTTTGTCGCCAGATACCAGCCGAGCGAGCCATTGCGATTCGTCACCAGTTCCAGCCGGTCCGCCAGCTCACGACCCGACTCCAGCACCTGCAGATCCTGCTCGCGATACGCCAACGCCAGATGCTCCGGGAAAAACTCGTCCGCCACCCGGCCCAGCAACTTTCGCGGATGATCGATGCCCAACCGCTCCGCAAAGGCTTGGTTCGCCGCGCGATACCGTCGCCCACGGTCCTTCAGGCAGAACACCACGTCCGGCAGGTGCGCGAAGAGCCGCTCGCAAAACCGCGGCGAGGCGAGCTGATCCAGGAAGTCATCATCGGCAGACACGGCGGATTCTTTGCCGAAACGCATGGGACTTTCATGCGGATCGGTCAAGACAGCCGTGCGATGTTTAGATCATGACGCTTTCGTCCATCCAGCATCGACTCGACCAAATCCGCCAGCACCCGATCAGCGATGAGGCCCTCGTTGACGAAGCCGTCGCCCTCGCCGCCGACCTGCTGAAAGCCGCGCAGTCCGAAGAACGATCCGGCGAGCGTCGCCAAGCCAAGCAAATGGCCAGGATGATGAACGACCCCGCCGGCAAGGCCTTCACCCTGGCCATGGCCGACCAGGTGTTCCGCCCGCCGACGCAAGCCCGCTCCGCCGCGCAGTTCCGCCACCTCGTCGACGGCTACGGAGTGCCGGACTATCTTTCCCTGCCGGAAAAAATCGCCATGCGCGCCGGAGCGGTCGCCTCGGTCTTCGCGCCCGAAATCGTGATCCCGGCCATCACCGGCGCGATGCGTTCGCAGAGTTCGTCGGTCATCCTCCCTGCCGAGGACGCGAAGCTGAAACCCCTCCTCGCCCGCCGCAAGAAGGCCGGCATGCGGATGAACCTCAACCAGCTCGGCGAGGCGATCCTCGGCGAAAACGAGGCCGAACGCCGTATCCAAGCCGTGATTGCCCGGCTCGAATCGCCCGACTGCGATTACCTCTCGGTCAAGATCTCCGCGATCTTCAGCCAGATCCACCTCGTCGGAGAAACCGAAACCCTCGCCCGCATCACTGCCAGACTCCGCCAGCTTTACCGCATCGCGATGCAGAATCCGGTCAACAGTCGGCCGAAGTTCATGAACCTCGACATGGAGGAATACCGCGACCTCCACCTGACCTGCGATGCCTTCCGCGAAGTACTAGATGAACCGGAGTTCATGCAGCTTGAGGCGGGCATCGTGCTCCAGGCTTACCTCCCCGACTCCTGGCCGGTGCAGAAGGACCTCATCGCCTGGGCGAAACAACGCGTCGCCCGTGGCGGGGCCGGGATCAAGATCCGCATCGTGAAGGGCGCGAACCTCGCGATGGAAAGCGTCGAGGCCGAGCTCCACGACTGGCCGCTCGCGCCCTACGGCTCGAAAAAAGAGGTCGATGCCAACTTCAAGCGCATGGTCCACGAGGCCTGCGATCCGATCAATGCCGCCGTGGTCCGTCATGGCGTGGCCAGCCACAACCTCTTCGACATCGCCTACACCCTGCTGCTGAGGACCCGTGAAGGCGTCGATGCCCGTGTCGAGTTTGAGATGCTCGAAGGCATGGCCAACCACCAGGCCCGCGTGGTCAATGAAAGCGCCGGCGGCCTCCTGCTCTACGCGCCGGTCGTGAAACGCGACGACTTCCATAGCGCCATCGCCTACCTCGTCCGACGCCTCGACGAGAACACCTCCGAGGAAAACTTCCTTCGCGATCTCTTCGGCATGAAACCCGGCGACGCCGCTTGGAAACGCCAGGAAGATCGCTTCCGCCGCGCCTGTGCCCGCAAGGACAGCGTCCTCGCCGGACCGAAGCGCCTTCAGGATCGCAGCCACGAAACCGTCGTCGCCCTGCCGCTCGACGCGCCTTTCCACAACGAGGCCGACACCGACTTTTCCCTGCCCGCCAACCGCCGCTGGGCGCGTGAATTGATCGAAGCGAAACGCTCCGCCCCCATCGCAGACATCCCGCTGGTGATCGACGGTCGTGAGGAAATGACCCAGCACCTCGAATCTTGTTTCGATCCCTCGCGTCCGGGGGTCGAGGCCTACCGTCATGCGCTTGCCGGACCGGAGGAAATCGAGCGCGCCCTCCAGGCCGCCGTCGCCGCCCGGGCCTCCTGGAAAGCCCTCGGCTTCGAAGGTCGTGGCGGACTGCTCAGGGAGGTCGCAGCTGAGATCGAGCGCACCCGCGGCGAGGCCATCGCCACGATGCTCCTCGATGCGGGCAAGGCCGTCACCGAGTCCGACGTCGAGATCACCGAGGCCATCGACTTCGCGAACTACTACGCCCGCCGTTTTTCCGAAGACGGTGCGGTCTTCGAGCCCTTTGGCACCGTGCTCGTCACGCCGCCCTGGAATTTTCCCTTCGCCATCCCCTGCGGCAGTATCCTCGCCGCACTGATCGGAGGAAACACGGTCATCCTCAAGCCAGCACCGGAAACCGTCCTCACGGCCTGGTTGCTGGTGAATTGCCTGTGGCGCGCCGGGATTCCCAGGGACGTGCTCCAGTTCGTCCCCTGCCCCGACAATGAAATCGGTCGCTCGCTCGTCACCGATGACCGCATCGGCGCAGTCATCCTGACCGGGGCCTACGAGACCGCCCGGATGTTCCTCGACTGGAAGCCCTCACTCCGGCTCTTCGCCGAGACCAGCGGCAAGAACTCTCTCATCATCACCGCCGCCGCCGATCCCGATCAGGCGATCAAGGATCTGGTGAAGAGCGCCTTCGGCCATGCCGGCCAGAAATGCTCCGCCGCGTCACTCGCGATCATCGAGGCCGAGGTTTACGACAGCCCGGGCTTCCGCCGACAGCTCAAGGATGCAGCGCAATCGCTCCGTGTTTCCGGACCCTGGAACCTCGATGCCGTCGTCACCCCGATCATCCGCGAAGCGGGCGAATCGCTGCACCGCGCCCTCGCCACCCTCGATCCCGGCGAGGAATGGTTGCTGGAACCGAAAATGATCGATGGCAATTCCTGCTTGTGGTCGCCCGGCATCAAGCTCGGCGTGAAACCAGACAGCTGGTTCCGTCGCACCGAGTGTTTCGGGCCGGTCCTCGGACTGGTGAAGGCCAACGATTTCCAACACGCCCTGCGGATCCAGAACGATTCGCAGTTCGGCCTGACCGGCGGCATCCATTCACTCGACGACCGGGAAATCGCGATCTGGCGCGAGCAGGTCGAGGTCGGCAACGCCTACATCAACCGCCCGATCACCGGAGCCATCGTCCAGCGCCAACCCTTCGGCGGCTGGAAGCGCTCCTGCTTCGGCCCGGGCGCAAAGGCCGGTGGCCCGAACTACTGCCAGCTCTTCGGCACCTGGACCAATGTCGGACTTCCCACTGAGCGCGCCGAACCGTCGGAACCCAGCCTCGATCTGCTGACAAAACTCGCCGCCGCCCTCCCGGAGTCCTGCGACCGCATCGTCGCCGCCGCTGGCAGCGATGCCTTCTGGAACGAACGGGAATTCTCAATCGAACACGACCCCAGCGGCCTGCGTTTCGAATCGAACGTCTTCCGCTACCGCTGCTTTTCACGGGCCATCCTTCGAGCGGAGGACTCGACCTCCGATGACGATCTTGCGCGACTTTTGCTGGTCTCAAAGACGATGGGCATCGCCGTTTCCCTTTCGCTCGAAAGCCCTCGTAAGTGGCTGACAGACCTCGGCTTCGAGTGCGTCATCGAGTCCTCCGAGTCCCTGGCGGCCCGCCTTCCCGCTCTCGCAGTGCATTTCGGACTCGTGCGTGCTCCCGGAGCGGAAACCGCTCTGAAATCCGCCGCCATCGCCGCTGGCCTGCGCTGGGCCGACGGACCTGTTCTCACGAACGCCCGACTCGAATGGCTCGCCTGGCTTCGCGAACAATCGATCTCAGAAACCCGTCATCGCTACGGAAACCTCTTGCTCAAACCCTCAGAATTGGACACTTGACCCCTGCTCTTGCCGCGTGTGGTCGTCGGGAAATCCGGGGGGAGACTCCGGCGACCCCGTGGCAAGGGCACTTTGAATGAAAATGGCAGGAGCGCCAAGGCGTCGATGAAAAGACGAGTCACCTCCGCGGCTTTGCCTGAATCCGTCTTCGGCTATTTTTAGAGATCGACCACTAGGGGTAACTTTACCGACATCGCCTCTCGAAAAGCATCGAGAATCGGTTGAAGGGCTTCTCGCGAGATTCCGTTCCAGTCTCCTGCGTCAAGCTCCCTCCTCGCTGCCAGTAGTGAAGCGAACACCTTCCCTTTAAGGTCGAACGGCGTCTCGAATTCAATTGAGATGAATATCTGTGATCTTCCCAGATGTGAAACAGATCCCTTGCGCCCCATAAAGCGCCCGATCAACCCGATTTTCTGACTGAATTGCCTGTTAGCACGCTTCGCGAGCTCTCCGAAAGCATCGGGATCCACGCGATAAAAGCCAAAGTGTTCGGACTCTTCACACCATGCACCTGAAGAACCTTTGAACGGCAGTGCGTCCATGATCTGATTGACGAACGAAACCAATCTCTTGTGTTCGTCATTTGCGCCTTCACCGCCATACGGCAACCCCTTGGGAATCGTCTTCATTCCCTGCGGGGTCATCACCTTGTAATCGGCCCCAATATCCCAAGCGTCCGTCATTACAGGGGTTATGTAATCCCCGCTCCAATACTTACTGAGAGAACTTACTATTAGGTCGACTGCCATTGTCGTGCTTCAGTTTTTACCAGCCACTCCAGTGGTCAGCAAGCCATAGATGGCCAGGCTTGGAACGGCTGAACTGCTGGGCGGCGTTGGCTCATTGTTGTGGATGGTTTGGTTTCTGGGGTGCCTGTGCTTTCGAATTGAATGGCCAATTATCCGGGCATCAGGACGTCTCCGTGAGTTCGCCGAGTCGGGAGGCGATCCAGTTGTTCAGGCTCTCGCCTTCGTCGGTGCTGAGTTCCACCAACCTGCGATGCAGGGCGGGATGCACTCGCAGCAGAAAACGTCCTGAATAAGGCTTGTCGGGTGTCTCGCCCCGGCTGGCGCAGAAATCGAGGTAGTCATCAATCGATTCCCGAAACGTAGTCTTCAGTTCATCGACGGTTCTTCCCTGAAAGGTCACCACGTCCCGAAGTCCGGTGACTTCGCCGTGAAAGAGGTCGGCTTCGTCATCGAATCGAATGGTGCTTCCGTATCCCTTGTAGGTCATCATGGCTTTACTCCAGCTTCGGTTAAGAATCTTCGCATCGACTTCACCGCACCCTTGTCGGTCGTTGGCTGTGGGTGCGGACGCACTCATTCCGTTGGGAACATTGATTGAGAATTGCCGATTGTTGAAGTTTGATTTTTGAATTTGAAGAGCCTCGGCACTGGAGCATCGCCCCGCCCCTGCTGGGGCTCAGTTCAATGAGTTCTGAGTTTCGGGGGCTCACGCGCCCCGGCTAATTTCCACCTGTCCCGCTGGGACGGAAGAATGGCGAGGCCGACGCTCATAACGCGTGCGGAGGCTGGCTTGGTCAGTGTGTTTTCTCCTACAATTTGAGATCACGGGCGAGCCGCCCGTGCCCCTCTTGTTTTGAGGCACTTCTTCAAATCAAAAATCCAAAATCGTCATTCCTCAATCGTCAATCCAATCCCCCATCCTCAGTCTTTCTTCTCCTTGTAAGTCGACTGGATGTAAACCTCGCGCAGCGACTTGAAGTCGATCACGCACGGACTCTGGGCCATGAGGTCGGCTCCCTTGTTGTTCTTCGGGAACGCGATGACCTCGCGGATGCTGTCCTCACCGGAAACCAGCATGGCGATACGGTCGAGCCCGAGCGCCAGACCGCCGTGTGGCGGGGCTCCGAAGCGGAAGGCATCGAGGATGTGAGCGAACTTTTCCTGCTGCTCTTCCGGGCCGACGCCGAGGACTTCGAACATTTTCGCCTGAAGATCCTTTTCGTGAATCCGGATCGAACCGCCACCGAGCTCGTAGCCGTTGAGCACAACGTCATAAGCGACGGCACGGACCTCTTCATACTTGCCGTCATCGAGCAGGGCCACGTCGTCCTTGTTCGGACGCGTGAAGGGATGGTGCACCGCCGCCCAACTGCCGGTCTCGGTGTCGAGCGCGAGCAGTGGGAAATCCACGACCCAGAGGAAATTGTAGGCCTTGCTGTCCTTGTTCAGCTCCATCATCACCGCGACTTCCAGACGCACACGACCGAGGATCGTGCTGACCGAGTCGCGCGAACCAGCAGCGAAGAAGACGATGTCGCCTTCCGCGAGATCGAGTTTGGCGACAACGGCTTCCTTTTCGGAGTCGGTGAAAATCTTCCAGAGCGGGCTCTTATATTCGCCGTTCTCGAGCTTGATGAAGGCCAGGTTCTTGACCGGGAGACCAGCCTGCACGGCGATCTCGTTGAGGCGGTTCATCTGGCCGGTGGTGATGCCGGCAAAGCCCTTGGCATTGATCGCACGGACCACACCGCCGCCATCAATGATGCTGCGGAAGATCTTGAACTCGGTCGCCGCGAAGACGTCGCCGAGGTCGATGATCCTCATGTCATAACGCGTGTCAGGCTTGTCGGATCCGTAGATGTCCATCGCGTCGCGATAGGTCATGCGCGGGAAAGAAGTTGGCACATCGAGGTCGAGTCCGGCCTTGAACATCGAGGCGAGCAGGCCTTCGACCAGCTTGATGATGTCTTCCTGGTTGATGAAGCTTGCCTCGATGTCGATCTGCGTGAACTCCGGCTGGCGGTCGGCGCGAAGGTCCTCATCGCGGAAGCAGCGAGCGATCTGGAAATACTTTTCAAGACCCGCCACCATGAGGAGCTGCTTGTATTGCTGCGGGGCCTGCGGCAGTGCGTAGAAGCGGCCGGGGTTGAGGCGGGATGGCACGAGGAAGTCACGCGCGCCTTCCGGGGTCGGGTTGGAAAGGATTGGGGTCTCGACCTCGATGAAGCCCTTGTCATCCAGGTAACGTCGGGCCGCCGCGGTGATCGCGTGGCGGGTGCGAATGTTCTTGTTCATGCGCGGACGGCGCAGGTCGAGGTAGCGGTATTTCATCCGCAGGTCCTCGTTGGAAAGCTCCTTGTCGAGCTGGAACGGCAGCACGTCGGCCTTGTTGACGATGTTCAGTTCGGTGGCGACGATTTCAATTTCACCGGTGCCGAGCTTGTCGTTGCCGGTGCCTTCGAGGCGCTTGGCGACCTTTCCGATCACCTGCACCACGTCCTCATCACGGAGATGGTGGGAAAGCTCGGCCAGCGCCGCATTTTCCTCCGGGCGGAACACGCACTGGGTCAGGCCCTCGCGGTCGCGGAGGTCGATGAAGATCACGCCGCCATGGTCACGGGCGGAATTGACCCAGCCGATGAGGGTCACGGTTTCGCCGACGTGGGAGGCACGGAGTTCGTTGCAATGATGGGAGCGCATGGAGGAAAGTGTTCAGTTAGAAGTGTTCAGTTTTCAGGAAGAGTCCTGAGGAGGGCGATCAGGCCAGCAGCGGGCCGTCGGGTTCTTGGAGGCGCTGGGTGATCCAGTCGATGAGGTTTTCGGCGTCGCCGGTTTCTTCGGTGCGGGAGCCGAGGATCTTGAGCTTGAGCTGCGGATATTCGCTGCCGACGACGAGGGCGAAGCGGGCCATCGATTGCTCGGCACGCTGGAATTGTTTCCCGACCTTCGCGGCGGTGAGGCTGAAATCGGTGGCGACTCCGGCGCGACGCAGATCGGTGACGATACGGCGGGCCTCGGCCTGGCGGGCGTCATCGGCGACGACGACGTAGATTTCGCACGAAGCGTTGCGACGCTGCTTCCACACTTCGAGCTGCATCGCGGTGTGGGTGGTTTCCTCAATGAGATTGCGAATGACGTAGTCGCCCATCGCGAAGCCGGTGGCGGGCAGATCGACGGCTCCGTCGGAAATGGTCGAGACTAGGGTGTCGTAGCGACCTCCCCCGGCCACGGCGCGCATCGACTTTTTCGCGTCGAAGATTTCGAACACGATCCCGGTGTAATACGCTAGGCCGCGGACGATCGAGAGGTCGAGCTCCAGAAACTCCCCCAGCCCGCGCGCGTCGAGGTCGGCGCGGATGGCGTTGAAATTGACCGAGGCGTTCGCAGGGTCGGCGATGAAGCCTTTCACCTGCGAAGTGGTCAGACCGAAGCCCTTGAGCTTTTCCTCCAGCGAGTCCGGCTTCTCGCGCTCGATCTTGTCGACCACGTTCAGGAAATCCGGGATGCGCTCCTCGGGGATGCCGTGGGCCTCCGCGAAGGTGATCCACGCGGCGCGATCCGAGACCCGGACCACGAAATCTCCGGCCACGAAGCCGAAGGCCAGCATGGTTTCGATCGCCAGCGAGATCAGCTCGCCATCAGCCGCAGGGCCGGCTTCGCCGAGGATGTCGACGTTGAACTGATGAAATTCCCGGCCGCGCCCCTTCTGCGGCTTCTCGTAGCGGAAGCACTGGCCGATCTCGAACCACTTGAGCGGCTTCGGGAAATCCCGCTGATGCTGCGCCGCCAAACGGGCCAGTGAGGCGGTCACCTCCGGACGCAGGGTCACGTCGCGACCGCCCTGATCCTCAAAGCGGAACAGCTGCGAGGACAGCTCGCCGCCGGACTTCTTCAAGTAGAGCCCGGTGTCCTCCAAGATCGGGGTTTCATACTCCACGAAGCCAAAGCGTCGGGCCACCGAGCGCCAGGTCTCGAACAGGTAATTGCGGACCGCGCATTCTCCTGGGGAGAAATCGCGGAATCCGGGAAGAGCTTGGAAAGTGGGTCCTGCCATGGCGGGGCGGCGAGGATGCACGCCCGGACCGGGGTTTCAAGGCGGATTCCGGGCAGTTTATTCAGAACAAGTCCGAGTGGCTTCCGGTCCGACCGAGAATCAATTCGTCCGGCAGGAGCTTGTAAATCAGGAGCCAATCCGGTTCGACGTGGACATCCCGCCAACCTTTCCAATTTCCAGTCAGCGGATGATCCCGAAACCTTTCCGGCAGTATCTCCCCCGCCACGAGCAGATCGACCACAGTCTTGAGCTTGCCAACTTCCTTGCCGCGCTTTTGCTGCTTCTTGAGGTCCTTTTTGAATTGGGCCGTTTGACTCAGCTTCATTTGTCCCAGGACGCAAAAAGCTCATCGGTATTGTCGAAAGTCTCCAGTCCGACACCTTTTTCCGCCTCATCCAAAGTCTTTGCCGTCAGAGCATTCGGCACCTTCAGTTCCAGAGGAAACTCCCCTCTCATGGCGATCTGGCGGTAAAGCAGACGGATGGCCTCAGTAGGAGAAAGGCCGAGCGCTTCAAGAACACGCTCCGTCGCCGCCTTCGTGGCTGGGTCAATCCTGGTGTGGATGACTGCGGTTTGAGACATGGAAGTTCTGTAACACGTGCGTGACACAAAGCAAGAAGTCTTCTCAAGTGAGACTTGGTCAAGATCGGCCCAAGAAAGCCTCTCGCTTGATCGTTGAAATTCTGGTTCGATTGTCCAGTTTCATCCAATTGCCTGTATTGCAATGACCTCCGACCTCCAATCCAACAAAGCCCGAGACGTCGTTCTACTGGTTGGGCTGGTTCTCTTCGTGCTGTCTGGACTGGCGATCGAGGTCAAGAGTTTCGAAACCACCAGCAGCTGTGTTGATTGCGGATGCCACCGATCCACCAAGACCCGTCATTGGTACGTTTGGGGAGGTCATAGATCAAGCCTGACAGAGGATTCAATGCAGCCGTGCCGGTTTCAAATGGATTTCGCTGAGTTCAAATGCGATCACCAATGGAGCGACGAATCGCTAGTGGAGCGGAAGATCTGGGACAGCCCAGTTGTTCGCATTTACCATGATCCAATTACATGCATTTCGATACTTAGAGGCTTACCGGTCTGGGAGCGATACGAAACGGATGAGGCGTATCGGAATTCCATTCAGGAGCTGCTTGAGAATGAAGCTGCAACAAGGGAACAATTGATCGATTTGGCAAAGGAATTAGATTACCTGCAAAAGGACCCTTACACCCCTGAAGAAGAGGCAATCCTCAAGACCCTCTTCCCAGATCGATATGGTTGCCCGACCAAGATATTCATACCCTTGGGACAGCCATTCATGCAGGACTTCCCTATGAGAAACGAGCGTCCCCCGATCTAGATGGCCGGTCAATCTAGACCAGTGGATCCACTTCCGTGCTCACCACGCCTCTACAGGGGAATTCCGATGTAGGGCTCAGGCAGATCAGCAGCCAGTGCTCCCTCCCGGAGGCTAGTCCACTGCCTTCTCCTTTAAATTGAACTTGGCCCTGAAAACTCTCTTCCCCTGGCCGCTCTGACTCACCGCCTCTCAGTCCACGCCGTCTCGCGGTATCGCCCGATCAGCTTGCAAATCGCATCTGCACACGGCGTCACCGCCAATGCCTGAACTTCCACGGCCATGAACGCCGTCAAGGTCTCGGCCCGCTCACGGCTGGCGACCATGGCCAGCGCCCCACTCACCGAGCCTTGATGCAGCAGGCCTGTCTTCGTGCGACGCTGGCCCGCCCCGGCGCGTTTCAGTCCGCTCCCGTCCACCAGATCGTGCTCCACTGGATTCTCGAAACAGGCCGCCGCGCCGGTGACCTGCTCGCCCACACTGAGCCGGATTCCTCCGGTCTCACCTGCCAGCACGGATCCCAGCGCCTCATGGATGAGCCGATAACTCTCCGCCCCGCGCAGCGACGCCAGGCTTTCCCCGCCCGGCACCACCAGCGTGTAGGTCCAGTCCCCGCGATGATCCACCAGCCCACCACCGGTCCAGCGGCGGACCCAGTCCAGGCCAGGAAAGGTTTTCCGCGCCTCCGAAATCACCCCGAAATACCCTAGGCTGCCCCAGTTTTCCTCCCAGCGATAAACCCGCAGCAGCGGTGACTCCGCGTGCGTCAGCAGCCACTCGTCCACCGCCATGTTCTCCGGCCCGCTGCGGGCGGACTCGTCGAACCAAAGCTGTAGGGTTTCGAATAGAAACGGCACTCCCGACCGCTGAACCGTTTCCCGCCCGAGAAAAGCGCAAAATTCGAATTTGGGGATTTCGATTTTCCGACCTTAATACGCGCATGCCGATCACCCCGAAGCCCTACAGCGCCCTCCTCATCGTCGGCCATGGCTCCACCGAGAACCCGGACTCGTCCACGCCCTACTTCGACCACGCCGACGAGATCCGCCGTCGTGGACTGTTCAAGGAGGTCCACTGCTGCTTCTGGAAAGAGGAGCCGTCGATGCGCGAGGCCTGGTATCTCACCGACTGCACCGACATCTACGTGGTCCCGGATTTCATCAGCGAGGGCTACTTCACCCAGGACGTGATCCCGCGCGAACTCGAGCTCACCGGACCCACCACCACCGTCCGCGGAAAAACTTTCCACTACTGCCTCCCCGTCGGAGTCCATCCTTCGATGACCGGACTGATCCTGCGCCGCGCGAAAGAGGTCGCACCTGAGATCGATCCCGCCAACACCACACTCATCATCACCGGCCACGGCACCGGCCTGAACCAGAACTCGACCAAGGCGATCAAGGATCAGGCAGACCATATCAAGGCCTCCGGCGCGGGCTACGCCGAGGTGCTCGACGCCTACATGGAAGAGCAACCCTTCATCGCGGAGTGGGACAAACTCGCCGCCACGCCGAACGTGGTCGTGGTGCCCTTCTTCATCGCGGACGGCCTGCACAGCTACCAGGACATCCCGGTAATGTTAGGGATCGAGGCCGAGCCTGGCGAGGCCGCCAGCCAGCGCGAGGTCTTCCGCCAGAATCCCCACCACCTGCGCGGCAAAACGCTTTACTACTCCTCTGCCATCGGGACCGAACGGAACATCGCCGACGTGATCCTCGACCAGGTCTCCGACTTCGACGCGAAATACCATGATCCTCGCTGAACGCCTCTCCCAAGCCGTCGCCAACGGCATCCGCCGTATCGGCCAGATCGCCATCCTGCCCGACACTGCAGGTGCCGCCTTCGCGCTCTGCCACATGGATGACGAGGCGGGCGATCTCTCCTTGTTAGAGTCCCACGACGATCCCGCCGCGGCGCGCACGGTCTCCACCTGGGCGGACGACGGCCACTACCGCTTCACCAAGGGCGAGCTCACCCTCAAGCGCGGCTGGATTCTCCGGCTATCCTCCGCGGACGAGCTGCGGCAGGCGCTCGACCTGTTTTACCCCGCGAATGTCGGCATGCACTTCGCCGCGCTCGACGGCCGGCTGGAAGTCGAGCAATTGCGCGACAAGCTGAACCGCCAGACCGGGATGTATCGATTTGCCCGGAATTTGAGCGACGCCGGAGCGCAAAAGCTTGTGAAGGAAGTCTGCGGACCTGGTCATTGCTGCGTGAAGAACATCCTCTGGGGCCTCGACGCCACCACCCCGCTGGAAGACAGCGAGGCCAGCCGCTTTGACGGCGTGGTCGGCGACATCGAGCGCGCCCAAGCGATCCCGCTTCGCTGCCGCGAGGCCTGCAATCACTTCGTCGCCGAGGCCCGTAAGGCATCGAAGGCGGAGCATGACGCGAAAGCGGCGGAGTAGCCCTGTTAGAACGCGCTGCGACATCCTTGCTGAAAGCTTCAAAGCGGGAAAGCAAATCGGGACCTCGAAGCCTCGGACGAGTGCAACCCCGCGGCTCCAACTGATTCCCAACTCAAGGAAAATCCCCGCACCCGAGCGTGTCAGTCTTCCGGCATCACTTGAAAATCATGTCGGAAACAAGATTCGTGTTGAACTTCGCAGGGTTGAATAGAAAAGCTTCATCAAGCCATTTTCCTCCAATGGAAACTTGATCGAAAGTCCAATATCGAATGCGTGCCGTACCATACCCCATCAGACTGCTCTTCCAGCCCCAAGTATGAGGATGACGGTATTCGATTTTTTCGAAGCGCAAGCCTGCCCAAGGAAGTATCTGTGGATCTAACGGGTCACCGTTAGCTTCGAATCCAAACAGATTGCGCTGAGGCCTAGGGTCGGAGATCCGGATGTTCCGAAAAACGATGTGTTGCCCTGTATTTACGGCGCCGTCAGCGAATGTCTCGGTCGAGTCAAAACTTCCCGGAGTACCAATAACCCCGAAAGACTTCGCATTACTAAATGCGAAGACACCACGCGTGTAGATCACATCACAATCCTCCACAACGAGATCCTGTGGCAAGGTTTCTGGAAAATCTGCCCCTTGGTCACTGGTGATGAAGCTACAGCGCAAGGGCGTTCCATTCACGTCGGACCACAGCACGCAGCGCCGGATCGCAATGCCTCGAATGTACAGGGCATCGTCCTGATGCCTAAAAAAACAGTCTTCGATGTAGCCATTTCCCGTGACGCCCCCGCCATCATTGTTCACCCGCCATGCGATGTTTTTTACCCATTTGATCATGTTTGCCACATGATCCCCAGATGCACCTTCGATGTAGAGCCCGTGTTCAGCCGGATTTGCAATCGTGACGCCTTCGTAGCTACAGCCTCGCGACCTCGTGAGCTGCAGCATTCGCAGCTTCTTGTGCTCGCTCCCGATGAGAATATCCTTGTTCTTGCCCGCATCGAATTCCCTCAACTCCACAGGAAGGTTCTAGAAATCATGCCAGTGAGGAATCTTCGCCCCGGAGATCGTTCCGTGGCCAAAGACACGGACGTTCGTGCTGTCTTGATTGTCGTCGTAGTCGCCAAGATTGCCATAAATGATCGCGTCACCCGGAATGTAGTAGCTCTTGTTGTTACGCAGGAAAAGCGGGTCGGTGATGGTCCATTCCCGTTCATTTCCGCTGCCATCCACTGAGAACTTATGAATGCCGGGGAGAAAATAAAGGGTGCTCCATGGCCCATCTGACGGCGGGAGAGTGCCGGGCTGCACATAAAAGACGGAGGGATCGTTCAGCGCCGGCTTGTTCTCGATGAATGGATTGGCGAAGATCGTCACACCGTGGGCACCATTCAGTTCGTTGTTGTAG
>JANOKL010000123.1:0-2380 GCA_031419215.1 Luteolibacter sp. | reverse complement strand
TGCGGGATTCGAATTCAAAGTGACTGACGTCGTGCAGTGTTAGACGTCAAGTGCGCCGAGGGAACTCAAATGGATGCCAGTGAACTCGATTTCCATGAGCTTTCATTGGTTTGGCTTGGCGAACTTGGTGGCTTGGCGGTGAGAAATCCATCGCGCCGGATTTCCCCACCCGCTTCCGGGTTTTGACAGATGGGCGGACGTTGCTATCTTCCCGCCCCTCATTCACAACCCCTTCATCCCATGAGCGAAACCACACTCGAAAAGCACACGTTCCAGGCGGAGATCCGCCAACTGCTCGACCTCGTCGTCCACTCCCTCTACACGGACCGCGAGATTTTCCTCCGCGAGCTGGTGTCGAATGCCTCCGACTCGCTGGAAAAACTCCGCCACCTCCAAGGCACCGAGAAGGACATCAGCGATGCCGAGCTGCCGCTGGAGATCCGCATCACTGCCGACAAGGAGGCCGGGACCCTGACGATCCAGGATCACGGCATCGGCATGACCCGCGAGGAACTGGTCGAGAACCTCGGCACCATCGCCCACTCCGGCACCAAGTCCTTCCTCCAGGCGATGAAGGAAAGCGGCAGCACGCCGGGCAACATGATCGGCCAGTTCGGGGTCGGCTTCTACTCGGCCTTCATGGTGGCGGATGAAGTCCAGGTCTTCACCCGCAGTTGGCGTCACGAGGGCGAGTCGCTGGTCTGGACCAGCGACGGCGTCAGCGGCTACACGATCGAGGAAAGCGAAGGCGTTTCGCGCGGCGTGAAGATCGTGCTGAAGCTGAAGCCGGAATACACCGAGTATGCCGACGATTACCGCCTGAAGCATCTCATCGAGCGCTACAGCAACTTCGTCGGCTTCCCGATCCTGCTCGACGACAAGCGCGTCAACGAGGTCGAGGCGCTGTGGCTGAAGAACAAGTCCGACATCACCGAAGACGAGTACAAGGCCTTCTACCAGTTCACCGCGAAGGCCTACGACGAGCCTGCCTTCCGCCTGCATTTCAGCGCCGATGCCCCGCTTGCGATCAACGCGCTGGTCTTCGTGCCGACCGAGAATCCCGAGAAACTCGGTTTCTCGAAGGTCGATGGCGGCGTCTCGCTCTACTGCAAGAAGGTCCTCATCGACGCTGATCCGAAGGGCCTGCTGCCGGACTGGCTGCGCTTCCTCAAGGGCGTGATCGACAGCGCCGATCTGCCGCTGAACATTTCCCGCGAGTCGATGCAGGACAGCGCGCTGGTGAAAAAGCTCGGCAGCGTGATCAGCAAGCGCGTGATCAAGATGTTCGAGAAGGAGGCCGAATCCGAGCCGGAGAAATACCTGGCGTTCTACAAGAAATTCGACCGCTTCTTCAAGGAGGGCGTGGCCACCGACCATGCGAACCGCGAAGGGTTGGCGAAGCTTCTGCGTTTTGAGTCGACTCTAACAGACGCCGGAAAGTTCGTGGGCTTCACCGATTATACAGGCCGCATGAAGGACGGTCAGGACAAGATCTTCTACCTTGTGGGACCGAGCCGCGAGCAACTGGAAAGCAGCCCTTACATTGAGGCCTTCAAGACCCGTGGGCTGGAGGTCGTTTTTTTCACCGATCCGGTCGATGAATACGTGGTCGAATCGCTGGGCGAGTTTGAGGGCAAAAAGCTTGTCTCGGTCACTCAGGCCGGGGTGGAACTCGAAGATGCCGCCGCAGAAGGGGAGTCGCTCAGCGCCGACGAGATTGAAAAGCTCTGCGCGTTCCTGAAGGACGAGCTGGGGGATCGCGTCACCGAGGTTTCCAGCGGCAAGCGTCTCGTCGATAGCCCGATCATCGCGCTGGTGCCCGAGGACGGCATGACGCCGCAGATGCGCCGGATGATGAAGGCGATGGACGAGAACTTCAAAGACGAGGTCAAGGTCCAGTTGGAGATCAATCCGCGTCACTCGCTGGTGCGGAAGCTTTCCGATGCTCGTGAGAGCAACCCGGAGGTCGCTGGACTGGTGGCACGCCAGCTCCTCGACAACGCACTCATTGCGGCCGGTCTTCTTGACGATGCCCGCGACACCATCAGCCGCATGAACACGCTGATGGAAAAGGCGATGGGCTGAAGACTTTTGAGCCTGTCTTGAGACCGGTCTCCTTGAGGATTGGAAGAATCCTTTGCCATTTTCGTCGCAGAGCGACAGAACGAATGTAGCCGTGGGTTTCAACCCACGACCTATTCATCCGGAGGGAAAGGAGTCGCGTCGCGACGAATGAATCGGCGCGATGCGAGTCCGTACGCCTGTTTTCAAAAGAAGCAGGACGAACCGATCCAGCGTTCAAGCGTCACGATGCGACGCCAATCATTGCCTGCCAAGGGACCGTGGGTTGAAACCCACGGCTACAGTCGGCTGTCACGAT
>JANOKL010000122.1:0-5063 GCA_031419215.1 Luteolibacter sp. | reverse complement strand
GGTCGGCGAGTCCTTCGGCGATGGTGCCGCGCAGAAAATTGCTGCGGGTCTTGATGCCTTCGTTGGCGGAGAGTTTCTTTTCGCTCATCTGGTAATGAAAGTTGGAACTTGGAACTTGGAACTTCTGACTTGGAACTTTCTTCAATACACGTCGCGCTGATAGCGCTTGGCTTTTTTGAGTTCCTCGACGTAGGCCTCGGCGTCGGCGCGGGACTTGTGGCCCTGGGACTCGACGATAGAAACGAGGGCTTCATGAACATCGTGCGCCATGCGGTTGGCATCGCCGCAGACGTAGAAGTGGGCGCCTTCTTCGAGCCACGCGTAGAGTTCCTTTGCGCGCTGCAGCATCTTGTGCTGGACGTAAATCTTCTCCGGCTGATCACGGGAAAAGGCGACGTCGAGCTTTGATAGGACTCCGGACTTGAGATGGTCCTGCCATTCGAGCTGATAGAGGAAGTCGTAGGTGTAGCGCTGGTCGCCGAAGAACAGCCAGTTCTTCCCGGGATGGCCGAGGGCAGAGCGGTGTTCGACGAAGGCGCGGAACGGAGCCACGCCGGTGCCCGGGCCGACCATGATGACCGGGGTTTCGCCGGACGCCGGGAGACGGAAGTTCTTGTTCGGCTGAACGAAGACCGAAGAAAAATCTCCGGTCTTCACCAAGTCGGCGAGATAGGTCGAGCAAACACCCTTCCGCTTGCGACCATGAGAATCGTAACGCACGGCGGCAACCGTGAGGTGCACCTCGCCCGGATGCGCGAGCGGGCTCGACGCGATCGAGTAAAGACGCGGCGGAAGCTTGCGGAAAATACCAGCTAGCTGATTGGCGGAAAGCCCGTTCGGCGCGAAGGCCTCGATGGCATCGACGATCTCGCGACCGTAGTTCCAGGCCTTGAGCTGTTCCTTTGCATTTTCAGCAAGCAGTGCGGCCAACTCGTTGGAACCAGTGGCGCTCTGCAGCTTCGTCAGCACGGCTCGGGAAATGGCGGTGATGTCGTAGTCCTCGCGGAGGGCATCGGCGAGCAGCTTGCTCCCCTCACCCTTCACTTCGACGCTTTCATTACCGGTGAGTTTCGCTGCCTTGAGGATCGCCTGAACCACGTCGGGAGCGTTCACCGGAATCACCGCAAGGGCATCGCCGGGTTCGTAGGTGAGGCCGGAGCCTTCGAGCGAAAGCCCGATGTGCAGCGTCTCCTTGGCAGAGCCCTCGCCATTGAGCAGCGAGTTCTCAAGGACTTCGGATGGAAATGGATTCTTTTTCCCGAATTCGACGACCGCTCCAACAACCGGCGCCACCGCGACGGAGGCCGAGGTTTGCGGCGCGATTGAGGAAAGCGTGGCATCGAGCCAGGCGTTCCAGGACTCCTCGTAATCCACATCGCAGTCCTTGCGGTCGGCGATGCGCTTGGCTCCGAATTTTTCAAGCCGGGCGTCAATGTCCTTTCCGGTCTGGCAGAACTTGTCGTAGCTGGTGTCACCCAGCGCGCAGACCGAGTAGGAAACGCCTGAAAGCGCGAGCTCACCGCTCATCAGCTCCTTGTAGAACGTGATGGCCCCTTCCGGTGGTTCGCCATCGCCCCAGGTGCTGACGATCACCAGCAGGTTGGTAGCCTTCGCGAGGTCCGCCGGCTTGGTGTCGGCCATGCTTTTCACGACGGCTTGGAAACCTCGCTTCTTCGCTTCCTTCGCGGTGCGGTCGGCGAGGACTTCGGAATTTCCCGACTCGGTCCCGTAAAGCACCGTCAATTTCGCGGCGGCGGGAGCTGAAATCGGGGCGGTCGTATTGGACGCAGCGAGAAATCCGCTGAGCCAGCCACGCTGAACGGGGTCGAGGCCGGAGACCAGCGAATCAATCGCCTTGCGCTGTTCCGGGGTGAATGGGGCGTGCTCGGGGAGCATAATCCTTAGTTAGTTGCCTTGTATTGTAAGTTTTCGCCGGGAAATTGGGCGACAAGGCTGCATCGTGCAAACCTTTTGTTCGGGAAAAGCATTCATTTTGATCACCGACACGTCGAGCTTTGTGAAGTAGTCTGATCTCGTGAGCGCAGTTTATGGCACCGTGGTGATCTTTCCAGGTCTGGATGGAACTGAAGACCTGATGGAGGATTTCGCCACGGGAGATTGGAATCATTTCGCTGTCAAAGTGGTCCCGATTCCCAAGCACGGGCCGCAGGATTTCGCCTCACTGGCCGAGCGGATCACGCCGGAACTCCCCGAGGGGCCGCTCGTCCTCATCGGCGAGTCCTTTTCCAGCCCGTTGGCGATGCGACTTGCCGAACAGGAACGTCAGCGAGTGAAAGCCCTCATCCTCGCTGGCGGATTCTGCTCATCACCCGTTTCCCCCGCCCTTTCCCTGATTCCGGTGCAGCCGCTTTTCCTGATTCCCCCACCGGCATCCGTCCTGCGGAGATTCCTCGTCGGTGTAGATGCCCAGGACAAACTCATCAACCGGCTTTCCGAAGCCATCCGCAGCGTGCCGTCCGCCATCCTCGCCGAGCGTGTGCGGGTCATCCTCGCGCTTGAGGAAAATGACTGTCCCGCGCCTGCGGACGTCCCGACGCTCCTGCTCCAGGCGAAACAGGACGCCGTTATTCCGTGGGAGACCCAATCTCGCTTGGAACGCCATTTCACAGAACCGATGGTCATCTGGATCGACTCTCCCCATCTGCTTCTCGCCACACGACCCGAGGCCTGTCGCGAGGCGGTGCTGACCTTCCTGAGCGAGCGGAATTGACAGCCTCTCACGCTCGCTGGATCGTCCCGCCATGTCCTTTCCCATCCGCAGCCCACGTGAAACTGTCGGCGGCATCTTTGTCTTCGGCCGCATCCTCGACAAGATCCGCCTCAACGCCAAAGGCGAGCTGCCCGAGGGCTACCACCTCGGAGTCATCGAGGGAAAGCGCACCTTTGACGATCGGGTCTGCCGTCTGTTAGGCATCACCTTCGAAGCCCTCGAAGCCCGCACCTTGGAAGGTGGAACCGATGAGGAAATCCTCGCCTGGTGTTTCGTAAACGGCAGCCGACCGGATGAGGAGCACATCGCCGTCTGGAACGGCTTCATGAGCAAGCGTGGTTGGAACGACGAAGCCAACTCTGGCTTGCAAGTTCAGAAACAGCTCGCCGGTTTAGGCGATCGCGCCGACATCCTCACGTTTTTCGAGCTGATGGATGCCGAAGAGCGCGGCGGCATTTGACGCCGTGCGCATCGCATCGCGCACCGCGATTCACGATGCAGATTGAGGGACGGGGCACGAGGTGTATGGCAGCAAAGCTTGCAATCCCGTGCTTATCCATCGTGGCACCGATCCTGCGATAGATGGAGCAACGCTGAATCCTCAGCCCAACTCCATCCCATCATGAGCACCACCACCCACGATCACTGCATCAAAATCTGCAACAGCCTGCTGCGCGGCGAACTTTCCGCTGTCGAAACCTACGATCAGGCAATCAACAAATACACCGACACAAAGGCCTCGGATGAGCTTCTCCGCATCCGCAGCGAGCATGCGGAATCCGTCAGTCTTCTCACCGAAAACGTCCGCAGCATGGGCGGCGAACCGGACAGCAGCTCGGGAGCCTGGGGACTCTTCGCCACCGCCGTCCAAGGCACCGCCGACCTGTTCGGTAAGGAATCCGCACTCGAATCCCTGAAGAAGGGCGAAGCCATCGGTCGCCAAGGCTACCTCGATGCCCTCTTGGACAATGAAGTCATGCCACAATGCAAAACCCTGATCCGCGATGAGCTTCTGCCGCCGGTGAACGATCACCTCGCCGCCCTGGAGCGCCTGCTGCCGGCTGCCTGAAACCACACGCGTCCCGGCTTTTCGAATTCATCTCCCAACAGAACGGATGAGGGAAGAGTCGGGCCGCATTGCTCGCCAGAATGATAGTTCTTTCCCATTTGATCTTCCGGAGAGGAATTCTCATTGTTTGATCTTGTCTTCTTGGTTCGGGTGGATTTTTTTAAAGTCACTTTGGAATGAATGATGATTGATTCATTCCGACTTATGAAAAACCAACAATACCGCAGCTCATGATCTACCTTACCAAAGAGGAAAACTACAAATATTATGGAAAAGGAATTGGAGGGCTTGGAATAGGCCGCTTCAATGCAGAGCAAAGAAGCGAGCATTCCGATGATGCCTACAAATACGAATTCGGGTATTACAACGGCCATTGCTTGTATGCGATCATTCAGAAGAAAAGTGGAGGTAAAATCAGCCTCGAGGAAGCATCTGGCATGAGGATGATCAACGGAAAGGGAGTATGGAGCCTCAATACCGTTCTGGATCCGGCCAAAAATGCTCTCGAAATCCAGGCAATCCTCGACGATCACTCAAAAAGCCTCGGTTACTTCTACGCGCCTACTCAAGATGATCGCTTCAAAAACAGCCTGATCTGCGTTCACCAAAAAACGAGAAAACAACTCGTGATCTACCATCCGAAATGGCGCCCTGATCTGGAACAAATCGAAGCCAATCCTTTGTAAGATAAAGCGCGACCAAATGAATCGTGGTCGCTACCGCTGCCTTCGTCTCACCTCACAACCATTTCCAATTCATCTTCACCTCGATGTCCGGGTGGATGCTGTGGTGGACGGGGCAGCCTCGGGCGGCGCTTTCGAGGAGCTTCCGCTCGGGGTGATCGGCCGGGAGCGGGATCTCCAGATCGAGTTCCAGTCTTGAAATCCGGCGCGGCTGATCGTCCGACATGAACTTGCGGACTGCGACCTTCATGCCCTCGACCTGGATCTCTTTCCGCTTCGCGACGATGCCGATGACCGTGGCCATGCAGGCACCGAGGGCGGTGGCGACGAGGTCGGTCGGCGAGAAGGATTCGCCGCGGCCATTGTTGTCGACCGGAGCATCGGTGGAGAGGCGGGTGCCGGAGGGGAGATGGACGGCGTTGCAGTGCAGGTCGCCTTCGTAATCGAGGTGGATTTCAACCATGGTCGGAAAGGGTCAGGGATCGGTGATGTTGTCCGGCTTCGATGGGACTTTGGCAAGCACGACCCGGAAGCCGTAGATGTTGTCACTGAAGCTCGGCGGCACGGCATTGCGCGCGCC
>JANOKL010000121.1:0-19673 GCA_031419215.1 Luteolibacter sp. | reverse complement strand
TTCGTGGTTTTGATTGGTTCTGCACCAGCCTCTGACGTTTCCTGATTCATCCCGGCACTCGGACTTTTACGCCAACTTTTGCATGCAATTTGGAACTTCCCCAGCCTGAAAGATTGACTTAGCCTCTCAAGCGTTGGGTATGATCGCGCTTCAATTAGTCCCTACCGCTTCTTCTGGCTTCCGCCGCTTGGCCGTTAGCAGCCCGCGCACTCGTCGGAGTAGTGCCGCTTCCCGAAATCCCACCGAAATCCTCTCGATTCCGCCAGAATTGGGCGTTTTTGGGGTAGTAGAGTACTACGGCTATCGCTACTACCACACGAACCTCGGACGCTGGTTGAGCCGGGATCCGATTGGAGAACGGGGGGGGCTAAACTTGTATGCGTTTGTCGGTAACCATAGCCTCAATGCACTTGATATATTAGGAAAGGATGAGTATCCAAGGCTTGAGGATCAAACAGAACCTCCGAATGGAGGGCCTCTATACCCGTATCAGAACTTCTTCGATTTTGTTCGTCCTGAGCTCCCCAATAACGACGTTAAAAGAATTAGAGCTTTTATCTCAGCTTCGATAGAATGCAAAGAAAAGAAGCCAAGACAGGTTAATGTCCCGAATGGTGCAGTCAATGTTACGGAAGGTCTGCAAAATTATTTTATCGGCGATGGCGTCGGGCAAGTCTTATCTAGGGTCCGTCCAAATCCCGTGCAAATAAATTGGTTAACTATAGATTTAGGCCCTGCAGAATTACTTTGTTGGTCCTGGGAGACAGAAATGCAATTCATTAACACCTTTGGTGGTGGAAATGGTTGGGAATCGTTTTTGGCTCCCATTTGGCCGCCACATGACGTCATCGTAGCAAGATGGAAAATTAGCGGGGGCGGCTGCTGCACAAAATGCAAGGATATTCAAAGGTATCTCGGGTAGTAAATTAGTCTTCCATGAAAAACAACTTAATTCTAGCTCCGCTTATCAAGAAGGCCTTATTCACAGCATTGGCTGCGATATCTATATTTTTGGTTGGGGGTTATTTATACCTCAAGGACAGAAGCGACAAAGAGTTTTTCGGTAAAGCAGAATTACCGGTATCGTTATTCGACGGAAATGAACTGGAGCTGGTATGGGCTAGATCAAAGTTTCGAGAAATCGGCGGTGGATTCAATCACTCGGTAAGGTATTCAAAAGTAGAGGTTAATGATTTTGGGGAGCTGGAGACAGCACTCAACAAGGCTGGTTACCGAATGCTAAGCTCGGTGGACCAAAGTGAATTAGAGGACTTCCTGAATACAGAAGGTATTAGCATTCGCGGTATGGCCAGAATAGGAGGAGATTCATTAGCGATTCCTCAATACTATGTTGTTTGGGAGCCAACCAAGGGAGCAAAAGGGGGACCAGCAGTGTTGTTGCAGGTTTGGGTTCATCATTGAAAGGGTTCGAGGTGAAAGGGTTCAGAGGTGAAAGGGGAGTGAAAAGGAAGTGTGAAAGGGGTCACCCATTAGGTCACCCATTAGGTCAAGTGAAAGGGGTCAAGTGAAAGGGGTCATGAAAGGGGTCGGTCCTCGCGGATTCACATTCTTGGAATGAAAGGGGTCAATGAAAGGAGTCGGTCCTCGCGGATTCACATTCTTGGAATTCACTGACTCTCAATTGCTTCTTCGAAAAGCTGTTTCGAGAGCCGATCACACTCCTTGTTCAGCTCTCGATCCTTGCGGCTCTCTGAAACCAGTCGGCTGACCGATCCGGGATGCCCCATAGCCAGGTGATTGGCGATCCAGTCATTCGGAATAGTCGTTCTTGCTCGCAGAATCCTAGCCAGCAGAACCTTGCGAGGTTCGTTCTTCCGAAGACCAGCCAGCGTTCCCTGATCCAGGGGCAATTCCAGCAGCCTCGTTCCTTCCTCCAGAATTCTTTGCGCCTCACTCTCGCCGCGATCCCGCAACGCCTCACCACTTTGACTTTTCCCGCTCGCAGATTCCTTCAACGGACCTTTGAGAAGTTTGAGCAAGCGATTCTTGAATCCCTCTTCACCAAGATACCATCCGCGCCGGAGCGCCTGCATCGCCTTCTCGTCGATCTCTCCGCCGTCGTTTGCTGCCCGGGCTTCCAGCCAGTCCACATAGGCCCGTCTTCCTCGACCGTCCTTCGCGAGCTCGAACGCGCTCAACACCCGGTCCATCACCAACCACTTCGGAGCCTTGCCCCGTTGATAGCCGGGCAAGCTGCTCCACGCGTAGCCGCTGAGCGTTCCTTTTTCTCCTCCGATCAATCCAGCCCTCACCGGGTTCAAGTGGATGTAGTCCGCCACGATCCGGAAATAGTAGGGATCGGATTCAGAGCCATTCACTGGCACGGCCTTGTAGCGGCCTTGAAACACGTGTCCGCGTCGCAGCCGTTTTCGATTCCAGCTCTGGCTGAAGGTGCCCAACAGCAGTTTCATCCCGGAAACCAAATTGGCCTGAGGAGTCTCCAGCAGGAGGTGGAAATGGTTTCCCATCAGCACCCAGGCATGGACGGACCAGCCGTGGCTCTCGCACACCTCGCTCAACCGGAACAGGAAACCCTTGCGATCCTGGTCGTCGTCGAAAATCACCTTTCCTCCGTCGCCCCGCGCCATGACGTGATAAACCTCGCCGGGATATTGGAATCGAACTGGCCGCGCCATGCGGGTAATCCATCACCCGGCAAAGGGAAATACAAGGTGAATGTGAATCCGCGAGGACTGAGCCCTTTCATTCTGACCCCTTTCATTAGGAGGAATGATAACAATTTGCACTAACCATGGTATTGCGGTAGATGGACTAGATGGAACTCTTGCTCACGAATTAACTCATGCGCTTCGGGATTGCATCGGCACAAATAAAACTGGATGCGACGAGAGTTTGTGTACGGAAATCGAAGCTTATTACAACGTTGATTGTAGTAGCTACAGGAACGCAATAGAAAGAAGGCAATGCGTAAAAGGACGCTATAAAGAAAGCGCCGTTGGTTTTTCGAGCATGGAATTTTGCACCGAGGCAGAATTCGAAGATAGATTCGATAAACTCTATAATGAATGTAAAAAACTAAATCATAATCATGACTAAAATATCGAAATTCAATTTTCTGGTTTTATTTTTAGTAGCCGTCTTGAGCACATCCTGTGCTCGATTGGTAGAGGGTGAAAATAAAAAATTTACCTACGAGAAGCCGCGGCCAGATGGCATTTACATTAGCGAAATTAGTCGTAGTGGAATCAACTCGGAAAGAAGGCTTAATTCATCAGAAGCACAAAAATGGTTTGCAGTAAAAAGTAGAATACGTGAGTTGGATCGGCGAGGAAATCCATCTCGTGTTCATTTTACGTTGCCGCCCCTATATTACTCAATCAATTCAACTCAGGACGGGCATTTTCACTCCCTAGTCCTGTTTTCACCCAACTATGAATTAATTGCACCATATCATACGGAAAAAAAAGATTACCCCGACTTATTGAAATTTTTAAAAAGCATTAAAAAAAGGGGGGTGATTTCATGTGAATGTTATTTTTGAATGCAGCTATTGGCCATCACGAGGCCAGCACTAAGTAAATTAAATACGCTTTAAATGAAATTAAGAGCTGGCTCCCTGTTGGTGCCACAAGCGCAATGACTGTTAGCGGTAAGCGGAGCAGCCTCTATGCAGCGGGGTGACAGCGACGTAGCCTGAAAGGGGTCACCCATTAGGTCAAGGGGTGACCCCTTTCATCTCATAAATGAGGATCTTGTATCAGGGCCGAGGGAAACAATGAGCGTATATCCGAGAAATTTTCTATATACCATGTAGCAGGGGCTCCATCGTAAACTTTTATGTAATTTTCCGCTCGCCAGATCGCGACCTTAAAGGAAAATTTATTACCATCCGAAAGCGTAATAGTTACTTCACAAAAGCCATCAGGGCTAGCTGAGATTGGCTTCCGAATAGATTGGGACCTGAGATGGAGCTGATTTATAAAACGTCCAATGTCGTTTTCACGTGACAAATTTATGGCGATTCCATCTTTCCCTTCAATGCGGACATTGGAAACCTTCGGGTTGTTTTTCTCCCATTCCGGCTCGCAGAACATGCGGACAAAAGCATTTTCGTCATAAATAGACGTTGGCTTCTCCGAGCAGCCCAGTATGAAGCATTCAAGCACTAAGAAGAATGAAATTTTATATGCCTTTTTCCACAATGCAGCCAGCACCCGTAACTTTTCGCTTGCCGTCGAATATGACATCATAATTTTTTCCAAATGGCTGATAATTAATAATTCTGGTTATGCACTCTTTAATTGCAAAGCCAGTTCCCGGATCACGCTCTCCTAAAGGTCGTGGATTGAAATCAAAAGTGTTAGTAATCGCGCTAATTGTTCCTCGAAATCTCCATTTTGTCGTTGCGGTATTTCTCAACAAGCTGAAATCCCTATCGATGGTAAGTTCTCCTTCGATTCTTATCAGAATTCTCCCTGGGCCAGCATTTGTCCGGAATCCTTTCCAATCCCAAGCATTGTATAGATCATAACCCTTGGTGAAGTCTACGTCATGCGTTTTTGAGAGCTTGTATTTATTCAATCTATCAATCGTAAATATATCTCTTGCGGTCCAGCCAGGATCTACGGTTGAAAATGGCACATGAATGTCAGTGCCAGAGCTTCCAAAATAATGTCCAGCTCCTTCCATGTAACTCAGGCCATCTAACAAGTAAGATGGAACAAAGTGATTATTAGCGCCCGTAATTCCTGTGTAGGGCAATCCTGTGCGGCAATCCATTAAATTTCCGAATTGGGGGTCTCGATATTTATCCTTTCCGAGAAAATCGAACGCATCCATTGGGCCGTTCGTCAAATACGCAAACAAATTCAATCCCCCCCGTTCACCAATGGGATCGCGGCTGAGCCAACGACCGAGGTTGGTGTGGTAGTAGCGGTAGCCGTAGTACTCTACTACCCCTAAAGCGCCCAATTCCTGGGAAATCGAGAGGACTTCAGAGGGTTTTCGGAAAGAGGCCGTGGGCCGACGCCGGCGCGATCTGCGAGCGGTCGATGGACGGCGGACAGACGGATCGGCAGGCGCTGATGCAGACATGAGCATTTCCAATGCTGCCGAGGCTAGGGCAATCAGTCTGGCTGGGGAAGGTCCAAGTTGTCTGTCGGATTTCTGCCAGCGCCTGACGGCAAGTCCGCATGGTCGATTTTCTACGCCCGAAGGGTCCCGAACTCTCGACGTTTGCCAAAAATACTCGTTGTCTGCCGAAGAGTGGCACTTTAGTATCACGCCCATGAGAACGGAATTGGTCACCACTCTGAAACGACGCGCCACCGAGCTGATTTCGGAAGTTTCCGCGGCCCACGAGCCGCTTCTGATCACCCAGCATGGGTTGCCGGCGGCCTACCTCGTCGATGTGCGGAGCTACGAGGCATTGCAGACCCGCATCGAGCTTCTGGAAGGCATCGCAAAGGGGGAAAAAGCCATTTTTGAGGGGCGGACCGTTTCTCATGAGGAAGCGAAAACCAGACTGTCGCGATGGCTCGACTGATTTGGACCGAGCCCGCGCTTCAGGATCTTGAACAGATTGCGGATTACATCGCCCTTGATGATCCAATGGCGGCCAAGCGTTTGGTTCGCAAGGTTTTTACCAAAGCCGAACTCCTTCAGGATTTTCCTGAGATGTGCTCTGTTCCCCACGATCTTCCGGACTCCCGCTACCGGCATCTTGTCGTCAGTCCCCTGCGGATTTTTTACCGGATCCACTCGGATTCCGTCTTCATCGTTTACGTGATGAGATCCGAACGTCTGCTCAGAGCCAGCGATCTGGAGGAGCGAGAGTCATAAGCCCCCTCACTTCTTCGCCGCATCCCCCGCCGCCTTGAATTTCCGGTCGCGCAGCCATTCATCGAAGCGATCGATCCACGCGTTGACCGGCGCGGACTTTCCGTTGCGGACGCCGAAGCCGTGGCCGCCGCTGGAGTAGAGGTGGAGCTCCACCGGGACTCCGGCGTGTTTGAAATTCAGATAGACCGGCAGCAGACCTTCCGCGATGTCCTCGCGATCGTTCGCCGAGGCGGCGAGAAAGGCGGGCGGTGTGTCCTTGATGGGCTCGATCCGGTTGCTGCGGCCGGGATAGATGAGGGCTTGGAAATCGGGACGACTGCTGATCTTTTCTAGCGGATCAGTCGCATCCGCTTTGCCGGCATCGAAGCGCATGCTGGCGATGGCACAAACCTCGCCCCCAGCCGAGAAACCCATGACGCCGATGGCGGCGGGATTGATCTTCAGCTCGGCAGCGTGGCTGCGGACGTAGCGGATCGCGCGGCTCATGTCGGCCACCGCGTGATCGTCGACGGTGTAGGTGGAGCCCGGTTCCTTCGCGAGGCGGTATTTCAGCACGAAGGCAGCGGTGCCATGATCGGCGAGCCATTGTGCGACGTTCGAGCCTTCGTGGGTCACGCAGAGAATCGAGTGTCCACCACCCGGGGCCACGATGACGGCGGCCCCATTGGCTTTTCCTTCGGCGGGAAGATACGGAGTGATGCTGGGCTTGTGGACGTTGGTGACGATCTGCTCGCCAGTCGCAGAGGTGGTGACTTTCTCCGGCGTGTCATTGCCTTCGGAGCCGGGAGCGCCATTTGGCCAGAGCAGGATTTCCTTTGGGGGCTCCGCGTGGAGAGTGGCGAGAAGGAGGAGGGTGGTGAGGAGGAGTCTCATGGGATCAAGACTTGGAGCGGGCTTACTTCGCTGTGGCTACGAAGACTTGGAGCAAGATGCTCCAGAGACGGACTGGAGCTGGAAGCTCCAGCTACGGTCAGGATCACACGCCTGAGAGGCGGCCGGTGCTGTCGCCGAAGCGGTCGAGCTTGGGGACGCCCATGTGATCGAGCATGCTGAGGTAAAGATTGCTCATCGGCACAGAGCTGGCCTGAAGATACTGGCCGGCATTGAGGAGGCCGCCGCCGCCGCCTGCGAGGACGACTGGCAGGTTGGTGTGGCTATGGCGGTTGCCGTCGGAGTTTCCGCAGCCGTAAACAATCATCGAGTTGTGCAGGATCGACTTTCCATCAACGTCCTTTTTTGATTCGAGGAGGCTGAGGAAGTCCGCGAACTGGGTGGCGTAGAAGCGGTCGATCTGCTCGACCTTGCGGATCATGTCGCCGTCATTGCGATGATGGGAAAGCGAGTGATGGCCCTCGGAGATGCCGATTTCCGGGAAGACGCGGTTGCTGCCGTCGTGTGCGAGCAGCAGCGAGGCGACGCGGGTGGAGTCGGTCTCGAAGGCGAGCGCGAGCATCTGATACATCAGCTTGATGTAGTCGTCGTAGGCAGCCGGAATTCCCTCGGGAGCGGGCATCTTCGGATCGGGCAGTTTGGAGAATTTCTCGGCGGTGACGATGCGCTGTTCGATCTCGCGCACACCTGTTAGATACTCCTCCATCTTGTCCTTGTCGCGGTTGGTCAGGCCCTTTTGCACGGTCTTCGCATCGTCCATGACGAAGTCGAGGATCGAGCGCTGCTGCTCACGGCGCTGGGCCAGGCTGGCGGCGCGCTGGCCGGGAGGACCACTGCCGAACAGCCGCTCGAAGACGAGACGCGGATTGGATTCCGGGGAAAGCGGTGAGGTGGGTGAGCGCCAGGCGAGGTTCGCCTCGTAGGCGCAGGAGTAGCCGGAATCGCAGCCACCAGATTTCCGATGCGGATCACAGGAAAGCTCCAGCGAGGCGAAGCGCGTGCCACGGCCGATGTGCTGGGCGGCGATCTGATCGACCGAAACGCCCGCATAGATATCGCTGCCGGCGGTCTTTTTCACGCGGACTCCGGTGAGGAAGGTGCCATTCGCGCGGGCGTGGTCGCCGGCTCCGTCGGCCCCGGCTTCCGCATTGCGATGGTCGAGCCCCGTGATGACCTGGACGCGGTGCTTGAGCGAATTGAGCGGGTTGAGGGTCTGGCCGAAGGAAAAGTTCCGCCCGTTGCCGGTGGGGGTCCACTTGTCCTGGATCGCGCCGTTCGGGAAATACAGGAAGGCCATGCGCAGCGGTGCGCCGCTGGCGGTGGTGGCGAGGGCGCGGGCGCCGGCAGCCTGGGCGGCAGCCGCACGTGGCGCCAGGGCCTCGAACGCGGGCAGGGCGAGGCAGGCTCCGAGGCCGCGGATGAAATGACGGCGGTTGGTGGAGGTCAGGTTCATGGCGTTTCGCGGTGGCGTTTCTGGAAGGCAGGGGAGTCGATGATTCCCATCATCAAGGTGGAGAATTTTCCGCCGCTCTTTTCGAGATCCGCGACAAGTTGGTCCACGGTTTGAATGTCGCAAGGCTGCGGACCGCGGCCGATGGCGTAGGTCATGAGCTTTTCCGTGAGGCAGCGGTAGTAGTCTTCACGGCGGGCGGTGACCAGCAGGTGCTTCAGTTCATTGACATCCGCGAACGGCTCACCGGTGATGAGTTTCCCGGCGACGGAGGGAATCGGCTGACCGGCCTCCTTGTCGCGCCAGAGCCCCATGGCGTTGAAATTTTCCAAGGCGAGGCCGAGGGGATCCATGCGGTCATGGCAGGAGGAGCAGGCTGGCTTTTCGCGGTGCAGGGCGAGGGCCTCACGCAGCGAGAGTTCCTTGCCATCGTGTCCCTTCGCGGAAACTTCCAGTGAGGGGATGTTCGGTGGCGGTGGCGGCGGCGGTGTGCCCAGGAGGTTGTCGAGGATGAAGAGCCCGCGTTTCACCGGCGAGGTGCGGGTGGCGTTCGAAGTGACGGAGAGTACCGTGCCCATGGTCACGACTCCACCGCGCGGACTGTCGGCCGGGAGGGTTACCAGACGCATGTCATTGCCGCGCACGTTTGGCACACCATAGTGCTCGGCCAGCGTTTCATTGAGGAAGGTCTCCCGGGTTTCGATGAGTTCGAGGACGCTCTTGTCGCCACGCAGCAAATGCCTGAACCACATCTCCGCCTCGCGACGCATTGCGATACGGAGCTCGCCGCTGAACTCGATCCGCTTGCTTCCAAATTGCCTCTTCAACTCCGCGAGTTCTTCGCGCAAGGCAGCCGCCTTCTTGTCATCGTGGGCCCTCTCCGCTTGATCGATGCCAAAGCCGAGCTGTTGACGACGTTCGAAACGCTTGCGCATGTCACCGTCGGTGCCGGCATCGCGGGCCTGAACGATGCGGGCGTCGATGCTCACACTTTCCACATCGCGCGTCTGCAGCCACTGGCCGGCGAAGTTCTTCACGAACTCATCCGCGCGCCGGTCCGAGAGCATCCGCTGGACCTGCGGATGGAGATTCTTCCGGAGCTCCCCTTTGGCCGCCAGATCAATCAGCGAGCGGTCCGGCATGGTCGACCACAGGAAATAGGAAAGCCGGCTGGCCAAGGCATATTCATCGAGCAGCGGATGGCCCTTCGGATCTGACTGCGGCAAGGTGTCCTCCATCCGGAAAAGGAATCGCGGAGAGGCCAGCACCGCCGTCATGGCACGCGCGATGCCTTTTTCGAAGGTGCCGCCGGGCAGCCTGATCGACTCGCCGGTGAGCACCACGAGGCGATCCACCGTGGCGTCATCCACCGGGCGACGATACGCGCGGGTTGTGAAACGCTTCAGGATCTCCCGCGCATACTCACGTTTCTCAGTGGCATCGGTGGGCACCTTCTCGCGGGTGAAAAAACGTTCGTAGTTCGGGGGATGCGCCGTGAACTCGGGCTCCAGCGGACCTTGCAGCGTGTAGCCGTAGAATCTGAGTTCGACATTCGGAGGGCCGTCACCGGGCTTTTCCGCCGGCTTCTTGTCCTTGCCGACCAGTGGCTCCAGCGTGAGTTGCAGCGGATACTCGCCCGCCGCCCATTTCACCTCGATGGAGGGTGCGAGCTTGCGGTAATCGCGCCAGGCGACGTCTTCACGGAACACCTGCTTGCCATCGACCTTCCACGTGGCCTTCGCGCGACCCGGATCATAGGCGAAGGAGCCGTTGATCGAGGCGTTGAGGATCAGCCGGTAGGTGCCCGCCTGCTTGATGCTGACCTTTCCCGAGAGATCCGCGGAATCGTAGAGGGAAATGCGCGCCTCCGAGTTCCTGCCATTGGATCCCTTGCCGGAAAATGCGTCCGCTCCCACCCCGCGCTCGCGCAGGGTGCGGTTCTCGAGCGGAACCGCCTTGGCGACGATGGTTTCCGCCGCCTGCATGTATTTTTCCAGAAGAAGAGGGGAAGTCGTCAGCACATCGCCGATGGTGTCGAAGCCGTATCCCGTGTCATCGGCGGGAAATTCCTCGTCGGTGCGGAAGTCGACCCCCATCAGGTCCATGATCGTGTTCCGGTATTCCACGCGATTGAGCCGCCGCAGGGTCACGCGGCCCGGGTCGGGGTTTTGCGGATCGAGCTTCAGCGCACCGCGCTTGATCCAGTCCTGGAGCTTGACCAGCTCATCCGCCTTCAGGCGCGGCTCCTTCGCCGGAGGCATCGTGCCGGAGCGGATGTTCTTGAGCACGTGCACCCACAAGTCCGATTTTGCGAAAAGCGCATCGGTGGAGGCAAAGGTGTCGAAACTGACGCTGCCCTTCTTTGCCCCATCGCCATGGCAGTCGTAGCAATGCTCCTCGAGAATCGGCAGGATCTCTTTTTCAAATTCCGGTGCAGGACCCGCCGTTGCTGGCCCACAGGCCAAGCCGCAGGTGAGTGCGATGGCTCCCGTGGATCTGGAAAGGGCGGATTGAAAGCGTGAAATCATCATGAAGCACGAATGGCGGGCCAATTTGGACCAGCCTCGGAATGTAGCAAGAGGCGGGCCGCTCATGGCAGATTTCGAATACTTCACGACCCGGGTTCATTTTACGCCCGGACGTGAAAAATTCCTACCCCATCCGGGTGGGATATTCCGCAGCTCAAGGCATTGCATCTCGCCCGGCGTCGGCCGCCCTCCACAGATACCAGGCCGCCACCGATCGGTGTGGTCGGAACTGCTCGCCAAAAGCCTGCAAGTCCTTCGGTGTCGGCAACGCCTCCAGACCGTAAAGGTTCCGCCACCCGGCGCGCACGCCGTAGTCGTCCACCGGCCAGACATCCGGACGATCGAGTGTGAAAATGAGCAGCATCTCGACCGTCCATTTCCCCACACCGCGCACCTGCACCAGGCGGTCGATGATTTCCTGATCGGAAAGCGTTCGAATCTCCTTCGACCCCGGCACCACTCCGGCGATCGTCTGCGCGGCGATGTCACGGATCGCGGCGGCTTTCGCGCGGGAAAATCCGACGGATCGCAGATCGTCATCGGTCACACTGGCCAGCGACTTCGGTCCGGGAAAGCGTCCGCTTGGGAAGAGTTTCCGGAAGCGCCCGAGAATGGTCGCCGCGGCTTTGGCGTGGAGCTGCTGGTGCGCCACGGCATTCACGAGCGATTGAAAAGGCGAGCGACCCGTGTCCGCAACCAGTTCACAGGGACCCTGCCGCTTGATCCAGGCCTTCATCCTTGGACAGGCTTTCTTCAAGTGAGCGATCGCCTCGTCGTGGCGGGTGGGCATGCCGTGGTTTTCACCTCATCCGCCGCACCGCGCGAGACGATTCTCGATGGAAACAAAACACCCGGCCCCCTGTGAAGAAGGTCGGGTGTTTGGAAAGTTCAGTTGGACGGGCTGTTACCAGCCACCGCCGCCGCCGCCACCTTTGTAGCCACCGCCGCCGCCGCCACCTTTGTAGCCGCCGCCGCCGCCACCCTTGTAGCCACCGCCGCCGCCGCCACCTTTGTAGCCACCGCCGCCGCCGCCACCTTTGTAGCCGCCGCCACCACCGCCGCCGCCGCCGTAGCCGCCACCGCCGCCTGGACGGGACTCTTTCGGCTCAGAAGCGTTCACGCGAAGTGGACGTCCGTTGAAATCGTAATCGTTGAGGGCTTCAACAGCCGCATTCAACTGGGATTGGTCACCGAGGGTCACGAATGCGAATCCCTTGGATTGTCCGGTCTCGCGATCGGTGATGATTTTGACCCGTTCGACCGGTCCAAAAGCGGCAAAGAGACCAGTGACGTCTCCTTCAGTAGCAGTGTAGGGCAAGTTGCCCACGTAGATATCCATTGTCTTCAATTCTTGTGACGCCATTCATTCCACACTTCCTTTGACCGCGGCGTCAGAGATTAAATAAAGCGCGATTGCACAGTCATTAAACCTGCAATCGACCATGAATGTGCGGCCCCACGGTTTTTTAGCAAGGTTTGATTTCATTTCATCTCCTGCCTCAGGCTGAATGCCTTCCGGTGAAAGGGTTCCCCTGCGGAAAATACTTTGGCGGATCTCGAAACTTTCCGCCTGCAGGGGATCGGAATCGACAGCAGGCAGCCTCCCGGCGGACACTGCGACCCGCCTTCCTTCATGTCCGCTCCCATTCCAGAACCGACCGCCACGACGCCCTGGCTCGTCCGCATTCCCGACGTCTTCGAGGGATTCACCGCTGAGATCCTGGAACGGACCGGAGGAAAAACCGGCGCCAAGCTCGGCAGCGGCTACCATTTGATTCACCTCGCCGATCCCTCCAGCCTCCGCGGTTCCGATGCCGCGATGTTCCTCCGCTGGAATCTTCCGGTCGAACACAGTTGGCCCTGCAATCCGCAGAAGATGGAGGGCTTTATCGAAAAGGCCGCGCAGACCTTGCTGAAAAAATTCGGCGGCCGCCAACCTCAGGCCCTGCTCATCGGCCTCCTCGATCCGAGTTCGTCGAACCGCTACTACAAGACACTCGCCTCAAACCTGCGCGGTCGGACGCTGCAACTTTTCCCCGCCTTTCCGGTCGCTCCGAATGACGCCGAGGGCCAGGACGCCGCGAAACCGACGCTGTTCTGCCTCATCGGAAAAGAAGGACTCTTCGCCGGCATGCAGAGCCCGCAGGAGTCGAACGGCTTCTATCCCGGCGGCACGAAGTTCATCAGTCAGAACGCGCCCGACACCATCAGTCGCGCAGGGGCCAAGATCGCCGAGGCGTTGCACTACCTGCTGCTGCATCGCCCACCGATGAACCCTGGCAGCCACTGGCTGGAACTCGGAGCCAGCCCCGGCGGCATGACGTCGGAGTTGTTGAAACGCGGCCATCGTGTGACCGCGATTGATCGCGCGGTGCTGGACCCGCGTTTGGATCGCGAGCCGAACCTGCGCTTTATCCACAGCGATGTCGCCAGCTTCCGTCCACCGGCCTCGACCACCTTCGATGCGCTGCTCTCCGATCTGAACGGTGATTCCCTCGAATCCCTCCAGCAGGTGATTAGGCTCTCTGCGAATCTAACAGAAGGCGGACTCGTGGTCTTCACGTTGAAGACGGCCGGCATCACCACCTTCGAGGAAACGATCCGTCTCTATCAGGAAGCCCTCCGCCGTGCCGATGCCGCCGGACTTCATCTCATCGCCCGCACCCACCTGACCTACAATCGCCAGGAGTTCACGCTGTTCTTCGAGCGCGTGCGTTAACTCCCGAAGACCGCTCCGGCGGCTTGTTCGTTTCCTCCTGCGGAGGTGACCACCGCTTTCGAGCAGCCACCGCTGCGCAGCACCTCGACCGCGACCACGCATTGCAGGGCTGCGGAGGCTCCGAGGGATTCGCCCACGATCCGACGTGGGGAAAGCCGAGCGCCCTGCCAATCGGCCCAGGCCTGATCTTCGGGCTGATCGTGCTTCGCCACGCCGCAGCGCCCGTCCACCAACAGGGTCCGTCCATCATTTTCCACTTCCAGCAGATGGCGCAGGCGTGCGCTGGCAGCGATGCGTCCACTGCTGCCGGAAAACGTCTGCGGGTCCGGAACATGCAGCAACTGCGGCCCATGATCACCGGCCTCCAGATAGAGCGCGGCGGCTCCTTCCGCCGGCACGTAATTGCGCGAGTAAAAGCGCAGTGCCTCGGCGCTCAGCCAATCGATCTCCTCATTGCCGACGACGACGCAGCCATCCACCTCGCCGCGCTCGATCCATTCCGCCGCCAGTTCAAGACCGGTGAAAAATTCCGCACCATCTCCGATCAAGGTGTCGTTCTGCGAGGTGCTGCCGAGCATTGCGGACATGTGGCTCGATGGAGCGTTGAAGACGGTTTCCGGAAACAGGATCGGGCTGGCGATGGACGGATCGTTGAGCACTTCTCCGAAGAAACGGTTCGAGTAATTCACGCAGCCGTTGATCAGCGTGGTGATGACACCGATGCGGAAACTTCCGGCCAGTGAAGCCGCCATCCGATCCGCAGGCACGGCCTCGGCCACGGCGGCGGCGGCGTATTTCGAAATGGCGCTGGCACGACGCAGGCGGGCGAACTTTGGCACGTTCGCGCCCAGCACCGGCACCCGCAGCACCGGTGTGTTCACGGTCACACCGGAGGATTCACGAACCAGCAGCGAGCGCTCGATTTCCCGGCCCTCGCGGACCGCATCACAGAGCGCCTGCACGCCCCAGCCCGCAGGACTGACCGCGCCGATGCCGGCGATACAAATCCGCAGACTCATCGTGCGCCCTCCTTCTGAAAAATCAGCGTCGCGTTCGCGCCCCCAAAGCCGAACGAGTTCGTCAGCACGGTGCGGACCGTCGTTTCGCGCGGTTCGCGGATGAGGTCGAAGGTGCAGACCGGATCAAGCTCACGAACATTCAGACTCGCGGGCAGCCATTGGCCCTCCAGCGCCATCAGGCAGATCACCGACTCCACCGAACCCGCTCCGCCTAACAGGTGACCGATCGAGGATTTCGTGGAGCTGACCTTGATCTTCGAAACGTCGTCGCCCGCCCAGCGTTGGATCGCCTGGCCTTCGGCCACGTCGTTGAGAGGCGTGCCAGTGCCGTGCGAATTGATGTAGTCGATCTCGGTCGGGGAAAGTCCGGCCATCTCACAAGCGGCGACCATCGTCTTAAACGCGGCATCGCCCGCCGGATGCGGCTGGGTGAGGTGGTGGATGTCGGTGGCGGCTCCGTAGGCGAGGATTTCCGCGATCACGCGTGCGCCACGTGCTTTCGCAGAGGCGAGGGATTCCACGACGACAAAGCCCGCGCCTTCACCTAGAGCGAGGCCGTCACGCGCCGCATCGAAGGGGCGGGGAATGCCGGAAGGACTGAGGGCTTGGAGCGTATCGAAGCCCGCGAAGACAAGTTGGCAGAGGGCATCGTAGCCACCGGCGAGCACTCGCTCGGCCTTTCCGGAGCGGACGAGATGAAACGCGTGGCCGATGGCGTTCGCGCCGGATGCGCAGGCATTGGAAATGATCCGCAGCGGGCCGTGGATGCCTAGGTTTTCCGCCATGCGGGCCATTTGCTGCTGCGGTTGGTAGGTCTCCACGCGCAGGAACTGGCCGCTGCGTCGATCCGGCGTGGCCACGGCCTGCTTGAAATAGTCTTCGCCGAGCGGCATCGCGGCAGCAGAGGTGCCGATCATCATCGGCATCGCTCCTCCGGAAAGCCCGGCCATCGCCATCGCCTCGCGCGCGGCGATCCAGGCCATGCGGGTGCCCCGGTCCATGCGGCCCCACGTTTTCGCGCTGATGCGGGGATCAGGCGATGAATGCGGGAGGTCGCACTGGCCACCGGTGCCGACGCGTTGGCGCGAGGTATCGAAGAGATCAATCGGCCTGAATGCCGTCCGTCCGGCCCGAAATCCGGCAGCGTTTTCGGAAAAATCACGGCCCATCGACGTCAAAATTCCTGCGCCGGTGATCGCCACGGCGATCGGTCCGGAGTGGGTAGGGGAATCAGCGCGGTAGGCCACTTGGTTGGAGAAATGAAGTTCGGGCTCGTCGGACCGGGTCAGCGCTAGCTAGGCAGTGATGCGCACCTTGTCAAATGCTCTATCCCCGTTGGCTCGAAACCTCGAAACGCTTCGCCAAACAGCCCGCGCTGTTCGATGGCGCGACGGGCGAGGTGTGGAGCTTTGCGGACCTCGCCTCCCGGGTCGCCGCCACGCCGAGAGCGGAGGGCCCAGTGGTCGCCCGCAGCGGTTCGACCGAATTTTTCGTAAATATCCTGCGGGCCTGGCGCGATGGGCAGCCGGTGATCACGGTCGAGAAGGACGTCTCCGAGCCGCTTCTGCATTCCACACCACCAGAAGGAACCTTGCTGGTGAAACACACGCCGGGAGCTGCCGGGATTCCGCGCGGGATTTTTTTCGATGGTCCAAGAATTGCCGCAGATGCGGATCGGATCGTCACGGCGATGGGTTTGACGCCGGAGCGTCCCAACCTCGGGGTGATCTCGCTGGCACACTCGTATGGCTTTTCAAATGTCGTCCTGCCGCTGCTGCTGCATGGCGTGCCGATCCATTTGCTGCCTGTGCCGTTTCCAAGGGCGATGGTGGAGGTTTTCCAACAACACGAATCACTGGCCCTCCCGGCGGTGCCGTCGATGTGGCGGGCCTGGCATCGGGCGGGGATCTTGAAGGACGCTCCAATCCATCTCGCGCTCTCCGCCGGAGCCCCGCTGGCGTTGGAACTCGAGCATGCGGTCTTCGATCAAACCGGACTGAAGATCCGGAACTTTTACGGAGCCAGCGAATGCGGTGGCATTTCCTACGATGCCAGCGATGAACCCCGCGACTCCGCTGACGATGCCGGGCTGGCTTTGCCAGGGGTGAATGTCTCGACTTCGACCGATGGCCGCCTGCGGGTGACGAGTGACTCGGTCGCGCTCGGCTACGATGAACGTCGTAGCCACGATCCAGTCAATGACGGCAGCTACCTCACCCACGACCTCGGGCATCTCGACGCCCGCGGGCACGTCCGCCTCCTCGGCACCATCGGTGGCGCGATCAATGTCGCCGGACGCAAGATCAGCCCTGCCAAGGTGGAGGCTGCGTTGCTGGCCACCGGGTTGTTAGAGAGTGTCAGCGTAAAAGGGGTCCCGAGCCACGATCCGGAACGCGTGCAGGAAATTTCCGCCAGCGTCAGGATTTCCGCGAATGCGACGCTCGAGGATCTCAAGCTGGCCGCCTCCGCCCATCTCGCGAACTGGGAGCTGCCGAGGCATTGGGAAATGATTTGAACCACGGATTCACACAGATTCACACGGATGGACTAGATTTCCCGGAAACAGTCGACCGACAGGTCGCACTCAAGCTCACTTATCAGGCGAAGCTCTTCTTGATCAAATCCGACCGCACACTGATCCTGGTAGGTCCAGGATACATGCAAATGTAGGTCCGTTACTCCTGATTCTCTCAGGGCAATGAGCTTCGTAGCAATTGTACTGTGTAAGAACCGAATGGACGATTTCTGCTCGGCCAGGGAATCGAGATCAAAATGAATGGATGCGAAGGAACATCGGTTCGGATGATTGGATTCAGTCTCGCTCCACGGAATACCATGAGCATCTGGATCGAAGGAACAGCCACTTGCGGTGAGGGAAATCTGACAGCGCGTTATCATGGTTTTATGCCGAATACTGCAATTCGCTCGCATCGGAGGCTGATCGTTCCAATTGGAGCAGGCGAGGAAATCTCCGCCTCCGCCCATCTCGCGAACTGGGAGCTGCCGAGGCATTGGGAAATTGGCTGATCACTCTCCACTCAGCGCCACCTTCGCGCTGGCGAGCAGGCCATTCGGACCCGTGACCTCACCTTCGAGCTGCACGAGATTTCCGAGTCGGCCTTCAACTTTTGTCCTTAGCAAAAGTGTTTCCCCCGGCAGCGCGGCTCCGAGGATTTTACGACTGCTAGGAATTTGCTTTTGGCGGGAGGCCCCTGAAACAGCCGTTGGGCCCGACCGGCCTGCCTGTCGTAGCCTCGGCGAAGACTGGAGGGCGGGGAAAAGGGGATTGACGAGCGTTCCTAAATCCTCCCGGCAGACCTTGACGATATCTCCGGGACTATCTAAGCTACAATTCGATTTTTGATCTAAAACCCATGAAGAACCACGATCCAACCGGACGCGGCCCGTCCGCCGCGCCCTCGCGGTCGCAACGACTCGCTTTTTTGCGCTGGAGCGGTGTCATGCTGATTGCAGGAGCGACCGCGCTCGTGTGCTGGCAGTTGTCTCGTTCCTCACCACAAGCGGCGGCGCCAGCTGTCGTCACTTCGATCAGCAAGCCAGCCTCAGAGCGATCATTGCCCGAGAGGCCACCGATCACGGAAGAGTCCTTGACGACGAGCGAGGGCAGCGACCGTGAAGCCGCTCCTGTGCCGCAGGAAGTGACGCTGCCGGTGCGACAGGATCTGCTCTGGCGGATGCCTGTTGCGGAGCCTGTGTTTGTCAGTTTTCGCGAGTGGACCGGGCGTTTTTCCACGGCCACGACGAAGGAGAAAAAGGCAGCGCTGGTGAGTGAGGGGCTGACGCTTGCGGGGGAGCGGAGGAATCAAATGGCGGACTTGATCGATCAGGATCCGCGGCGTGCGCTCGAACTGGCGGTGCCACAGGTCGTGCGGCGACAGTTGCCGCCGGAAATCGTTGAGCAACTTGAAGAGCCGGTCACCGGACGAGGCGATCTGTGGGTGATCGCGGCCGTGCCGGCGCCCGGCAAGCCGCTTGGCGTCCTGCCGATCCAGCGCAAGGTGTCCATGAAAGACGGGCGTGAGTTCGATGCCTTCACCTTCGGCCAGCGCGATCTCGTGCCGACGCGGGCGAACATCGCCGTGCAGGGCATCGCGCTCGACGGCAAGCTGGTGCTGACGGAATTGCCCGGCCGCGTGATGGAGCCGGTCGAGATTGATGAACTGCGGGCGGCCGGCGAAACAGCCCCCGTGTGCCCGACATCCGGTTTGAATACCAGCGCCACTGCTGATGAGATCGCAGTCGATTGGGATGGTAGCAGCCACACATTTTTCTGTGGCCCTAGCCATGCCTTGGATTCAATGATTGCTGCGTTCGGCGAGGAGCAAGCAGGTGGTGGAGTGGTCGCGCAAAGCGCCAGTACGGAGGGCGTGAAGAAGCTGCTGATCATCCGCGTCGATTTCCCCGATGCGCCCGGCCAAGTGGTGAGCGACGCGACGCTGACCTCGCTGATCAACAACATGAATTCGCACTGGACGGAGATGTCCTTTGGCAAAATGACTTGGGCGGCAATCGGCACGGGAGGCTCGGGTTTCACTCCGACTCTGCGCCTGCCACTGCCGCACTCGAACTACAGGAGCTTTGGCCCGATGCTGACAGCGGCGCGCGCGGCGGCTGCGGCTGCGGGATTCCCCCATACCGACTACACCCACGAAGTCGTGGTCACCGGCGACAAGCCCGACGTGGGATTCGGCGGTATGGCTTTCGTCGGCCAACGTGGCGCGTGGCTGGCGAACAGCCAGTGGAGCCTCGGCGTGTGTAGCCACGAGGTCGGGCACAATTTCGGGCTTCTGCACTCGGGCTTCTGGGACACCACGGACGGCACCACCATTGGCGCGGGCGATGCCGTGGAATACGGCAATCCCTTTGACCACATGGGCGGCGCGAGCAGTTCCACGGACGCGCACTTCGGCGCGCGGCAGAAGAATTACCTCGATTGGATCGTGGATGCGGATGTGGTGAAAATCACCGCCAACGGCAGCACGACCACGCGCATCCGGGCGATCGATAAAACTGCCGCGGCGGGCGACAAGGCGATCGCCGTGGATCGCAGCGGGACCAGCAACGACTACTGGATCGAATACCGCCAGACTTACACCGACACGAACAAGTGGATGAAGGACGGTGTGCTCCTGAACTGGGGCGATGTGAACATCAGCAACATGGCCCCCTTGCTGCTGGATTGGACGCCAAGCACAAGCACCAAGGATGACTGTCCCATCCTG
>JANOKL010000120.1:0-27522 GCA_031419215.1 Luteolibacter sp. | reverse complement strand
CACATCCGCGAGGCCTTCAGCGGAACCTTGAGCGGTGGGGTGTCGGGATTGTCGGTGGAAATCACCATCGTCGCCTCGGTCGAGCCGCTGGCGGAGGTAGGGCTGAAGCCGATCTGAAGCTCGGCCCAACGATCCGCAAGGACGAGCCCGGGAAAGGACTGGATCGAGTAATTCCGGGCACCAGGGCCGATGAATTGGACGTCGGTGATCGTCGCCTGCTGGTCCTCACCCACCAAGGTCAGCTTCAGGGAGCTGCGGGTGATGCCGCCCTCGGGCTGGTCTCGGGAAAACTCCAGGCGATCCGAGGAGCTGGTCAGTTGAGAGGATTTTCCGTTGGCGGGGGCTTCGTCCGGCGACACCAAGGCATAGGCTCCTGCGAGGAAAGGAGCGGCTAGGAAAACGAGTCTCATGGTCGTAAAACAATGGTTGAACCCTGATCTAATATGCAGGGCTCGGGCCATTCCGGGCAAAATGCCTCGTGATCGCCCCAATAAAATTTGGGCAATCCACGCCGATGCATGAATGGCTGGCATGCAGCGCTGCAGAATCCGGCTAGACCTTTTCCTCAAAGCCATCGTCGGGCCGCAGATTCCGTGCGGTGGCGGCGTTGACCGCGAGCTGGTCGCAGCATTCGTTCTCAGCGTGGCCTATTGATCCTCTGATCGTCTTGGCCACGACCATTGCCTCAAATGGCAAACGATTTCGTCATTTATCGGGATGAGGCTTTTCTCTCGCGGCCAACTTTCATTATTCGGCAGGCTTGGCTTCATGATCAAACGACTCCATCAGATCATCAGTCGAGCCTCCGAAGCTTTTGATCAATATTTTGATTTCATCGCATATTTCTTGGTTGTAATCCCTAGACTTTACGCTGCGCCAACCTTTTCCAAAAATGACTCGGAATGTTGATTTTTGATGTATTTTCCACAATTCTTTTAATTGAGGAATCAGCTCTTTATCATGTGAATCCCGAGTGATCGTCAATACGGAAAACACTTCCTCCACTGTCGTTTTTCTAGCAGAAGGGTCTTTCATCTTGGTCACTAGCTGAACAAGCGCTGCTTGAGGAGTAGCACTGATTCTCATCAAGCTTGGCTCCTTACTCTGATATCTTTTGATGGCTTCGTCGGCTTCACGCGATTCCTTCGCAAAGGAAAGTTGAGTTACCGCCAAAAGCAGTGAGAATATTATTGTTTTCATGATTTATTGGTTTTTCCCTGGCGGATTCAACCCGCCATCCACGCGTGCGCTGGCCGCTTGAATCCGCCGTCGCAAAAGCAGCTGCGTGTGATTTAAAAAATATGCATGGATGCCATTACGAATAACATTGGAGATTAAGAATATCAAGTTGCTCTGGGCAAGTCGTAAATTCGGGTCGTCAAAGATGTTTTGTCATTCGGCATCTGATCCTATCTGGAAGCGATGCGCTGGAAAAAGCGCAGACTTGGCGCAGTGGGGAGGTCTAGGCAGGCCGCAGGTCAGGCCTTTTCCTCAAAGCCCTCGTCCGGCGGCAGATTCCGCGCGGTGGCAGCGTTGACCGCGAGCTGGTCGCAGCACTCGTTCTCGGCGTGGCCGGCGTGGCCCTTGACCCAGTGCCAGGTCATCTTGTGGGTGGCGGCAGCGGCGGTGAGGCGCTGCCAGAGGTCTTGGTTCTTCACCGGCTGGTTGGCGGAAGTTTTCCAGCCCTTCGCCTTCCAGCCCTTGATCCAGTTCTTTGTCAGGGCGTCGATCACATACCGCGAGTCCGAATGCAGCTCGACCGCACAAGGTTCTGTTAGAGCCTCCAGGCCCGCGATGGCGGCCATGAGTTCCATGCGGTTGTTCGTGGTCCGGGCGAAGCCCTTGGCGAGTTCGAGCCGGTGCTTTCCGGACCTCAGCACCACGCCGAAGCCACCGGGGCCCGGGTTGCCCTTGCAGGCACCATCGGTGAAAATGATGACTTGTCGCATCAGGAAATGACGCCGAGTTCCTTTCCGACCTTCACGAAGGCCTCGATGCCTTGATCGAGCTGAACCTTCGTGTGCGCCGCGCTGATCTGGGTGCGGATGCGGGCCGCACCCTGGGCAACGACCGGGAAGAAGAAGCCGATCGCGTAAACGCCGTGGTCGAGGAGCTTGGCGGAAAATTGCTGGGCCAGCGCGGCATCGCCAAGCATGACCGGAGAGATCGGATGGTCCTTGCCTCCAATGGTGAAGCCGGTGCCGGCCATCGCGTTACGGAAATACTGAGCGTTCGACTTCACGCGATCCGCGAGCTCGGTGGAGGCCTCCAGCATTTCGAAAACGGCGAGCGAGGCCGCGACGATCGGTGGCGCAATGGTGTTCGAAAAGAGATACGGCCGCGAGCGCTGGCGCAGCAGGTCGATGATCTCCTTTTTCCCGGACGTGTAGCCGCCGGAGGCACCGCCGAGGGCTTTTCCGAGGGTGCTGGTGGTGAGGTCGATCTTTCCAAACAGCCCGCAAAGCTCGTGCGTGCCGCGGCCTTTCGCGCCGAGAAAACCGGAGCCGTGGCAGTCGTCGAAGTGGACGATGGCGTTGTATTTCGCCGCGAGGGCGTGGACCTGATCGAGCTGGGCGATGATGCCGTCCATCGAGAACACGCCGTCGGTGGTGATGAGCTTGAAGCGGGCTCCTGCGGCATCGGCGGCCTGGAGCTGGGCCTCGAGATCGGCCATGTCGTTGTTGGCGTAGCGGAAGCGCTTGGCCTTGCAGAGGCGCACGCCGTCGATGATCGAGGCGTGGTTCAGCGAGTCGGAAATGACCGCGTCCTCCGCGCCGAGCAAAACTTCGAACAGACCGCCGTTGGCATCGAAGCAGGACGGATAGAGGATGGTGTCCTCGGTGCCGAGGAAGGCGGAGATTTTCTCCTCAAGCTGCTTGTGGAGCGTCTGGGTGCCGCAGATGAAGCGGACCGAGGCCATGCCGAAGCCCCAGCGATCGAGCGCGGACTTGGCGGCTTCGACCACCTTCGGGTGATCGGCGAGGCCGAGGTAGTTGTTCGCGCACAGGTTGATCACCGTGCGGCCGTCCTTGAGGCGGACGGTGGAGTTCTGGGTCGAGTCGATGATGCGCTCGCGCTTGTAGAGTCCGGCGGAATCGATGTCGGTGAGCGTGTCCTGAAGATGCGAGATGAAACTGTCCGAAAGCATGACGCGGTGAGGATGAACCTGCGGGCCTCAGGGTGCCAAGCGCGGATTCCAGACTCAGTCGTCAGCCTTCGGCGGCGACGGTGGTTTCGGAACGGATGCGCGCTGTGGCAGGGCACTGGACGGCTTCGCGGCAGTGTAGCCGGGCTTGCTGTTTCGGCGCACCTGCTCGCGTTTGGGCTTCGGCCTTGGGGCCTTGATCACCACCTCGAAGGGCGGGCGGATCTCGGACTGGGCGCGGCTGAGTTTTGAAATGAGCCGGATCACCCAGAGGCTGGAGAAGCCGGTGAGGAGGAGTTCGCCCGCCATCACCCCCGGCACGCGGAAATCACCGCCCAGGACCCAGACCGCATTCATCCCCCACCACGCCAGCCACCACGGACGAACGAGCGGCTTGATGTCGAACTGCGCCAAACGATTTTCCGCGACCTCCACGATTTCCACAAGCTGCTGGTAGGGCGCGAAAAGATTCACCAGCGGCATGAAATAGGCCCCGACGGCGGTGGTGGGATTGAGTTCCGGATTCGAGGGGGCGATCCGTTTGGCATTCGCCGCGCAGAGCCAGGTCCAGCGCAGGAACCACACGGCGGCGATGACATAGAGCCCGGTCCGGATGACCTGCAGGGTGTAGAGTCCACGGCGGTGAAGGTCGCCATCCAAGCCGCTCCAGAACGTCCAGCCTTCGAACAGCAAAAAGGCAGTCGTCACGAGAGCGAAGGACGAGATCGCCAGCATCGCCAGCCCAGCGGCAAAGCGCACGTCGCGCAGCGGCTCATTCGCCGAGGCATCGAGCATCACCGCCTGGAGCGGATTCAGCTTCGCGGGCTCTGGGGTTTTCGGATTTTCCGACATGAACTCCCTCAACCTCCCGAGATCCGGAGAAAATGCACGCGGATTTCGAGGTCTTCACTGACATGGCGCTGAGATTCTGACTGAATACATCGAATCAAATCCCGAGTTCCCTCGTCCCAAGCAGCATCCATGAAACCTTCACACCTTTTCGCCCTGCTGACCTCCACTCTTGTTTTTTCAATTGCTACGGCGGAACCAGAGGCGAACTCAGCTCCAAGTGCTACTCCAAGCGAAGCGCAGGAAGCCACCGATCCCTTTGCGGAAGCAGTGACACATTCCAATCAGCTCAGCATCGAACCTACGCGACTTAAAAGAGTCCTGCTCCCACTCAGAATCCGCCTGGAGGTATGGGAAGTGCCTGCTGTAGAGCTGGCCAAAAGCCTTGATCACGCCAATGATGCCGATGCCATTGCGAAGCTCCGAGAATCATGGCTTAACGCGAAAGAAGGATTCCGTCTGGTGGCCAGCCCTGTCCACGCCACCGAGCCACCAACCCAAGCGAATTCTGAATCGATTACCGAACGAATCTATCCGACTGAGTTCCCTGCGAAAACACTTTCAGGCACTCAGACTACGCCTGCAGATGGAGTGAGCCCTGGACCTCCAAGCCTCCTGACTCCTTCATCATTTGAAACAAGAAATACGGGCCAAACCTTTATCGCAACTGCTTCAGAGGTGGCCTTTGATCAGGGTGCATTGGATGTTGCGCTTCGTTTCGAAGAGGTCGCGCTTTCCGGAAAGTCCACGTACGGACTTCCAGCGTTCCATGTCGAAATGCCTGAATTCACCTGCTTCACTTGCGTGGGAACTTTTCGGCTAAAACAAGGTGATTGGCGGCTGGTTTCCTCTGCCGCAGCGCCTCTCGGAGCCTCAAAAACACCCACGGGCAAACAATGGGTCAGCCTCGTCCGAATCGACCGCGTGCCATGATCCTCACTGGCCGCTTGCCACTTCGGCCCGGCGCGTCTTCCCTGTCGACGTGATTCCAAAGACTTTCCGTGACCGGGTGGTGGCACCGTCCTTGCTGGCGGCGGATTTTTCGCGCGTGCGCGACGAGGTGACCCGCGCGATCCAATCCGGGGCCGACTGGATCCATCTCGATGTGATGGACGGGCATTTCGTCGACAACATCTCCTTCGGCCCGGCGATGGTCCAGACCGTCCATGAAACGAACGACATCTTCCTCGATGTCCACCTGATGATCTCGCGGCCGGACCATTTCCTGCCGCGCTTTGTGGCCGCCGGGGCCGACCTGATCACGGTCCATGTCGAGGCCGAGCACGACGTCGCGGAAACCCTGCGCCGCATCCGCGAGGCAGGCTGCCAGGCAGGACTGGCGCTGAATCCGGCCACGCCCTTCGAGGCGGCGATCCCCTTTCTCGATCAGATCGACCTGCTGCTGTGCATGACCGTGGTGCCGGGCTTCGGCGGGCAGGCGTTCATGGCCGAGGTGCTGCCGAAAATTTCCGCCGCAGCGGCGTTTCGGGCCGAGCACGGACTTTCGTATCACATCGAGGTCGATGGCGGCATCGTCACCGAAACCGCCGGCCGCTGCGGCCAGGCGGGGGCAAATGTGATGGTGGCCGGCTCCTCGACCTTCCGTGCTCCGGACATGGCCGCCGCCGTAGCGCAAATCCGCGAGGCCTGATAGCATTCGGGAGTTTTCCGAGTAAGGTTGCCTCCAGCTCAATGGCCGGTCTTCCCCTGCGAACGGATGAGGGAATCCCATCAACGAAATCCGCATTTTTCTGAATGAAATCGAGTCGCTCCATTCTGATCCTTTCCCTCGCCCCGCTGATCTCCCGGGGCGAGATCGACTTCGCCCATGACGTGCGGCCGATTTTCAATGCCAAGTGCACCGCCTGCCACGGCGGGGTGAAGGAGGCCGGAAACATTTCCCTCATCTACCGCGACAAGGTGCTCGGCAAGGGCAAGTCCGGCGAGATCGTCGTGGTGCCCGGAAATCCGGACGCCTCCGAGCTGATCAAGCGCATCGTCAGCAAGGATGAGGACGAGGTCATGCCGAAGCCCGAGCACGGCCCGCCGCTTTCCGACAAGGAGGTCGAAACCCTCCGGCAGTGGATTCAGGAAGGCGCGAAATGGGGCGAGCACTGGTCATTCGTGAAACCCGAGCGCCACACGCCGCCGACGGTTTCGAAACCGGACTGGTGCCGGAACTCCATCGACCCCTTCATCCTCGGTCGTCTCGATTCGGAAAAACTCAGCCCGTCAAAGGAGGCGGATCGTGCTTCATTGCTGCGCCGTGTCTCACTCGACCTGGTAGGACTGCCTCCGACCTTGGAAGAGCTGGAGGCCTTCCTCGCCGACAACTCACCCGATGCCTACGAGAAGCAGGTCGAACGCTTGCTGGCCTCGCCTGCCTTCGGCGAGCGCTGGGCCTCGGTGTGGATGGACCTCGCACGCTACGCCGACTCTGAAGGCCTGGGCTCGGACAAACGCCGCAATACGTGGAAATTCCGTGACTGGCTGATCGATTCCTTCAATCAGGACAAGCCCTTCGACCAGTTCACCATCGAACAACTCGCCGGCGACCTGCTCCCGAATCCGACTCTCGACCAACTGATCGCCACCACCTTCCAGCGGCTCACGCAGTCGAACGATGAGGGCGGCACCGACGATGAGGAATTTCGCGTCACCGCCGTGCTGGATCGCGTCAACACCACCTGGGAGGTCTGGCAGGGTCAGACCTTCGGCTGCGTGCAGTGCCACAGCCATCCCTATGATCCCATCAAGCACGACGAATACTACAAGTTCGCCGCCTTCTTCAACCAGACCCGCGATGCGGACCTGAGCGAAAACTTTCCCGAGATCGCCATCCCGCTGGACCGTTCGAAGCACAACGAGGCGGGCAAGCTTCACACCGCGGTCCTGAAAGCGGAGTCGGCTTTGTACGAGATCCATGGTAAATTGAACAAAGCCACGGCCTGGCAGCCGGTGAGCAACCTCGAAGCCACCGGCAAGGGCACGATGTTGAAGACGGCCGATCAGGATGGCTTCCGCGAGTTCCGCACCACCGGCAATGTCGCCAGCAGCTCGACCCACCTGCTTTCGTTCCTGCCGCCCCAAGGCGCCCCGCTGACCGCACTGAAATTGGAGCTTCTGCCGGTGGATGAGGCCGCTGCCCGCCTCACCCCCGAGTGGGGTTCGTTCCTGAGGAAGATCGAGGTCACCATTCTCCCGGCGGATGGATCGAAGCCGCGTCCAGTCCCACTCGCCCGCCTAGTCGGCGATGAGGAGCATCCACTTTTCGATCCGGAAATCTCCCTGCGCGGCGGCCAAGGCTGGGGCCCCTACAGCAAGATCGACCGCACCCGCTGGTGTGTCGTGATCCCACAGGAGCCGATCGTCGTCGAACCCGGTGCCAAGCTCCAGGTCTCGCTGGCAAATGGCGGCACGATCATCGCCAGCTTCCCGATGGTGGCGAAACGCGGACGCCTTTCCACCGCCACGGACCCGGCCTGGACCTCCCTGCTCACCCGCAGCGAAGTCACCGCCCTTCGTGAAACGATCAGCAACTCCGGCAAGCAGCTCAAGGCCATCCCCTCGACCACCGTCCCCGTGATGCGTGAGCTGGAGCCGACCGCCCGTCGCGAGACTCACGTCTTCATCCGCGGAAACTGGCTCAACAAGGGCGACCTCATCGAAACCCCGGACGTGCCCGCGCTTTTCCCGAAGATCCCTGCCAGCGCCAAGCACGACCGCCTCGGCATGGCAAAGTGGCTGGTCTCTCCCGAGAATCCCCTCACCGCCCGTGTCGCCGTGAACCGCTTCTGGCTGGAACTCTTCGGCACCGGCATCGTCGAGACCGCCGAGGACTTCGGCTCGTCCGGCGTGAAGCCCTACCACCCGGAGTTGCTCGACGACCTTGCCGTGCGCTTCCAGAGCGATTTCAAGTGGAGCATCAAGCGCCTGCTGCGTGAGCTCGCCACCTCGGCCACCTACCGCCAGAGCGCGGTCATCGCGCCGGGCATGGCGGAGCGCGATCAATCGAACCGCCTCCTTGCCCGCGGCCCGCGCCAGCGGCTCACGGCGGAAATGGCGCGCGACCATGCACTGACGGTGAGCGGCCTTGTCACCCACAAGTCCTTCGGCATGCCCACACATCCGCCGATTCCCGATGGCGTCTGGAAGCCTTTCAATGCCGACGCCTGGAAAACCCCGATGCCCGGAGATCCGGAACGCTACCGCCGCTCGGTCTATACCTACTGGAAGCGTAGTATTCCCTACCCGACCTTCGCCACCTTCGATGCTCCGACCCGCGAGATGTGCAGCAAGCGCCGCCTGGTTTCGAACACTCCGCTGCAGGCCCTCACGGTCATGAACGACCCGGCCTTCGACGAATGCGCCCGCGCCCTCGCCGGATGGATCGAGAAGCTTCCTGCTCCCACGATCGAAGAAAAACTCGCCTCCGGTTACCGTCGCGTCACCTCACGCAGCGCCACTCCCGAGCGGCTCAAGCAGCTCACGGCCCTTTACCGGAAACTCGAAACCGGCTTCACGCAATCCCCGGACCCCAAGGCCGGAGCGACTCCTCAGATCGCCGCTTTCGGAGTGGTTTCCTCCGTGCTGCTGAACCTTGACGAGGCGATGGTCAGGTGAACGTCCAACATTGAACATCGAACGTCCAACATCGAAGTGAAGAGGGAAGAAGTGAGGAAACAGCCGTATGATCTTGAAGAGAGGCTGCTGGATTTTGCGGTGCTGATCGTGAAACTCACCAAGTCCCTTTCGAACGACTATGCGGACCGTCATATTGGAAACCAGTTGCTGCGTTCTGGAACCGCTCCACTTTCCCATCACTGTGAATCTCAAGGCGCGGAGTCACCCGCCGACTTCATCCACAAGCTTCGCCTGGCATTGAAGGAACTCCGCGAAACCGACCGCTGGTTGAAACTCATCGTGCGTGCCAAACTTGCCCCGACGAACGCTGAACTCCCGACCTTGTTGTCTGAAACCGATCAACTCATCCGCATCTTCGTCAAAAGCATCGCCACCGCCGAAAAACGCCGCGACTCCCATTGATTTCCACGCTTCGATGTTGAACGTTCGTTGTTCGATATTCTTCTTTCACTCTAAAACCCTCTTCCCTTCGATGTTGGATGTTCGATGTTCAATGTTCGATGTTCCTCTTTCACTCTAAAACCCTCTTCACTTCAATGTTGGACGTTCGATGTTCAATGTTCGATGTTCCTCTTTCACTCTAAAACCCTCTTCACTTCAATGTTGGACGTTCGATGTTCAATGTTCGATGTTCACCTCTCACTCAAATGAATTTACAGGACACCATCGCCCAGGAACGCCTGCGCCACCTCACGCGGCGGCACTTTCTCCGCGACTGCACTACCGGACTCGGTGGGATGTGGCTCGCTTCGCAGGGGATCGCGTCCGGCTCCGGAAAGCCCGCGATCCTGCGTGATGCAAATGATCCGCTGATGGCGCTTGCGCCGCTGATCGCCCCGAAGGCGAAGCGGGTGATCTTCCTGCACATGGTCGGCGCACCCAGCCAACTCGACCTGTTCGATTACAAGCCGGATCTCAAGCGTCTCGACGGCAAGGAATGCCCGAAGGAGTTCCTGGAGGGCAAGCGTTTCGCCTTCATTCAGGGAGTGCCGAAAATGCTCGGCCCGCAGTTCGAGTTCAAACAATACGGCCAGTCCGGTGCGTGGTTTTCCGATCGTCTGCCGAACCTCGCGAAGCACGCCGACAAGCTCTGCTTCATCAAGACGATGCAGACCGACCAGTTCAACCACGGCCCGGCCGAACTGCTCGTCCATACGGGAAGCCAGAACCTCGGCTACCCCTCGATCGGCTCCTGGGTGACCTGGGGACTCGGCAGCGACAACAACAACCTGCCTGGATTCATGGTCCTCATTTCCGGTGGACGCATCCCGCGCGTCGGTGCCTCGCTGTGGGGATCCGGGTTCCTGCCTTCCGTCTATCAGGGCGTGCAGTGCCGCTCCGCCGGCGATCCGGTGCTCAATGCCGCGAACCCTCCCGGCATCACCCGCGATGTGCGACGCACCGCACTCGATGCGCTCGATCAGCTCGACCGCCAGACGCATCAGGAAATCGGCGATCCAGAGACGCTGACCCGCATTTCCCAGTACGAGATGGCCTTCCGTATGCAGGTCTCGGTTCCCGAGGTCATGGACATCTCGAAGGAGCCCGCCCACATTCACGAGATGTATGGCACGAAGCCGGGAAAGGAATCCTTCGCGAACAACTGCCTGCTCGCACGCCGCCTCGCCGAGGCCGGCACGCGTTACATCCAGCTCTTTGACTGGGGTTGGGACACGCACGGATCCAATGAGGTCGAGTCGATCAGCGGCGGCTTCGTGAAGAAGTGCGTGGACATCGACAAGCCGATCTCCGCGCTTCTAACAGACCTGGAGCAGCGCGGTCTGCTGGAGGACACGCTCGTCGTCTGGAGCGGAGAATTCGGTCGCACCCCGATGCAGGAAAACCGCGGCGGCACGACCAACAAGTTCGTCGGTCGCGACCACAACCCCGGGGCTTTCACCCTCTGGATGGCGGGTGCGGGAGTGAAGCCTGGCTTCACTTATGGCGAAACGGATCCCGTCGGCTACTCGGCCGCGAAGGATCCGGTTCAGATCCGTGACTTCCACGCGACCATGCTTCACCTGCTTGGGTTCGATCACAAGAAGCTCTCGTTCCCCTTCCAGGGCCTCGACCAGAAACTCACCGGCGTGAAACCGTCGAAGGTCGTCACCGGCGTGCTGGCGTAGCAGCGTAAATTGTGCTACTTCATGCCGACCACCTGGATCGGAAGGATCTTTGCGAGGTGCATGAAATCTTTGTCGACACTCAGGATGGAAAGGCGACGCCGGAAGGCAACGGCCGCGATTAGGAAATCCGTGTGGGAGGCCTGGATTCCGGCGGCCATGCAGGTGTTGCAAAATTCTGCGGCAGTTTCGTGATCGGAAGTTGAAAGGACAAGATCGGGAAAGGCAGAAAGCGCGTGCTTCAATTTGAGAAATTGCGCCTTCTCACGAATGCCGGAGAGGACCTCCTGGCGGATCGGGCCAATCATTCGAACATGCCCCTTTTCGATCAGCTCCCCCAACAGGGCCACCTCGTCGGTCTCAACCGGTCGCCTGCGTCGCAGGGCGAGCGACCAGACCGAGGAATCCACCAGAACACTCATGCCTTCGAGCGACGCCTTCCGGCTTCGAACTTCGGATCGTAGTCGATCTTTCCGAACAGTCCGAGGATTTCCTGCTGCTTCTTGTGAGCAATGTATTCAACGAGCGCATCCGTCACCGCCGCCTTTTTGCTACGGTGCTTGCCGAGTGAAACAGCCTCTTCAAGGAGCTTCTGATCAATGTCGAGATTGGTCGCCACGCACAAAGGCTCGCACAAGAAACCGCCTGCGGCAATTTCCAAATATCCCGCTACTTCACCAAACCCTCCGGCGTGCCGAACCAGACGGCGGCGTAGGGCCACTCGGCACCGTCCCGCCAGAGGAAGGCGAAAAATGGACGATCAAACCAGAACTTGCGGGGCACCGGACTCTTTCGCGTATCACTCGCGAAGGGATCCATCTGCATCTCTGCAGTGGCTTCGAACTTCACTCCGAATCCATCAATCTCCAGCTTCATGTCGGTCACGGCTTGGGAGACGACGTAGGGCATTTTCTCGTCCTTGAAATGGTAAGCTCCCTTGAAGTCATTGCTGAAATCCGCATGGCCCTTCAGTGAGATCTCGGGCACTCGCAGATCGTCCATTTGGTGCATGACCTTGTCATTCCAGTCCAGATTTTCGCCCTCATGTTTGTTCCATCCCTCACGCCAGGTCTTCACCCAGCGCATCGCCTCGATCATCGGCTGACCTTCTGCTGGCTGGTAGAGCACAAGCGTGTCGTCGCCCACCTTCGCGAGCAGTTGCAGGGCCATGCAGCGCTCAAGCGGACGGTAAGCGAGGACTCGGACACTGCCGGAATAGTCGCCCGCCACATCTCCCCTGGCTCCGAAAAAACGAACCGGCTTCTTTTCCTGACCCCATGACAAACGCGAGTCTCCCGAGGGACTGAAGGCCAGCTTGAAAAGGAAATCGCGTTTCATTCCCACATAGGCGGAGCGACCTCCGGCAGATCCATTGTATTTGAAAGGCATCGGACCTGCCCCGGCGAGGAGCTGCCATTTCTGATTCGCTTCATCCACCAGTTTCTCCGAGGCATCTCCGGTCACGGCAAACCATCCATCCTTCGGGAGCACCTCGGCTTCCTTCCAGGAAAAGCCCGCCATCTTCGCGGCCAGTGGGTTCGGTGGCTCCACCCGCTCCAGCGTCATCGAGCTTTTCGCGCCGAGCATGCGATCAAAGGCCGCCTGCATGGCTCCGGTCCAGACCGTGGTCGAGCCCGGTGAGCAGTCGACGCCGGGATGCGCCACGATTCCGATCTCCGCCCGCAGGCTTCCGGCGATCAGTAGTAGCAGGAAAATGGAGCGTTTCATCGGCTGGGCTTGAGTCTGACTTTGACAACATCTGCTGTGACGATGACGAGCATCTTGCGGGTCGGGTCCGGCTTGTCATCTGCGCCTTTCGGCGTGAACACTGCGAGCAGTTGCGGCATGCCATCGGCCACGGTCAGGGCTGTGTTGGTCCGGATGGAATAGAAGTAGGGCATCTCGATCGCGGACTCATTTCCCAACACATCCTTGCGGACGTTCCATCTTCTCCAGGGGGTTTCGAAAACGATTTCCGGAACAATACGGAGATCGATGATCTGATTGTCATCTCCGATCGTGGGTTCGATTTCCAGAGTTCCTCCCGTGTTCCTTGTTTCAAAGGCGGTCGGGGTATTGGGAGCCACCAACGCGGCGAGGGCCCTGATGTTCTCCATGTTGTTCACGACCTCCTTGTCCACCTTGACCTCGTTTGGGATCCTGGAGGGCTCCACTTCCGTTGGATAAATCACCTCGCGGATCGACTCGACTGTCGCCTTCTGGCCACTCCTGGCCACCACCATCATGGTTTCATAAAGGTTCGCCTTCTGGGCATCGACCGATTTCTGGAGTTCCTCGCGCAGCTTGCTTCCGTCCTTCCCGAGCTTCTCCTTGTAGAGCAAGCGCGTGACTTCAGCCTGCGGCACCTCAATGAACTCCATGGTCACCTGGACCTGCATGGGCGCATTCGGAGCCACATCGAAGTCTTCCGACTTGCCGAGGTCTCCATTCTCAAAAGCCTGCGGGGCCGGGCGAGGCGCGGGCTCTTGAGCGATCAGGGAACTGGAGAGGACAAGAAGGGCAAAAAGGGTCGGTTTCATGGTGGTGAGATCAGGGAGTGGATCAGATCATTTTGAAGGCGCAGCCTTCACAGCCTCGGCGGTCACGATGACCATCAGCTTGCGGCTGCGGTCCGGCGCGCCGTCCGGGCCGGGTGGGGTCTGAAGGGAAAGAAGCTGTGGCGCGCCATCCATCAGATCCGCCGCCATGTTGAATCGGATCGCGTAGAACAAGGGCATCTCCACACAGAGTTCGTCGCCTTGAGCATCCTTGCGGGCGTTGAACTTCTTCACGCCGGTGTCGATGACCAACTCGGGAATCAAGCGGAGCTGGATGGTCTTTTTGTCATCCGCCAGGACGGCCTCGAGCTCGACGGTTCCACCGGTATTCCGCGTCTCAAAAGCAGTTGGAGTTTCCGGTGTCACCAGCGAGGAGAGCACCTTGATCATTTCCGGAGTTGGGGAGGTCTGCTTGTCGATCCCAACATTTGTCGGGAGTTGAGCTGGCTCATACTCCGTGGGGTAGATCACCTCACGGATCGACTCGGAAGTCGCTTTCTGTTGGGCCTTGCACGAAGCCATCAGGGTTTCGAACGGCTTCGCCCGTCCCGACTCCATCATGGTCTGCAACTCCGCCCGCAGCTTGGTGCCATCCTTTCCGAGCTTCTCCTTGTAAAGCAGGCGGGTGGCTTCCTCCTGCGTCACTTCAATGTATTCCACCGTGACCTGAATCAGCGGGTTTTGGGTCGAAGGAGCAGGCGGCGCGGCCTTTGCCATCAGGGAACCCATCAGAAGCAGACACAAGGAGATACCGAATTTCATGGTCCTGTGAGACTGGAGAGTTCACAGGACTATTCAAGGAATCTCATCGTAAGCGCACCTCGTTCGTGGACGGAGGGGTGACCGGCAGAAGTCTTGCCGGAGAGTTGCAGTTTCAGATGGCTGCTGAGGAAAACACCTGGAGTTCAAACGCCCATGAGCGAGCTCGCCTGACGGCGGGCGCCGGGTGATTGCTGGGACACGTTATATTTCACCGCTTCTTCATTGGCATTTCATCCGGGATGGCTGGAATGCCGATGTGCCTGCCGTCGAAATCCGCAACCTGGTGAAGGACTTCAAGACCTCCTTGAAGCGTGAGCCGCTGCGTGCGGTGAACGATGTGTCGATCACGATCGAGGCGGGGGAGGTCTACGGGCTGATCGGACCGAACGGCTCGGGGAAATCGACGACGATGAAGGCGCTGCTCGGGCTGGTGGTGCCGACGTCCGGGACCTGCTCGATTTTCGGCAAGGATTCGCTGAAGGTGGACTCGCGCGAGGACGTCGGCTTCCTGCCGGAGAACCCGTATTTCTACAAGCACCTGACAGGGGCGGAGACGCTGGCTTTTTACGGAAAACTCTGCGGCCTGCGCGGTGCGGAGTTGAAGGCGCGGGTCCACGAACTGCTCGCACTCGTCGATCTGGAAGGCGCGCGCGATCGACGGATCGGCGGCTACTCGAAGGGGATGCTGCAACGCATCGGCCTGGCGCAAGCGCTGGTGCAGGAGCCACGGTTGGTGATCCTGGATGAGCCGACGGCCGGGGTGGATCCGATCGGATCCCGCCAAATCCGGGACCTGATTCTGAAGCTCCGGGATCGCGGCATCACGGTGTTCCTGTGCTCGCATTTGCTGGAGCAGGTGCAGGAGGTCTGCGACCACGTTGGGATCATTTTCAAAGGGAAAATAGTGAAGGCCGGACGCTTGCAGGACCTTATTGCCATCGAGGACCAGACGGAGATCCTGTTGAAGGATGCGCCGCCGGAGCTAATTGAGGAAATCGAGGCGCTGGTGAGGCGTTCCGGAAAAGCGGAGTGGCTTCATTCCGGCAAGCCGCGCACCACGCTGGAGCGTCTTTTCCTGCGCGAAACCACGGAGGAAAAGCCATGACCGCTGCCAAGTCCAGAAAGCTGCCTTTCGCACGTGTGCGACGCATTTCGGTGATCGCCACGCATGCCTTCACGCAGTTGGTGCGGATGAAGGTGTTCTATTTCCTCGGGCTCTTCGCGCTGATCGCCATTGCCAGCAATTTCTTCGATCTCTCGCAGCATGAGGGGCCGGAGTCGCTGGGCGAGAACGGGCTGGATTTCCTGCGGCTGATCAAGAGCTGGTCGCTGGGGGCGATGACTTTGTTCTCCGTGGTCATCGGCGTCGCTTCGACCGCGCTGCTGTTGCCGAAGGATGTGGAGGACCGCACGCTCTACACGATCCTCGCCAAGCCGGTGCCACGGATCGACTACCTCGCGGGCAAACTCCTCGGGGTGCTGCTGCTGCTGTTCGTTTCGTTGGCACTGATGGACGTCCTGATGACAGTGATGCTCCAGGTCCGGCTTTCGATCGTGTTGGATGTGCAGGCCGTTATGGGCCAGCAGCGGGGTTGGGATCGCGCGGCGCTGGAGTCCCTGCGCTCGGACACGCTTTCGCAGGGGCCGACCTGGGCGCTTCAGGGCGCGGTGGTAGCGGTCTTCCTGCGGGCGGCGGTCATGGCGGCGATCGCCCTGCTGATCTCGACGTTTTCCAGCAGCACGCTGTTTACCATGGTGATGAGTTTCCTAGTCTACTTCATCGGCCACTTCCAGGCGGATGCTCGGGATTTCTACCTCAGCGGCGGCCAGGCCGGGACCTCGGCTGCGGCGCGCTACCTGGCCACCGGCATCAGTCTGGTGTTTCCGGATTTCCAGCTTTTCAACGTCATCGACGCGGTGATCCAGGGGAAGACGATGGAACTGGTGCAGTTCGTGAAGCTCACGCTGGCCGCGCTGTATTACGTCGTCATCTACACGATCGCCTCGTGGTTTGCCTTTGCCGACAAGGAGTTCTGATCCCGTGAAACGCCGCCACAAACTACCGATCCTCGCGCTTGGCCTGCTGGCGGCGGGTGGCCTGCGTGCCACTTGGGAGGCTCCGCTCACGGCGGAACTCCGGGCCGATGGTCTGTTGGCGAAGCCGGTGGCGCTGGGCACGCGGGACAAGATCGGCCAGACCAGTTCGGCCGTCGCCCTCGGTGGGCTGCGGACGCTGGTGGCGACGTTCTATAGCTTGCGGGCACAAACGTATTTCGAGGAGAAACGCTGGGGCGAACTTGCGGAGACCTACGATCTCATCGTCGATCTCGCGCCGAACACGACCTATTATTGGCAGGCCGGCAGTTGGCACCTCGCCTACAACGCCGCGTCCGACTATCTCTACGACGAAAAAATGCCCGCGCTGCGGCGTCGGGAAGCCTGGCGGGCGACGATCCTGCGCGGCCGGGAATTCCTCGAACGCGGGGTCCGGGCCAATCCGGAAAACTGGAAGCTCGGCCTTTCGCTCGGGACCTTGCTTGCCGATTCGAACAAGCTGGTCGACTACCCGGCCGCCGCGGCCGCGTTCAAGGCTGCGGCGGATACCGGCCAGGCAAAGCCGTATGTCCGCCGGAGCGAGTTTTTCGCGCTCGCGCGTTCGCCCGGGCGTGAATCCGAGTCGCTGGAACTCGGCCGGCGTCTTTATGCGAATCCTTCCAACCGGGTGCCCGCGCTGAATTCCCTGATGGTGGCCTTGGAATGCCGCGCCTCCCCCGGCCGGTTGCCCTACGAGGTCGCGATCTCGATCTTCGGCAGTGCCAAAAGCGCTTACGAGCCGCTCTGCGACTATTGGGTCCGGGTCCGGGAACGGTATCCGCTCAACGGCATTGCCAAAGCTTTGCAGGGTCTGGAGGAAACGCTGGCGATCCCAGCGGAGAAGAGCATCTTCAAGAAGTAGGTGACGTCGAACATCGATCCTGCGGGGAGCTTCGGCAGCCATTGAGTCTCGGGTTTGGCTCGACAGCGCCCCGCCCGGCATTTCACCCTCTCCGCCGACTTGCACCTTTCGACATGCGGATAGCTCTTTTCGGTGACATACACGCCAACCTTGAGGCCTTGGAATCGGTTCTTGCCGATGCCGCGGCCCAGGGTGTGACGGACTATGTCTGCACCGGAGATGTGGTCGGCTACAACGCCGATCCGGTCGCCTGTCTGGAGATCGTCCGGGAAATGGACTGTCCCACCGTGAAGGGAAACCATGACGAGGACGCCTCCGGTAGCCACTCGCTGGATTCCATGAACCCCATCGCCGCTGCCGCTCTGGAATGGACACGGTTGCAACTTTCCGACGAGCAGCGCCAGTGGTTGCGACGCCTGCGGATGGTGCGTCAGGTGTCTGATTTCACCGTCGTCCACAGCACGCTCGATCAACCTTCGAACTGGAACTACGTCACCAACCGCTTCGATGCGATGGCGAACTTTTCCTATCAGTTCACCCAGGTCTGCTTCAACGGCCACACCCACGTCCCACGGGTCTACGTGAAGACCGACAAGGTCCAGGAAATCCCGGCCGACTCGATCCTGATCGAAAACGGCGCGAAGTATTTCATCAACATCGGCTCCGTCGGCCAGCCACGCGATGGCGACTGGCGGGCGGCGTATGCGATCTACGATACGGAGCAGAAGCTCGTCACGATCCGGCGCGTGGAGTACGACATCGCCACCACGCAGAAGAAGATCCTCGATGCCGGACTGCCGCCGATGCTCGCGGAGCGCATCGCCGAAGGACGGTGAAACGACGGCTCAGTCGAGCTGGCGTTTTGGCGGTGGGGGGCCGGTGGGGGGCTTGCCCGGTGGAGGGGTTTCGAGTCGATTGACCTCGAACTCGAGCGCGCTTGAAATGGATGTGTTGCCGTTGATTTCCCAGCCGCAGGGGATGCGGTAGCGGTCGGTGATTTCCCGTGCTTTGAGATAAGTGGCGAAACCGTCGGGATGGACCTGGAACAGCAGCACCACCTTCGGAAATGAGCTGAGCTTGTAGGCCAAGGCGTGGAAGCGGCCCTTTGGATTTTCCATGTCCTCCAGCGAGGCGTCTCCGGGGCCGGAGGGAAGATCGATCTTAACAGCCAGCCGGCTGTAGAACTTGTTCACCGGCACGGTGATCTTCTGGCCGCGCACCTCCAGAGGCTTGGTGGCCAGAAAATTGACAACCTTCATCTGGTCGTAAATCACGCGGTCCTTCGCCTTCGGCACTTTGATCTTCTGTTTGACCAAATTGCGTTCCTCGCGGTCGAACTCACGCATGACCATTTCCTTGGCGGTGATGAGATCGACGAAATAGACCTGATCCTTGCGGACGAAGCAGTGATAGACGTTCGCACCCTCCGGGATGTCGCGGCTGTTAGGAATGCGCACGATCTTCGCCTCCGGGGTCTTGGCCGCAGGCGTGGCTTCGAGCAGCGCGCGGAGTCGGTCGCGCTCGCTGATGAGGTTCGAGAGATCGGTTTCCTGTTTGGAAAGATCTCCTGACTTGGCGGCCATTTCCTTGTTGAGGACGGGCAGGTCGAAGAGCTTGATGTTCTTTTCCTTCACCTGGGCTTCCAGCTTGATGAGCTCGGCGTCGATGTCGCCCTTGTCCGGCAGGTTCGGGAGCGCAGCCACCTTTTTCGTCGTGGCGGCCAGCTCCGCCTTGGTCTTGTTGATCGCAGCCTCGGCCTCCACTACCTGGGCAGGGGTCGCGGAAGGCAGATCGGTGAGGACCTTCTTCACGGCGTGGGCGATGCTGATGCCCATCATCACGAGCACGATGGTGAGGACGCCGACGACGTTCGTCATCGTGTCCATCAGCGCCACGAACGGAAGCTCGGCTTCCTGGCCATGTCTGCGTTTCGCCATTTAAAGGGTGCTCGTCGGGTTCATTTCTCGAACAGGCTCAGATCGACCTCGCCACCGCCGGGGATCGGGAGCTTGCCGGTGGTGAGACCATACTGGCTCTGGGCCCAGCCTGCGGCTGCGTTGTAAGAGGAGCCACCGTCCTGGCGGATCAGGAAGATCAGCATGGCGTTCGGCGTGCTTTTGATCTGGGAGAGCAAGTCGTTGTAGCCCTTGTCAGTCATCAAGCTGCCGGAGCCAACGTTCTGCTTCTCCGTGCGACCTTTCCGAAGCGTGATCGCGCCGTTCGATGTCTCGACGAAGAACAGCTTCTTCTGCGCGCCCTGGCCGGTGCCTGACGGCTGGATCACCACCGGCGGCGGCTTGTTGTCGGGCTTCTTGTTGAGCAGGGCGAGCTGCTTCTTGAGCTCCTCGATCTCCTTGCGGATCGGCGGCATCTGCCGGACGAGGGCTTCAATCTGGAGCATCAGATCCTCGACCTGCTTCTGGATCTGCGCGGCCTTCGTCTTGTTGGCGGTGGCCTCGGCTCCGGTCAGGTTGAGGCGCTTTCTCAGTTCGGTCAGGCGGGTTGTCTTATCCTCCGCATCGGCCTGCCGGGTCTCCAGTTTGGTTAGCTTCGCGGCGACCTCGCTGCGTTCCTTTTCAATCGACTTCCGCTGCCTGGAAAGCTCGGCGAATTTCCGGGCCGTGGCCTCTTCTTCAGGCGTGCGGCCGTTGGTTTGCTGGGTATTGGCAACGCAAAGGACGACGATGATCAGGACCAGAATGCCGATGAGCGAGCATAGGATGTCCAAGAAGGGGATGAGCATCACCTCCTCGTGGTTTCCCTTGCGTCGCTTGGCCATGGCAGTGGGGCGGGATCGTCAGAAATACCTCAGGACCAGGGCCAGCGGCGCTTCGCCTGCTGGATGACGATCTGCTTGCCGCCCAAGCTGGCGAGGACCTCGTTGAGGCCCTTGATGCCGGATTCCAGGCCGCTGAGATACTTTGAAACCTGCTCCATCGAGTCCTTCACCGCCTTGTCCGATTCCTCGCGCATGGCAGAGGTCTTGGTGATGAATTCCTCGGTCACCGTTTTTTGGAAGGCGGCCATTTTCTCGTCGAGGTTGGTGGCGTAATCGACCATCCGCGAGGAAAGGACATTGAGGTCGGTGAGAAGCTCGCGATGGGCACTGGCGAGTTGTTTCACGACCGTATCGGCGATCGCCGCGGCATCGCCATTGCCGGCTCCGACGCCGTCGTTGAGACGTGGCAACAGGACCTCGTTGCAGAAGGCGTCGATGGCATTGAGGTTGTCGTCCTCCTGCTTGGAGAGGGAGTTGATCGGGAAATTCAGCGCCATTGCCAGCACCAGGCCGAGCAGGGTGGCATCGAAGGCGGTGCCGAGGCCGCTGGTGACGTTATTGATCGAGGAGACGATTTTCCCGACGTCCTCGACGTTGGCGAAGCTCATCCCGCCGATGGCCTGCGAGAGGCCGATGACGGTGCCGATGAAACCCAGCAGCGGGATCGCCCAAAGAAAGGCGCGGGTGAGGGTGAAGCTGCCACCGATGCGGGCGCTGTCGATGTCGGACTGGCTCGACATCATTTCCCGGACATCGGAGGCCGACTGGCGGATTTCGAAGAGCTCCAGCGCCTTGCGGATGCGGTTGACCATCAGGCTATCGCGGAGCTTTCTAGGCAGGGCGTAGACGTGGTCGACGAACTGGCCTACGTTGCTGACGTTGATTTCCTTGCCGAGACGCATCGGCAGCACGTCGAGCAGCAGGGCGGCCTTCTGGTGGCGGAGCTTCTGGAACTTCAGGTAGAGGATCGAGATCGACCAGGAGAAGAACAAGGTGTTCAGCATGCTGACCAGGAGGTGCTTGTAGAACAGGGAGTTCACGAACTCCATCGTGGTGTAGGCGGAATTGACCTTGTCCGGGGCCGGTTTGAAGGGCAGCAGGATCAGATACCAGACAGCGAGCAGCCCCACCCCGAGACCGAGGCTGATGAGCATGTTCGGATTGGTCGGATCGGTTTCCTTCCAACCGTGACGGGCGGTGGTGCGGTTCATGGCACCTGGCTTGGTCAGGGTGGAATCCGGCATGTTGGCCGGGATCTGAAGACGGGAGTTGCAACTGGGGCAGCGGACGACTTGGCCAGCCAGCTCGGGCTCGGCCTTCAATTGCATCTGACAACTGGGACAAAGGAATTCCATGGATTTTCAGGGGAATGACATCGCTGGGCAGCTCGCAATTCCGCCCAAGGGTTTAATCATTACGCATCCCCTTTTTCCGCCTTGTCAATCCCGCCCTGCCGTCGGGAGCTTCCGTTTCAAGGGTTTCGGCACAATTTCCATCCACTCCAAAAAGGATCGGCGGATGTCGAATGGGGGGACCCACGGCATCCGCCGACCAGTTGTTCGGGGGGAGAACCTTCTCTGGGGGAGAAGTGTCGCTGCGGGTTCCGTGGAGCGTCGCGTTGACGTGGGTAGTTATACGCAAAATCGGCCTAGTCGCCATGACGTGATCACGTAGAAGTACGAAGACCGTTGGAAATGATCGCCGTCGCCCTGCGAAGAAATCCTGCTGCGTGAGCTTGCACCTACCATGGCCGGGGCTCGGACACATCATTTCCGATGGCACCAGCTACCGCTGGGGGGCGGAGCGCTGGACCTGGGGAGCGTGATCAGCGGGTGACTCCGCAGCGCAGCACGAACCACGCGGGATTCAAGTGGCCGAGCGGGCCACGCAGTTGGTCGATCTCCTCGGCTGGTCCGTGGAATTCCAGGCGGGTGAGATCGGAAATCTCCAGCATTTCCCCGAGGACCGCACCGACGTTTTCCAGGTGGTGGAGCACGCCGGCCGCGCCTTCGTAGCCCTCGCGACAGAAGACCTCGTCGCCCAGCACGGTGAACTCATAGAACAGGCACTTTGGTTCGCCGGTGGTGGTGGCGACGAACTTGTCGAGCACGCCCTGCACCAGATCCTCCTTGCCGGAGTGTGCCTTGAAATACGGATGGATGGTGACGAGGTTGGCGGGAAGGCTCATGGTTGATTAAAGATCGGCTCAGGCTAGTGCATTCAACATTTCCCGCAAGAAGCGAAAAGGTCCATGGGCAAACCGAGTGCCCATGGACCTTTTGACGTTGTTCAGGAGGAGCGATTACTTGCCTTTAAGCAGGGCGTTCATGGCCTCACCCAAGGCCAGTCCGACGTCCATGTAGACCCGGCTGTCCTTGCCGTAATGGCCGTTGCCACTGCCGCCGCGGGCCATGTCGTGGGTGTAAACGGTGGCGACGTTGCCCTTGAAATCAGGATACTTGCCGCTCGTGCCGTCCACATTCATCATGGCCTCTAAGACTTTGCCGGTGTTGCCGGCCATGCCTTTGGTGGCCTCACCGAGGGTGGCCATCACGAATGGGGCCTTCGGGGCGTCGAATTCCTTGCGGACTGCCTTGATGAAGTTGACGAGATTTGCCTCGTACTGAGCGGCATGTGCATCGTTGCCGCAATCCTTCTCGCCCTGCCACCAGAAGATTCCGGCGACCTCATACTTCGTCGCGCCCGGGTAATAGGTGCCGAGTTCGGAAAGGACTTTCTTGGCGTTGGCAAGGTCGTCATCCCACTGCTTGCCAGCATACCACTCGATCGGTTTTCCGGTCTTGTCGACAAACGGAGGCGGAGGTGTATCGATACCTTTGGCGGGGTCGGCTTCCCAAACGTCCGGAGCATCCTTGTAACCAGCGATGACCATCTTCTTCATGCTGCCGTCGCGCTGCTTCATCTCCGCGAGGAACTTCTTACTGCCCGGAGGAAGCAGATCCCAGCCGAGTGAGCGGTTGCCGATGCAGCTCTTGAGGACCATCACAGGTTCGGTGATGGCGTTTCCAAGCTGGTGGCCGACGCCGTATTCCACGCCCATGGTATTGCCCTTGACCGTCATGAGTTCGTTGTGGAGAAGCGACATGCCGCCGCCTCGACCGACCATGACCTGCACGTTGCGGACGTCCTTGCGCTCAGTCCAGGTGCCGGCGTCGTCGATGAGGAACGGATAGAGCTTCTCGGTCTTGACTGCGGTTTCCAGGGATTCCGGCTTGGGGCCGGTGACGCTTCCGAGGCCAACCGCATTGGACTGGCCCATGATCAGGAAGACCTTCACGGGCTTGGACATGTCTGCGGGCTTGTCATCGGGCTTCGGGAGTTCGGCCTGGAGCGAGGATGCCATCAGCAGGCTCAGACCGCACAGCGCGGTGAGGGATTTGGTTTTATCGAGTTTCATGGTTTCAGTGGATTGATTTCCCAGGGTTGTGAGAGGGGGTTTACTTCGAAGGCTTGAGCGTGAACTCCTTGATTGTCGCGCCGCGGATTCCGGCGGGGAGTTCGAAATTGAGGGCATTCCCGCCCTTGTTCAGGGAGATCTCGATCGGCGGGGTTTGCTGCCACAGGCCGATGGTGTAGGGGACCGTGACTTCGACTGGAGACTTCGCCTCGTTGGCCGAGAACACGAACTTCTGATCTTCCTGCAAGGTCGCCACGCGTGCGGTCAGCAGATACTTCCCAGCCTGCGGAGCCTGAATCGCATACTGGGTTTTGAAGCCACCGCTGCAAAACATCTGCATGCCGCCGGAGAAGCTCTTCATGGCGGCCTTGGAGCCGATCGCCTTGCCGTGAGCCACGGCTGGAATGGTGATGGAGCCGTCCTGATTCACCGTGATCTGCTGGTCTGCGGCGACGACCGGGGCCTGATCCTTGTTCTGCTTTTCCTGCGACTCATTGGCCTCGCCCAGTTCCTGACCGAGTGGCCCCAGCTCGACGGCCTGGGACGCGAGGCTGACCGCTTGGAAATGCGCCGTGCTGCTCCAGAAATCACCCGCGACCTTCTTGCGATCGTTGTAGGCCAGCTCGCCAAGGATGCGGCTGACCCACTGCGCCCGTAGTACTTTAAGGAAACCCTCCGCATGCTCCCGTGCCTGGGCCTCAAGCAGGAAGTCCACACCACTGCGCGGAGCTCCGTCCTTGTCCCACCAACTGGAACCGAAGCCAGCCCCGAGATTGATCACCCAGCCCTTCGGCGTCCAGTGACTCAGTGCGGCGTGTTTCGGCTGGGTCACTCCCCAGACCGGCATGCCGAAAGCGCGCAGCATGAACCGGCCAAAGAAAGCCCGTCGACCGCAGACCCCGCCGTTCTTGGGGATGTTCTGGTAGTCGTTCAGCGAGGGGAGATCTTTCCCAACATCCTGTGATCCATATTTGACCTCGGTCTTGACCGCGGCGGAATAGCGCCAGCCGTAGTCGGGAGTCATGACGTGATCAGGCCGGTAGGTTTTAAGCATCTCGCGTCCCCAGGTCAGAATTTCGTCGGGGGCATCGCAGTCCAAGACCATACGGTATTCCCAGGTATTGAAGCTCTTGAACGCTGGATCCAGCTCACCGGCCAGGTAGGCCTTTTCGTAATGCTGGTAGCGTTTGACCGCGTCCACAAAAGCAGGTGCCTTGGTGTCATCGGAGGCGTTGGATTGCATGATTGGCACGGCATGTTCCAAGCCGGTGGCCAGCGCGAGCCGCTGAAAGACGCCCTCCTTGGCTTTTGGACTGGCCTGCTGGATCGCCGTGTAAATCTCCATGGCTTGGCCGAACTTCCCGCCGCTCGCACCGCCGGCGACGAGCATTTCCTTCATCAGCTTCTCGTCGCCCAGGAGTTTCTCCACCAGCGCTTCCTGCGGCTTACCCTTTTGCGCAAACTCCGCCAATCCCTGTGGCGTGGCCTCGGCCAGGATCGAGCCCTTGGCGAGCTTGGCATCCAGCTTGTCGCCCGAAAGGAAAGGCCCGGCAGCGGCGAGGACGGCATTGACGGCGGCGAGTTCATTGGCGCGGGCCTTGGTCAGCGCTGCCTGGGCGGCTGCGTTGGCCTGTCCGCTGTTTGCGACGTCGGCTTTCGCCTTGTCGAGGGCCGCCTGACGTTCCACAAGCGCCTTGATTCCATCGGCCTTGTTCGCCTGCCACTTCGCCAGATCCTTTTTGGCGGCCTCGCGCTGGGCGTCGGTGGTCGCCTTCTTCGAGGCAGCCACGGCATCGGCGATGCCCTTGTCGGCCTCCTTGATCCATTTGTTCTTCGCGTGACCCACCAGGGCCTCGCCCTCTTTGACCTTGGCCATGGGTTCCTGCGTCGAGGTCGCATTCGCCTCGGCCTTCTTGAGATCCTCCTGAGCTTGCTTGAGCGCGGATTTTTTCTGCTCGGGCACGGTCGGCAGGGCCTTTGCGATCTCCGTTTTCAGTGCGGCGAGCGTTGCGGCATACTTGGCTTCAAGCTGCTTTCCAGTCTCGTTGAGTTGAACCGTCGGCTCGGTCTTTTTAGGCGCCGCCGTCGCGATCGATGGGGCGGCTGCCATTGCGGCCAGCAGGCCGATGAATCTGATGCTCTTGTCTCCGATCATGCGCTTAGTGGTGGGTGGAATCCGGTCAGGAAAACGATCACGGTCTGGCCCGTGAGGCCGCGTCTACTGCCCACAGAAATCTTTTCTTACGCCCTGCAGATGCCTGTTTCAGGTCGCGCTACCTTCAATATCAGGGAGATCGAGGCCCCACGAGGGCCTGTTTCCGGGCCGCCGCGATCTGTGCCGGTGACAGCCGGAGCTTCGCATGCCCTTTCATCAGATTGTCCGTCATGCCTTCGTCCGAATGGGTCAAGCCCAGGTTGTGTCCGAGTTCGTGGGCAATTGTGGCGGACAAGGCGCCCTCTGCCGGGAAGTTGACGGCCAGCAGGCCTGTCCCGGGTTTTGTCGGGACGCAAAAGGGACGCAGCTTGGGATATCCGGGCTTGTTGGGGCTCTTGTCCGAGTAGGCACCCACCACCGCGAAGGTGCCCGAAAGCCGGGCCGTTCCCTGAAGCGTCTGGCCCACATAGGGAAAGAGATAGAGGTGGTAAAAGGCGGCCTTCGCCCCCTCCGCCGACAGGGTCTCGTTGTGCGCGGGATCGGCCAGAGCAGGAAACACCTTGGTCATCCAATCGCCCTGCTCCTCCCGGTTCCTCGCCACCACCCGCGCCGCGAGTTCCTGAAGCCTTTCCTTGGTGAGCTTTCCGCCGCCAGCTTGCTCGCTGACGATGCCTCCTCCCCCCTTTGCGGGATCGGTTTGCCAATGGATTTTTGCGGGAGCCCAGATCTCATTCACCTGATCCACCATGGCCCGCACGTCCTCGACCTTGACGGGCAGGGTCATGACGGTCCGCACCGGATCGGCTCCCGGAACCGCTGCCTCGCGGACCATCTCGACGCCGGTGACGAGATGCACCCTCAACGGAAGCCGGATCGGAGCCTCCGCCTCCTGGGCCACGCTGGCGAGGGTCTGGCACAGGGCGAGGACGAGAATTGAAATCACAAGCTTCATCATGACTGGGTGGAATATCCGAAAAGCGGTGACTGAAACCAGTGAAACCTCAGGAGATTTACAGTCAGGCATGGGCTATTTTCGTGGCCAGGAGTCGCCAGAATGGAAAAAGGCTGCCGGGTACTCCGGCAGCCTTTTTGGTAATTCGTGATTTGCGGAGGAAATCAGTCCTACTTCTTTTCCTCGCCGGCTTCCTTCTTCGCGGGCTCTTCGGTCTTCTTCGCAGGCTCGTCGGCCTTTTTCTCCGGCTTTTTGATGGAGGCGAGTTCAGTCTTGTCGAGCTGGCCGTCCTTGTTGGCATCGGCGGCTTCGAACTTGGTCTTGGCCTTCGCCGCGTCTTTGCTGCCTGCGCTGAATTCTTCGAGCGAGAGCGTGCCGTTGCCGTCGGTATCGCGGTTCTTGTGCTCCTTCTTTTCACCCTTGGCCTGGGCGGCTCCGGCGCAAAGGCCGAGGGTGAGAAGGAGGCTGAAGATGGATCGTGTTTTCATGGGATGGTGGAGTGTGGTGGAAGCGGAATTGCTTCCAGATGTTGATGAGCATGCCATCGCCAACATTATGCGACGATTACGGCTGGAGAGTATTCTGCCGCTTTCGACTAATCCCACGAAAAAGGCCGCCGGGAGTCCGGCGGCCTTTTTTGGAATTCGTGATTAGCAGGAAATTGATCGCAACGCTTAGTTCTTCTTGCCGCCCTTGTTCTTCTTGCCGCCGGGCTTTTTGGCACCGTCTTTTTTGCCTTCCTTCTTCGCCCCTGCCTTTTTGCCACCCTTCTTGGCTCCGGAGAGTTCGGACTTGTCGAGCTGGCCGTCGTGGTTGGCGTCGAGCTTTTCGAATTTGGCCTTGGCCTTGTCAGGCTTCTTGCTGCCGGCTTGAAATTCCGCGAGGGAAATCTGGCTGTCGTTGTTGGTGTCGAGCTTCTTGAGGCCTTTTTTGTTGCCCTTGGCTTCGGCGGCTCCGGCACAGAGGCCGAGGGTGAGAAGCAGGGTGAGGATGGATCGTGTTTTCATCGGATGGGTGTGGAGTCTGTTGGAAGCGGAATTGCTTCCTGATACCGCAGAGGCTGCCATCGCGAGCATTATGCGAAGATTACGGACGGAGACTTTTTTCAGCCGATCTGAGTTCGAAGCACAAGACTCCGCCCTCAAGGTTGGCGGTCAGGGTGCAGCCGAGCGCCAGCGCGC
>JANOKL010000119.1:0-1063 GCA_031419215.1 Luteolibacter sp. | reverse complement strand
GCGGTGAAGGCCTTGTTCACCGAGTTCGAGTTCCGCACGCTGACGAAGCGCCTTTTTGGCGAAAGCCAGGACGTCTCATCAAATGACACCCAATCAGCGAGCGATGCCGCCCCCACGCTCTTCGATTCCTTCAAGACCATTGCCGACGTCCCGCACGTCTATCAGCTCGCCGACACCCCGGAGAAACAAGCCGATCTCTTTAGCCAACTCGCTGCCCAGCCCAGATTCTGCTTCGACATCGAAACCACCTCCCTCGACCGCTTCGAAGCAAAGCTGTTAGGAGTCGCCTTCTCCTGGAAAGCCCACGAAGGCTGGTATCTGCCCATCCACGATCTGCCATCCCAGATCCACGCCCTCCGCACCGCGCTCTCCAGCCCTGCGGAAAAGATCGGCCACAACCTGAAATACGATCTCTCCGTCCTCCATCACCTTGGCATCGAGGTCGCCGGGCCGTTCTACGACACCATGCTCGCCCACGCCCTCGTCTTCCCCGAGCAGCGCCACACCATGGACTATCTCAGCGAAACGATGCTCGGCTACAAGCCGATCAAGCTCTCTGAAATTGCCAATCCGCAATCCGCAATCGCCAATCCGCAATTGGATGACCTCTTCGCCTTCGCCGAAACCAAAAAGGCCTCCAAGGAACTCGACATTGCCGCCATCCCCGTGGCGGTGCTGGGCGAGTACGCCGCCGAGGATGCCGACGTCACCTGGCAGCTTTCGGAAAAGCTCCGGCCGCTCCTCGCCGGGCAGGAGCGAGTGCTTCACGACATCGAGTGCCCGCTACTTCCCGTCCTCGTCCGCATGGAAATGGAAGGCATCGCCATCGACCCCGCCGCGCTCCTCGAGATCGGCGGCCAGCTCCAAGTCCGCATCGATGAACTCACCCAATCCATCGCCATTCACGCGGGCCGCCCCTTCAACCTGAACTCACCGAAGCAGCTCGGCGAAATCCTCTTCAACGAACTCGGCCTGGCCGACAAGGCGAAGAAGACCAAGACCGGCCAGTTCAAGACCGACGAGCAGACCCTCGCCACCTTCGCCGGCAAGCACCCGATCATCG
>JANOKL010000118.1:0-13912 GCA_031419215.1 Luteolibacter sp. | reverse complement strand
AACAATGCCGGTCACACGGTCATCGCCAAGGGCACGAAGTACGTGCTCCACCTGCTGCCATCCGGCATTCTCTGGGATGACAAGATCAACGTGATCGGCAACGGTGTCGTCGTCGATCCGGTCGGCCTCGTCGCGGAAATCCGGAAGGTCGAGGGCCAGGGCGTTTCGATCACCGAGGACAAGCTCTTCATTTCCGATCGCGCCCACGTCGTGCTGCCTTTCCACAAGGAACTCGACGCCGCCCGCGAGATCGCCCTCGGCGACCAGAAGATCGGCACCACCAAGCGCGGCATCGGCCCGACCTACGCCGACAAGGTGAACCGCTGCGGCCTGCGCATGGCGGACCTGTTAGACAAGGAATTCACCACCGCCCAGATCACCCGACGTCTCGTCGATGCCAATGAAGTGCTCGCGAAACACGACCTTCCGACCTTCGACGCCGCGCAGGTAATCGAGGAGGTTTACACCGCCTTCGAGCGGCTCCGTCCGCACGTCACCAACACCATTCCGATCCTCCACAAGGCGTGGAAGACGGGCAAGACGCTCCTCTTCGAAGGCGCTCAGGGCACGCTGCTCGACATCGACTTCGGCACTTATCCCTTCGTCACTTCCTCGAACACCACCGCCGGCGGTTCCTGCACCGGCTCCGGCATGCCGCCGACCGCCGTGCAGCGCGTGATCGGGGTCTGCAAGGCCTACACCACCCGCGTTGGCTCTGGCCCATTTCCAACCGATGACGAAGGCCTTTCCGAATACCTTCACGGCCTCGGTCGCGAGTTCGGTGCCACCACTGGTCGCCCTCGTGGCTGCGGCTGGCTCGACACCGTGCTGCTCCGCTTTGCCTGCATGGTCAATGGCGTCACCGATCTCGCCGTGACGAATCTCGACGGACTCGACGCCTACGACACGATGCAGATCTGCGTCGCCTACGACGTCGATGGTGTCCGCCACGAACTCCCACCCGCCGATCGCTCGGCTTGGGAAAAGGCAAAGCCGATCTACGAAACCCTCACCGGCTGGAAGACCGACACCACGGGTTGCCAGTCCTTCAGCGAACTGCCCGAGCAGGCGAAGGCCTACCTCAAGCGTCTCAGCGAGCTTTGCGACGCGCCAGTCAGCTTTGTCGGAGTCGGTCCGGATCGTGCTCAGACGCTTGTCGTCTGATCTCACGAAATTTTCACGATCCTCTCATCCGCGCGGGCACCTGAGCGTGCATCCTCGTTTCATCCATGGCACCGAACTCCGACATTCCCCGTCACATCGCCATCATCATGGATGGCAACGGCCGCTGGGCCAAGGACCGCGGACTGCCAAGGCGCGAAGGCCATCGTGCCGGAGCCGAGTCGGTGCGTGAGGTGGTGGATGCCTGCAAGGAACTCGGCGTCGAGTATCTCACGCTGTTCGCCTTTTCCTCGGAAAACTGGAACCGTCCGGAAGCCGAGGTGAAGGCGCTGATGTCCCTACTCGACCGCTTTCTCGACGAGCGCGGCAAGGACATGATGCGACAGGATGTGAAATTGCAGGCGATCGGCCAGATCGACCGGCTGCCCGCCTCGACCCGCAAGCGTCTCGACAACCTGATGGCGAAAACGGAGGACAACCAATCGCTGACTCTTGTGCTGGCACTCTCGTATGGAGCCCGCGAGGAGATCGTCGCCGCCGCGCGTTCGCTCGCCACCGATGCCGTTGCCGGATCCATCAAGCCGGAAGACATCGACTGCACGCTCTTTGCCTCCCGACTCAGCACCGCCGGCATTCCCGATCCGGATCTTCTTGTTAGAACCTCCGGCGAGCTGCGCGTCTCGAATTTCCTGCTGTGGCAGATCAGCTACTCGGAAATCGTGATCGTGAAGAAGTTCTGGCCCGAGTTCCGGCAAGGCGATCTGTTCGAAGCCGTCGCCGAATACACGAGACGGCATCGGCGTTTCGGGGCTCTGTGAGCGCATCGGTCAAAGACAACGACTCGTGACAAGGCGGTCTGGAATGCCAATTGGCTGGCGTCCTCAACGCGAAGCATTTCCAAAGCACAGTGCGATGGGGCCTGGCGCAAAGCGGAGGTCATCAAGGCGAATGACGGGGACGACTCCCCGGAGCGAGGAAGTGAGAAAAAGTTCGTCGGCGGCCTGGAGATCTCCGAGTTGGAGGGTCGTCACCTCAGTGGGGAGGCCTTGGCTGCGGGCGATTTCGAGAACGCGAGCGCGGGCGATGCCGGGGAGGCAACCGGAGGTCAGGGCCGGGGTGCGGAGGTTGCCGTCTTTCACGACGAAGAGGTTGGCGGTGGCGGTTTCGCAGACTTCGTTGCGGGTGTTGAGGAAGAGCGGTTCATCGAAGCCGGCGGCCTGGGCAGCGGCGAGGGCGAGGAGGTTTTCGGAGTAGGAGGCGCATTTCAACCCGGCGAGGGGCGAGCGTTCGTTCCGCACCCAAGGACTGAGGGTTAGGGAAATCGTTTCAGGTCCGGGCGTCAGCGGCGCGGCGGTGAGGAGAGTGAGCGCAGAGGAGCCTCGGGAAAGATCGGCGAGCGGGCCGGAGCCAGCAGTTTGGAAAAGGCGGACGCGGGCAGTGCCGATGGTAAGGTGGTTGGCGTGGAGGAGATCGTGAATCCCCTGCTCCACCTTGGCGGAATCCAAGGCGGGCCAACCGAGCCGCGCACAACCCACGGCGTGGCGGGCGAGGTGTCGGTCGAGGAATGCCGGCCGACCGTCGACGGCGAGGATCGTTTCAAAAAGTCCGAGCCCGACGGTGAGCCCGCGATCAAAGGGCGAGACGCGCAGTTCATCGGCCGCGATCAGGGTTCCATTGCACCAGATGGATTCGGGCATGGGGGAAGCAGAAGGTGACCAGTGCGAAGTGACAAGTGGCAAGTGGTGGAGAGAGGGACCAGTGGAGAATGACGAATGAGGAATTTCCGAATGACGAAGCCCGACATTAACGATCCTTCCCTGATCCTTCTCGCTCACTGCGCCCAAGACCCTCTCTTCCACTTGCCACTTGCCACCTGCCCCTCGAAACGCATTGCGTTTCATCTTGTTGCGAGCTTGTGAAAAATTTCACAAGCGGAGATTGCGGTTGTGGGAAAGCATGGCAGACTCCCCTGCATGACCAAGCAAGACGCTGGTGGGGGTCCCCGAAGAGTATTGATCATCGGGGGCGGGTTCGCAGGGCTGGAATGTGCACAGCAACTGGCGAACGACTCCCGCTTTGAGGTGACGCTGGTGGACCGGAACAACCATCACCTTTTCCAACCGCTGCTCTATCAGGTGGCGACGGCCTCGCTGGCGGCTCCGGACATCGCCCGCTCGATCCGTCAGGTGCTGGCGAAGGCGCGCAACGTGACGGTGTTGATGGACGAAATCACGTCGATCGATCCCGTGGCGAAGCAGGCGGTGGGAAAGTCAGGCACGGTGTTCGAGTTCGACACGATGCTGATGGCCGCCGGTGCGCGGACCGGGTATTTCGGTCGCGATGAATGGGCGCAGCACACGCTTGGCTTGAAAACCCTGGCCGATGCGCAGTCGATCCGTCGGACCGTGCTGGCGAATCTGGAGCGGGCGGAGTTGACGACGGACATGGCCGAGCGCAACCGCCTGATGACGGTGGCGATCGTCGGCGGCGGGCCGACCGGGGTTGAGTTGGCCGGAGCCTTCTCGGACCTGATTCACCGCTCGTTGAAATCGAATTTCCGCCGGATCGACACCGGCAAGCTGCGGGTGATCCTAATCGAGGGCTCGGACCGGATCCTGGAGACCTACGACCTGGACCAGAGCGAATACACGCGCCAGCGGCTCACCTCCCTGGGTGTCGAGGTGTGGACGAACACCCGGGTCGTCGATGTGACGGCGGGAAAACTGCACCTCAAGGACGGTCGGGTGCTGGAAGCGGAAGCGATCATCTGGGCGGCGGGGATCGCGGCCAGTCCGCTGACAGCGATGCTCGGCGTGCCGGTGGATCGCGGTGGCCGGGTGACGCCGAATCCGGATCTTTCGTTGCCGGGTTTCCCCGATCTTTTCGTGGCGGGCGATCTGGTGGCGATGAAGGACAGCGAGGACAAGCCAGTGCCGGGAGTGGCTCCGGCGGCAGTGCAGATGGGTCTGCACATCGCCAAGCTGCTGAAGGAGGAGACGCGGCTGGAGAAAAAGGGATTCGCGGCGGAAAAGCACGGGCTGAGGCCGAAGTTCCGCTACTTCGACAAGGGCATGATGGCGATCATCGGCAAGAACCACGCGGTGGTGAAGGCCGGCAAGCTGCGGCTGCAGGGCTTCATCGCTTGGGTGATGTGGCTGTTGATCCACATTCTTTTCCTAATCGGTTTCCGCAACAAGCTGGCGGTTCTGCTCGGCTGGGGCTTCGCGTATTTCCGGGACAATCCGGACGCACGGGTGATCGTGAACACCCCGCCGATTGTAAAAGGAGGGCCTTGAACAATACTTACGCTCAGAACATGTTGTTGCCGAGAGACAAACCCGTCCCGCTGCGGCGTTTTCACATAGTCAAACCCCTATGAAATCAAACTTTGCCACCACTGCTGCCGCCGTCGCGGTGATCGGAGCCGGAGCCTTTCTCGCCGGAAGGTCCAGCGTTTCCAACGATTCGGACGCCCAGGCCGCCAAGGACAAGGCCGCCGCCCTTTCCTCGCGCGCCTCTGGCAATGCCTCCCCCGGCGCTGAATCCGGTAGCCGCAGTTCGCGCACGACCTCGACTGGCCGCAGCTCGGCGGTCGCTCAGGCGGGCACGAAGGAAGAGCGCCTCGCAAAGCTGGAAGCCATCATTCGCGGCGACGATCCGATCGCCCGCAACCGCGCCTTTCTCGCCTACCTCGACCAGATCGATCCGGCCGAGATGAAGGAGGCAGTGGATAAATTCCGCTCGCTGGGCATCACCGACGAACGTTTCAGCGAATACTCAATGCTGCTGACCGTGTGGGCGAAGGCAGATCCAATGGCCGCCCTCGCCTATGCGAAGGAAAACACGCGTGGCGGATTTGCCACCGGCACCATCCTCAGTGCCTGGGCGTCGAATGATCCGGAAGCCGCGATCCAATGGGCCAAGGCCAACCACGAGGGTGATGATGCGAACCCCTACATGGCAGGCATCATCAAGGGAATCGCCGGCACTGACCCAGTTCGCGCCACGCAGTTGCTCGCGGAAATGCCTTTCGGAGATGAACGTGGCGAGGCCCTCTCCGGCCTGTTGCCGCACATCCTCGCCCAAGGCCCGGAGGCTGCCCGCGAATGGATCACCTCGATTTCCGATGAACGGCTCCGCAACGGAGCCATGGCCCGTGTGGCTGAAGAGCTGGCCGCAGTCGATCCCAAGGGCACGGCCGACTGGCTGCTCGCCAATCCGGGCGAGGCCACCCAGCGCAACATGGACAACGTGCTTTCCGCCTGGATGGAGAAAGACCAAGCCGGCGCGCAAGCCTACTACGTGGCTCTCCCAGCCGGCGAGGCCCGCACCAATGCCCTGCGTGGCATCGTGAACTCCCTCGCCATGGAGAATCCAAAAGCGGCCGCCAACTACATCGACAACCATCCGGCGGATGTGAACGACCGCGTCGTCCAACAGTTCGTCTGGCACTCGTTCGGTGAAGATCCGGGCCTGGCCGCTTCCTACATCGCGAAGATCAGCAACGCGGATGAACGCGATGGCACCTACCGCCGCATGATCGATGGCTGGCTCCGTCAGGACGAAGCTGCCGCCCGCACGTGGATCCAGTCGAACCAGCTTCCTCCGTCCGTCCAGCAGCACGTTCAGGGTTCCTTGCAAAAGCTCGACCAACGGAAGCAATAAGCCGGTCGACATTTTACAAAGTCCCTTCTAACAGGAGCTCGTGTCTGACGTCTTGACGATCGCTGTTCTGGGCTGTGGCTCCAGAGGTAGGACTTACTCGAAAATCATCGGCACCTATGCGGATCGTTACCGCCTGACGGCTGCGGCTGATCTCGTCGCCACGCGGCGGGAGACCGTCGCCTCGTTCGCCACTGGAGGTGATGTCCGGAAGTTCGAAAACGCGGAGGATTTCTTCGCCGCCGGAAAACTGGCGGACGTCGTGATCGTGTCCACTCAGGATTCCCAGCACTTCGGTCATGCGATGACCGCGCTGGATCTCGGCTACGACGTCGTCCTCGAAAAGCCCGCTGCGGAGTCGCTCGCGCGTTGTGAAGAGCTCGATCGGCGAGCCCGCGAACTCGGGCGAAGGATCGTCCCCTGTTTCGTCCTGCGCTACACGCCGTTTTACTCGACCGTGAAGCAGATGATCGACAGCGGCAGACTCGGCCGCGTCATTTCCATCCGCAGCCATGAGGGCGTGGAGCCCTATCATCAGGCCCATTCGTTCGTGCGTGGTCATTGGTCGAACACCACCTCTTCCTCGCCGATGATCGTCGCAAAGTGCTCGCACGATGCCGACCTGCTGTGCTGGTTCGGCGGGGCTCCGCTGCGTGCGATTTCCAGCCACGGTGATCGTTCGTGGTTCCGCGAGGAGAACGCACCGGAAGGCGCGCCAGTCAGATGCACCGATGGCTGCCCGGCTGCTGAGTCCTGTCTCTACGACGCCCATCACTATCTGAAGGGAAAGCGCCGCTGGCTGAGCATGGTGATGGACGGCTGGGAAACAGCGAACGACGAAAAGATCCTGCATTTCCTCAGGACTTCTCCCTGGGGACGCTGTGTCTATCATTGCGAAAATGACACAGTGGATCATCAGGTGCTCGCCTGCGAATTGACGAACGGGGTCACCGCCACGCACACCATGACCGCCTTCGACTGCGGTCGCAGCATTGAGATCTACGGAACCCTCGCCGCGCTCAAAGGCGGCGACACCGCCAAGGAAGCCGGAGCACCGGAGTTGTGGCTGCGGCATCACGCCACGGGGGCAATCGAGGAGATTCCCGTCATTCAGCCCGGCGAAGCTGGCTACGCCGGACACGGCGGTGGCGACCAGGGGCTGGTGGACGCGTTGGCTGGACTGTTCCAGGGAGAAACCGCGTTGCCGCCGGGACTGGATGGGCTGGCCGGCCATCGTCTCGCCTACCTTGCGGAGGAGTCACGCGTTTCCCGCCAGCGGGTGACGGTTTAAAGGACGCCCGCAAGTCTCATGGACAAGCCGCACGAGGTCGCTAGAGTCCGCGCGATGCGTTTGTTCCCCACACTTCTGTTGACCGCCTGGACCTCCATCGGACTGGCTGCCGCCGCGCCGGAGAATCCCAAGGATGCCCCCAAGTCCGAAAAACCTGAAAAGCCGGAGGCCGCTGAAAAGAAGGACGAGAGCCCGAAGGAGCCGATCATCCGGGAAAGCACCGTGGAGATCGGGGGGAAGAAAATCCCTTACAAAGTCACCACGGGCAAACTGGTTCTCAAGGACGAGGAAGGAAAAGGTCGGGCCTCCATTTTCCACGTCAGCTATGAGCGCACTGATCTAACAGACAAGCAGAAGCGCCCGGTGATGTTCGCTTTCAACGGTGGCCCGGGCTCCTCGGCCGTGTGGCTGCACCTCGGAGTCCTCGGACCGAAGCGCATCGCCATGCCGGGCGACGGCACCACTGCTCCCGCTCCGCCGGCACGGCTGATCGATAATCCGGAGAGCATCCTCGATCAGTGTGATCTCGTCTTCGTGGACCCGGTTTCCACTGGTTACAGTCGCGCGGAAAAGGACACCAAGCCGTCCGAGTTTCATGGCGTTGAGGAGGACATCGCCTCCATTTCCGACTTCGTCCGCCGCTGGGTGACCGAGCACGATCGCTGGGGCTCGCCGAAGTATCTGTTGGGCGAATCCTACGGTGGCATCCGCGTCGCCGGCCTGACCAGCCAGCTCCAATCCCGCTACGGCATGAGCTTGAACGGCGTGGTGATGCTGTCGTCGCTGGTCGATTACCGCACCCTCTCCTCCTCGCCCGGAGATGACCTGTCCTATCCGGTTTTCCTGCCGACCTACGCCTCCGTGGCCCACTTCCATGGAAAGCTGAAGGGCGATCGCCTCGCGCTGATCGAGGACGCGCGGAAGTTCGCCTTCGGGGACTACTCGACCGCCCTGCTGCAGGGAACGACTCTAACAGAAGCGCGTCGCGGCGAGCTGGCGGCGAAACTGGCCAGCATCACCAGCATCGACGCCCAGACCTGGCTGGCGCATGACCTGAGGATTGATCCGACATTTTTCCGCGCCGAACTGCTGCGGAAGGAACACAAGGTCATCGGTCGCTTCGATGCACGCGTGTCCTGGGGCTCGACCGGTGACGCCAATCCGGTGGCGGATTACGATCCCTCCTATTCACTGGCCTTCGGAGCCTTCTCCAGCGCGATGATGACCTACCTCGGCCAGGACCTCGGCTGGAAGGAAGACCGCCCCTATGAAATCCTAACTGGAAAGGTGCAGCCATGGAACTGGAGCGCCAGCAATGGCTACGTGAATCTCAGCAACCGCCTGGGAGCCGCCATGCGCGACAATCCCCATCTCCGCGTTCTCGTGATGTGTGGTCGCACCGATCTCGCCACGCCGGAGGATGGCATCGCCTACTCGTTCCGCCAGATGCATGAGGTGCCGGATGCCCAGCGGGCCAATGTGTCCTTCACCCACTACGATGGAGGTCACATGTTCTACCTGAATCCCCCGGACCTCACGAAGTGCCGCACCGACTTGGTGAAATTTCTCAACCCCTGATGGAAATGGATGAGTCCCCTGCCACGCCCCCTCCCCTGCAACAGCCACAGGTGACCAATCCCTATGGCCCGCCTGCGATGATGCAGCCGCTCATCCAAAGCCCGTATGCCACGACGGAGGATGACCGGACGATGGCGATGCTTTGCCACCTACTTTCGATTTTCACCGGCTTCATCGGTCCGTTGGTCATCTGGTTGGTGAAGAAGGACACCTCGCGCTTCGTCGTTCACCACGGCCGGGAGTCGCTGAACTTCCAACTCACGGTCTTCCTCGCCAGCATTTGTCTGGCAGCACTCGCGATGGTGCTGATATTCATCTTCGTCGGAATCCTACTGATCCCGGTCATCATGGCGATTGGTGTGCTGGCACTCGTCGCCGAGATCATGGCCTGCCTCGCCGCCAATCGCGGAGAGTGGCATCGCTACCCCTGGACGATCCGGTTTTTCTAACAGAAGCGGCTGGGCGGCGCATCCCGGAGCGATGAAATGAAGGCCACTCATTGAAAATACCGGGTTCGATGAAGCAAGCGACATACTCGGCTGAAATCCGACGGATTCCGATGAATGCAGCGCATTTGTCGGGATAAGCGGATTCACCTCCGGACTGCTGCAAGCTGGCACGGTTGGCTGGCTCCGCGCTTTGCAAGGTGTGGACCTACCATGAAATCCACCACACTGCTCCTACTTGCCGCGACTCCCGCCTTTGCCGGTGCTCCAATCACTCCAGCACCTCTCGAAGCCAAGCCTGACCCCGCCTGGATCACGCCCACCTTCGACATCCGTGCCCGCTATGAAATGGCGGACATCGACGGCTTTGACGTCTCCCATGGTCTCACCGTCCGTGAGCGGATCGGATTCAAAACCGCGGCCTGGAAAGGCCTGTCCTTTGTCGCGGAAGGTGAATTCAGCCAGGCCCTCATCGACGACTACAGCTGCGGCCCCGGCAAGGCTGTCAACACCGCCGGAGTTGACCCCTTCGTGAAGAACAACTCTTTCTCCTTCGATCCGGAGACCAACGAACTCAACCAGCTCTATGTCCAGTACGCCGCCTTCGACACCGTCGTCAGAATCGGTCGGCAGCAGATCGTTTATGATAAGGCTGCCTTCATCGGCGACGTCATCTGGCGCCAGAACATGCAGACCTACGATGCCATCTCCATCACCAACAAGTCCATCGATGGCCTCACGCTGAGCTACGCCTACATTGATCAGGTCAACCGCATCTTCGGCTCCTCCGCCTCCGGTGTTTTCAAGAACGCTCCCGGCGAACTCCACCTCCTCAATGGCTCCTACACCGGCATCAAGGGACTCACCCTCGGCGGCTATGTCTACCTCATGGACTTCGATGAACGGGCTGCCATGAAGTGGAACAACAGCACCTACGGACTCAGTGCCAAGGGCAAGCTCGGAAGCGTCGAACTCTACGGCGAGGCCGCCTATCAGGATCAGGCCGGTGACTTGAACAACAAGGAAGCCATGTACTTCCACATCAACGCCACCAAGACCTTCGGCAAACAGAGCCTGACCGTGGGCATCGAGCAGCTCGACGCCGGCTTCCAAACTCCCCTCTCCACCGTTCACGCCTTCAACGGCTTCGCAGACGCCACCGACGTTCGCCGCCTCGACGGCACCCACGGAGGACTGACCGACACCTACATCACTCACGTCACTCCGATTTTCTGGGGCATCAAGTGGGCGAACTCCCTGCACTTCTTCGGCGACAACACCATCGGCGCCAACCTTGGCTTCGGCGCGGACTCCGTGCTGACGAAGAAGTTCGACGATCACATCACAGCGATCATCAAGATCGGCTACTTCGACACCAGCGACAAGCAGTACGTCTCCACGACGCGCGCCTCGTTCGAGGTCAACTACGCTTTCTGAGTTGGTTGTTTGATTGCTGGCGGCCGGTCCTCACGAGGGGCCGGCCGCTTTCCATTTCAACGATGAAACTCAAAGCGGTACTGCACGCGCTAGATCCTTGCCGACCATCGAGCACATGCCGACGAAGGTCTCCTCCACGAGGGTGAATGACCTTTTCACCCGGGTGAAGACGGACCAATTGCGTTTGACGGAAAGCTCACCCATTGGCACGGCCACCAAGCGACCATCCGCGATCTCCTTTCGCGCCACCCACGGGGCCACGATGCCCACGCCAAGACCGATCTTGGTCATCTCCTTGATCGCCTCCATGTCTCCCAACACCAGCGGTGCGCGGAGACGGATGCCATGCTGGTCAAACCAATCCTCCACCAGACGGTGTGTCTGGGTCGAACGCGTGTAGACGATGAACTGCATCGCTGCGAGTGATTCAGGAGTGATCGGATCACCCGAGGCCCAGGGATGGGCTGGGGAAACGATGAAGGTCATTTCATCACTGAATAGCGGCCGCCCTTCATCGAGCTGCCCCTCACTGCTGAGACCGATGACCAGATCGAGGGCATGCTCTTCGAGACGCGAAATCAACCAGGTAGTATCACCCGCCTCGACCATCGGCTCGCAGCGTGGAAAGCAATCGCGGAACTCGCGCAGCACGGTTGGCAGAAGGAAATGGCAAAGGCTGTGCGGAGCCCCGATCCGGATCCGGGCCTGCCCCCAGCGCTTCAAGCCATCCAGCTCCCGCTCCGCATGTTCAAGCTCGGCCAATGCACGTCGGCAACGGCGGATGAACACCTCGCCCTCGGGAGTGGGAACGGTCTTTTTCCCCTGACGATCCAGAAGCCGACAACCGAGTTGGTCTTCAAGAGCTCGGAGCGAATGACTGATCGCTGACTGGGTCAGGCACAGTCGCTTTGCCGCCATTGTGAAGCTCCCTTCATCGGCCACGGCAACGAACGCGCGGACCTGTCGGAGATCAGGGAGGAATTCACTCATGAGGCGGCTTCATCTAAAATTTCTACTCTTCTCCAGCACCGTTCATGCCAAGGAGGGAAACTTGGCACTGTTCGCGCTTTTGATTCATTGATGCCCCTTTCCTCCACACAGAACAGGCCTCCCATCCGCCTTGGGTTTGTGCCGCTCAGCGACTGTGCTCCGCTCGCCGTTGCCTGCGAAACCGGATTGTTCGAACGCTATGGCGTCAACGTGCAACTGATCCGGCTGCCTGGCTGGGCGACCGTGCGGGACATGCTGTTTTTCGGGGAACTGGATGCCGCCGAGGCGATCGCCGGGCTTGCGTTTTCCCTCACCCTTGGCATCGGCCATCTTCGCCGCGATGTCTGTGTGCCGCTCATTTTAAGCGGCCATGGCAACGCCATCACTCTTTCGAAAAGGGTCCCGCCAGAAATCATCGGCTCCGGCGAGGGACTGGCGGGCTTCATCACCCACCGATGGAAAGAGAACCGGCCCTTCACCCTCGCAGCGGCGCATCGCTATTCCTCGCATCACCTCCTGCTTCAGTCCTGGTTGCGACAACACGGGGTGCGCCCAGGAACTGATGTTGAGATTGTTTTCCTCCCGCCTCCCCTGATGCCCGGGCATCTGGCCAGTGGTCACCTCGACGGTTACTGCGTCGGCGAGCCCTGGAACTCCGAGTCGATCCTCGCCGGGGAAGGTTGGTGCGTGGCGACCTCCTCGCAGATCGCCAGCGGCCATCCGGAAAAGGTTCTCGTCGTGAGCGGAGAAATGAGCGGTGAGCGTCGCCCTGAACTGCTGGCTCTAACAGCCGCGCTGCTGCACGCCTGCAGGCTCTGCCAGTCCCGCTCGTTCCGTGATGAAATGATCCGAATTCTGGCTTCAGAGAAATACACAGGAGCCTCCGAGGCGGCGCTACGCAACAGTCTCGGACCCACCTTTGACACCGGCAATGGCCTGCTCGATGCCTCGTCGTTCCACCTCTTCCACGGCACCGACCTGAACACCCCGACACCGGACAAGGCCTCCTGGTTCCTCGCTGGCATGCGCGCTGCCGACCTGCTTCCCGACAGCACCGCCGGAGCCTCGCTGACCAGAATCTACCGGCACGACCTCTTCCGCGCGGCAAGCGAGTTGCTGCTTCCGGCATGATCGTCCCTGGAACGTCACCTCATTCAGACGGGGGCATTCATGTATGAACGACGCTCAACTTCCCCATGAAGTCATAGACGCAGGCGATGGCCCTGCAACCGGAAACATGGCATGTGGCAGGCTCCGTCAAAGGTGCCTCCCTGAACCATAACGCCATGAAAATCGATACCACCTTTTCACGTCGCAGCTTCCTCACTGCCTCCACCAAGGCCACCGCACTCGGGCTGCTCGCCGCCGGGCTTCCCACCCGCTGGGTCGGGGCACAGACCTCCTCCGATGCTCCGGAGTCACCGAACGTGAACTTCGGCATCATCGCGCTGACCGATTGCTCGCCGATCATCATCGCGCACGAAAAAGGCCTCTTCAAGAAATACGGCATCAACTCTACCATCACCAAAGGTGCCAGTTGGGCCGCCATCCGCGACTCGCTTTCCAACGGCGACATCCAGGCCACCCACATGCTGCTAGGCATGCCGATTGCCTCCACCATGGGACTCGGTGGCGCGCCGAAAAAGCCGATGGTCGTGCCGTGGCTGCTCAACCGCAACGGACAGTCGATCAGCCTCGCGAATTCCCTCAAAGGAAAAGTCGCCGCCGATCCGAAGTCCCTCAAGCCGCTCGTCGATGCCGCCAAGGCCTCCGGTAATCCGATGACCTTCGCGATGACCTTCCCGCCCGGCACCCACGCGATGTGGCTCCGTTACTGGCTCGCCGCCGGTGGAGTGAATCCAGGTGACGCCGCTGGTGCGGGTGCGGACATTTCCCTCATCACCATTCCTCCTCCGCAGATGGTGGCGAACATGAAGGTCGGCAAGATGGACGGCTTCTGTGTCGGCGAACCTTGGAACGGCAAGACCGTCGCCGAGGATATCGGCTTCACCGGCATCAACACCCAGGCCATCTGGAAGGATCATCCGGAAAAGGTCTGCGCCTTCACCGAGGAGTTCGCCGAGAAGAATCCGAAGACCGTCAAGGCCGTGCTCAAGGCCCTGCACGAGGCCAGCGTGTGGCTGGACAAGATGGAGAACCGCGAGGAGCAGGCCAGCATCGTCAGCGCGGCGACTTACATCAACTGCCCGCCGGAGGTCATCCTTCCCCGCCTCCAGGGCAAGTATGACATGGGCGACGGCCGCAAGTTCCGCGATCCGGACTACATGATCTTCAGCAGCCGCAACTGCAACTACCCGCAGCCGAAGTACTGCAAGTGGTGGCTCACGCAGCTCCGTCGATGGGGCTTCACCCAGGGCGCGCCGGA
>JANOKL010000117.1:0-6385 GCA_031419215.1 Luteolibacter sp. | reverse complement strand
GTCTTCTCGCTCGCCCCGCTGTCTATACTGGTGCTGTCACTCGTCAGTCTCGCGGTGGAAGGCAATGCTGCCCGCGCTCAAATTGTCCGGCAGTTCAGAAACTTTGTCGGCAATGAAGGCGCTGAAATGATGGAGATGATCCTCACGAAAACTGCAGTGCAGAACAACGGCATCCTTGGCACCGTCATTGGCTTTGTCGTGTTGCTGGTCGGGGCCTCGGGCGTGTTTGGTGAGCTGCAGGATTCGTTGAATCAGATCTGGGGAGTCTCCTCCAAGCGCCACCCGGTTTTCATCATGGTGAAGGAGCGTGTCCTTTCCTTTGCGATGGTCTTTGTGCTTGGCTTTCTGATGCTCGTCTCGTTTCTGTTCTCCGCCGCCATCGCTGGGGCGGGCAGCTATCTGCACGCGCGATACCCCGGACTCGACGGCACTTGGGAGCTGGGGAATTCCGCCGTGTCATTGCTGGTGATCGCCCTGCTGTTTGCGCTGATCTTCCGCGCGGTGCCGGATGCTTGGATCACCTGGAAGGATGTCTGGCTCGGCGCCTTGATTACCGCCGTGCTTTTTGAACTCGGGAAATTCATCCTCGGTTTCTACTTCGGGCGCAGCACCATCGCCTCCAGCTATGGCGCGGCAGGATCCCTCATCATCATCCTGGTCTGGGTGTTCTACTCCGCGCAGATCCTGTTTTTTGGTGCGGAGTTCACGCGAGTCTATGCGCTGCGTCATGGCTCACAGCGGAACGATATGGACACGCTGAAGCCTGATTGATCAGTCCCGGATCGTCGCTGCCTTCTAACAGTCGAACAGACTCACTCACGGATGCGCTCCACCTTGCCGACGACAAAGGCGTAACATCCGGCCCCAAGGATTGCGGTACAGGCGATGTAGAGGATGGCTGGAGAAAAATCCGACCCTTTCACGAGGTAGCCGATCAGGATCGGAACGGTGATGGATGAGAGGTTGCCGATGAAGTTGAAGACTCCGCCGGTGAGGCCGATCAGGCGCTCCGGAGCCACGCTTGAGACGAGGGACCAGGTGATGGAAGCGAGGCCGTTGCCGAAAAACGCCACCGCCATGCACGCGATGATGAGCGTGTGGCTGTTGGTGAAATTGGCCCCCAGGATGCAGGTTGAGATCAGCAGGCCGGCGATGATCGGGGTCTTGCGCGAAAGGCCGAGCGAGCAACCTTTTCGCAGAAGGAAATCGGAAAGAAGTCCCGAGCTGATCACCCCGAGGAATGCCGCGAGAAACGGCACCGATGCGGAAAAGCCCGCCTTGAGGAAATCAAAGCCACGGTATTTCACCAGATAGGTCGGGAACCAGGTGAGGAAGAACCAGAGCGTGGAACTCATGAAATACTGGCCGAGATAGATGCCCCAGAGCTTGCGATGCCGGAGGACGGCCGCAAGGTCGCTCCAGTTCGCGCGGGCCTTGGTGGCGTTGCGTTGGGAGATATCGACGAGGCCACCGCCCGAGCGGATCAGCTCGATCTCGGCCGCATTCGCCGAGGGATGCTCGCCTGGTTCACGATAGAGCCAGTACCAGATCGCGGCCCACAGGATGCCCACACCCCCGGTGATGAAGAACACCATCTGCCAGCCGAATTTTTCCTGAAGGTAGATCAGCACCGGAGTAAGGAAGGCGAGGCCTACGAACTGCCCGGACGTGTAAAAGCCAATCGCGCTCGCCCGCTCCTTGTCCGGAAACCAGGTGGTCACGACGCGGTTGTTGATCGGATAGGCGGGTGCCTCGAACGCACCGACCGCGAGGCGCAGCACGATCAAGGCGACGAAACTTCCCGCGAAGCCGAGCCCGAAAGTGGCCAGCGACCACAGCACGATCGCCGCCGGATAGAGCAAGCGCGGCCGAACCCGATCCACAAGCCAGCCTCCGGGGATCTGCATGAGCGCGTAGGTCCAGCCAAACGCCGAAAGGATGAGCCCCAACTGCTTGGGGTCGATGCCGAGGTCAGCGGAAAGCTTGGTAGCCGCGATGGAGAGGTTGCTGCGGTCGAGGTAGTTGATGACCACCGTGACAAACAACAGTCCGAGAATGAGAAAGCGCGCTCGGGAGGGTTTTTGGGAAGCGTCCATGAAGAATCTGTTAGGGCGATGGGTTCACCATTCTGCGAAGCTGCCGTCCTGGTGTCGCCAGATGGGATTCCTCCAGCGATGTCCGACTTTGGCTTGTTGCTTGACGTATTCCTCATTCACCTCGATGCCCAGACCCGGGCCATCGGGAATGGTCACGTGTCCATCGGCGTAGGTGAACACCTCGGGATTGTGGAGGTAATCGAGGAGGTCATTTCCCTGATTGTAGTGGATGCCGAGACTCTGCTCCTGGATGAAGGCGTTGTAGCAGTTCGCATCGAGCTGAAGATTGGCGGCGAGGGCGATTGGTCCGAGCGGGCAGTGAAACGCGATGGCCACGTCGTAAGCCTCGGCCATGTTCGCGATCTTGCGGGTTTCCGTGATGCCTCCAGCGTGGGAGGGATCGGGCTGGAGGATGTCCACGTATCCGTCCTGAAGGATCCGCTTGAAGTCCCAGCGGGAAAACAAGCGCTCGCCGAGTGCGATGGGCGTGCTGGTCAGAGGCGCGAGTTCCTTCAGCGCTTCATAGTGTTCGCTGAGCACCGGTTCCTCGATGAACATCAGGCGGAAAGGCTCCAGCTCCTTGAAGAGAACTTTCGCCATCGGCTTGTGCACGCGACCGTGGAAATCCACCCCGATTCCGAAATGCGGCCCCATGCCTTCCCGCACGGCGGCGATGTTGGCGATCGCAGCATCGACCTTGGCGTAGCTGTCGACGAATTGCATTTCCTCGCAAGCGTTCATCTTGATCGCCGTGAAGCCAGCGGCGGCTTTCTCCCGGGCCTGCGCCAGCGTTTCGGCCGGCCGGTCTCCGCCGACCCAGGAATAGACCCGGATCTTGTCGCGCACCTTGCCGCCGAGAAGTTGATGGATCGGAACCCCCAGCGCCTTGCCCTTGATGTCCCAAAGGGCCTGGTCGATGCCCGCCAAGGCGCTCATGTGAATGGCTCCGCCGCGATAGAATCCGCCGCGATAGAGGACGGTCCAGTGGTCCTCGATGTTGAGCGGATCTTTCCCGATGAGATAGTCCGCGAGTTCATCAACGGCGGCGGCGGTGGTGTGCGCGCGGCCCTCGACGACCGGTTCGCCCCAGCCGACGATTCCTTCATCGGTTTCGATCTTCAGGAAGCACCAGCGCGGCGGGACGAGGTAGGTGGTGAGCTTGGTGATTTTCATGAGAGGGAAATGGCACGCCATGCTACGGCGAAATTCCCGGCGTTTGTGCGAACGGTTTTCGCATTCATGCCGGGCTTGAACAATGCCGAGCCAAGGCCGAAGCCGGAGGCACCCGCTGCGAGGTAATCGCCCATGTTGTCAGGTGTGATCCCGCCGACCGCGACCAGCGGCACGTCTTTGGAAAACACCGCGCGCCATGCTTTCACGATGGGCGGGGGAATTTGTTCTGCAGGAAAGAGTTTCAGGAAATCCGCACCCGCCTCCAGCGCGGTAAAGCCTTCGGTGGGCGTGGCGGCACCGGGGGCGCTGACCATGCCGAGGCGCTTGGTGGCCTGGATGACGGCGGGATTGGTGTTCGGTGAAACGATCAGGCGACCACCCGCTGCGGCGATCGCTTCAACATCCCTAACAGCCAGCACCGTGCCCGCACCGATCAAGGCACGGCTGCCGAAACAGGTCGCGAGCCGGGCGATGCTTTCAAGCGCATCAGGCGAGTTGAGCGGCACCTCGATCACACGAAATCCAGCGTCAAAGAGTGCCTCGCCAATGTCCTCGACCTCGGTGGGCAGGACCCCCCGCAGGATGGCGATCAGCGGGAACTCATGGAAATGGGAATGGCTCATGATTCTGTTAGGTTGCGCTCGGGATCAGCCCATGGGCATTCGCGATCATCCAAAGGCCTTGGGGAGCGCTGTCTTCGAGGATGCGGACGCCTTTCACGCCGAATGCCGCGAGGCTCATTTCATACCGTAAACACAAGTCCGGATCTCCAATCAAGACAATGGGCGGCCGCGCCGCGGGCTCGTGCATGACCAGCGCGCTGCGGATCTCCTCCCCGATCAGCAAGCCGGAAAGGTATTCCAACGTGTGCCCAGCGGGGAGTTCACCGGTGAGAAAAAGACTGCGCACCGAGAAGAGTCGCGCGGAGATGGCCTCGGCGGCTGCATCCTTGGCTGCGTGCAGACCTTTCAAAAACGCTTCGTCCGATTTCTCCGGCGTGACCTCGAGAGCGGGCCGTCCGAGCAGGGAATGCTCTCGCAGGATGGCGAACAACTCGCCCGTCATGTGGGTGGAAAAACTCTCGATGATGCCGTTTCGGACGAGCACCCATTTGCAGTGGGTCCCAGGCAGCACCACGAGTGAATGGCTCGCCACTTGTGGGTCACCGGCGAGGGCACCGAGGATCTGCGTTTCCTCTCCCCGCATCACGTTCGGGACTGTACCGTGCTGGATGACTCCGGGAACCAGATGAACGCAGCGACTGCCGGATTCGACCGTCAACAGCCCGGCCGCAAGTGTCGAGGGATCAGCCGGGCAGGGGACATAGGGCACCTCACGCCAGCCCCCACGACTCCCGATCATTCCCGAAGCGATGATCGGAAGATCAGCCTGCCAGTCCTTGATCGTGTCCGTGAGCGCCTTCGCGAAATCACCCTCCGGCACCTGCTGGATGCCCCAGGGACGCGCACGGCGATCGACCACCGCACCACCGTCAGCGATGAGGTAGGCCCGCAGCGAAGTGGTCCCCCAATCGAGGCCGATGATCTGCGCGGCGAGTGGATGAGTCATGACGGGAAAGGTCGATGAGTGGGTTGCGATGCCTGCTGGACTCAGAAGGCAGCGCGCAGGTTCTTCATGCTTTCCGCCGCCAACACATCCGGACTGATGGTGGTATCAAAAACCTCGACCGAGACCCATTTGTCGTAGCCGCCCTTGACGAGTTCGGCAGCGATCGCAGGGAAGTCGACCTCGCCCATGCCAGGGCCGCGCAGGTTGGGATCGTTCGCATGGAAATGCGCCGTCCACGGGAGCGAGTCGCGCACGATCTCCGGGATCGGCTTGGAATCCGCCGCCATCGCCTTGATGTCGAGGTGCAGCCGGACGTTCGGCGAATCGATCTGTTCCAGCAGCGTAATCGTTTCCTCGGCGGTGTTGATGAAATTCGTTTCGAGCGGCCCGAGGAACTCGAAGGCGACCGTCACGCCCGCATCGGCGAGGTGAGGGGACAGGCGTTTGAAGAAATCAATGAAGCGCACCTCGGCCTCCGGACGTCTCCACCCGGCTTCGAGGGTCCGTTGCTGAGGGCTGCCCCAGACCATGATCGCTCCGCCCATTGCCCCGCAGAGCTCGGCCAGGTGGCGGGCGTAGTCGAAGGTCCGCTGCTCGATCTCCCGGTCAGGGCTGGTGAGGTGGTAGCCGGTGGTCTTCGCCAGCAGCCAGTGGAATCCGATCGGCTCCAGGCCATGCGAACGCACCACCTCACCGATCCGCTTCGCATCCGAGGTGCTGAGGGAAGCAGGCTCCCCCAGCGTGAACGGCGCGATCTCCAGCCCCGTGTAGCCATGGCGCGCCGCCTCGGCACAAGTGCCGGCGAAATCGTGATTCCGGAACGTTTCATTGCAAATGGCGAGCTTCATGCCCGCCAGCATGCACGCACCAGCCCACCCGCCAAGGCCTCAAATGGGGGAATGAAGGCACCTTAGCCTCCGCCCGGAAACATCCGCTTCTTGCCCACAATCCCCACGATAATACTGCCACTCAACTCGCCTCTTCTCTGGCACCACAGTGAATTCGGTGTAATCAACGAGTCCCAAATCGCTGCAAGGCTTGAATCTTCCGGGCGAAGTAAACCAGTTGGCACTCACGGCTATGTGATGAAAATGATGGGATGCCTGGATAACTTTTACGTTCATTTATCTGTCCGGTAGATAATCTCGATTCGTAAAATGATTGGAGGTCAGCGGTATTAGTGTGATCAGTGATCGCTTCAAAAAGTGTGATTTCCACCCATCTGGAATCCCATTCTAAATTGAGGTTATCGTTGAGAGTAGATTGCAAAATTAGCTCTACGGCATCGGTAATATGAAACGAGTTTTTGCAGAAGCTCTCAAAAATTGAGGGCCGTTTGATCATCAAACAAAGCAGGAAGAGGATAGGTATGTAGTTAACCCCAATTGATCGGGAGCTAATGCTTGGTAAAGATTCAGTCTGGCTAAAATGCGCGAGAATTCGAAAAAGGCTTTCTATTTGGCGAGGTTTATTGACTCCTTGTGTGAAGAGGATTGCGACAGCAGTATCCCCGGCCTCTTCCGGGCTGGGTGAAAGTGTATGCCTCC
>JANOKL010000116.1:0-13523 GCA_031419215.1 Luteolibacter sp. | reverse complement strand
GGTCAAGGTTTGTGAGCCTTTTGCATTGATGGTGGACGGCTCCAGCAGAGTGGGGGCGCGGCGGTCACCCGCAGCGCCGGTCCCACCCGCGCCGTAGGACTGGACGTGATGCAGGAAAGTCACGCTTTTGGACGCCACGGGATCAGAAGCCCCGCTGAGTAGACCGCTGACCGTCACATCCACATAGAAAGGGCGATCCGCCCTTGTTCGTCGGATCGTCGTGTAGGGATCCTCGGACCGGAGAGCCACGGTCGCTAGAGGCACGTAAGTGCCGACGTACTGCGTCGCCAGCAGGTAGCTGGTGAGAGGTGAGCTCTTGACCGTCCAAAGCTCGAAGCGGGCTCCTCCCGGATTGATCGCAAGGGCAGACAACTGCTCGCCGTTGGGCGCGACGGACACATCATACTGAATCGCCTCGGGATACTGAACCTGGCGGATGAAGTTGGTGTAAGTCTGGCCTTGGAGATTGGCGGCGCAAGCGAGCAGCAGGGAGAGCTTGAGGAAAAGTGTTTTCATGGGGATCAACGTGCGGGAGTTGGGGCACCCTCGGCAGGCACCACTGGAGCCTTCGGCGGCAGGACGGAAATGGTTCCCCCGCTGAAGGTGGCCACAACCATCGTCGTGGACTTGGAAAGGGTGACTGTCGTCTCCTTGGGAAATGGCTCACGACCCGCAGCCTGGGCGCGGCTCACCTCCAGGGTGGTGATCCATCCCCGGTTCGCCGCATAGAATTCCGTCCAAGAAACAATTCGGGAGCCATCAGGATGCCCCACCCGCTGGGCGAAGGACTCCGGCATCTGGATGATGGCGCGCTTTGGGACCAGAGTGGTCATTCCATTGTAGGAAATGATGTCCGATTTACTGATCAAATCCTCCGGCTGATTGACCTTTGACGGGTCTTCCTTCAGTTCCGCCATCGGCAAGACTCTCGCCATCGGCAGAATCGCCTTCTGGGAAATGGCACGCAGCTGGGATTCACCGATCACATCCCGCATCACCGGCGGGGCTGCGGAAAGTGCGGATGCCAGGACCGGAAGCAGCATGCAGATCAGCGAGATGGTTGAGGGACGTTTCATGGTTCTTATGAGGAGGTGGGAAAAAAGGATCAGCGGGCTTCGTCGTCCACTCCGCCGGAGGGGTCGACTCCACCGTTCGGACCGCCGCTGCCGTTGCCTGGGTTGGAAGAGTCCACCCCGTCGAGGTTGTTGCCGTGGCCGTTGTTGCTCTTTCCTGGAAAAGTCACCAGCAGCACCAGATCCTGGAGATTGAAGCACGGATTGGTGCGGACATTGGTTGTCAGCTCCATCAGGATCAGCACGCTCATCGGGCCGATCGCCACTCTGCCGGATGCATCCAAGTAGGGGCTGAGATAGCTCGCGAGATTCGATTGGCCGTAAAGCGGTGTGTTTGTCGGGGGATAGTCACCGTTCTTCAGGGTGACTACCTGCATGTTGGTGCTGTTGGTGGTGTAGAAAGGTGTCCATGCACCGTTCAACACGTAACGACCCCCGAAATTCAGAACAGTTCCAGCATTCAACTTTTTCGAGTAGAGAAGCTTGGAGGGATTGACCTGCGCTTGGGTTCCATAAAACAACTGGCGGTAGGTGCCGCCATTCAGGCTGAAGCGAACCTCGCTGGGCAGAGCGGTCGCCGAATTGAAAGTGCTGGGGCAGCCACCTCCGCCACCAGACGTGCTCGTAGAGGTGCCGACAATCTGCACGTTCACATACGTCTGGGTCGTGATCGTGATCGTGCCCGGAGGGTTGATCGTGATCACATTCCCCACCGTGCTCGGGTAGAGGATGTTCCAGTTCAGGGTCGGCTTGGTGCCGGTTCGAACAACGGTGGGAAAGGCAGTCATGACTCCTACGGGAATGAGGGGATCTGCAGCGTTCTGAGAGTTGCCGTTGCCGTTGCCATTGCCTTGAGCATTGGCGTTCGGTGAAGGCGCGAAAAAACACAATAGCGCTGCCGAGACGGCAGCCAGGTGGCTGGTTTTCATGGCTGGTTGTAAGGGTGTGGAAACAGCAGGCGTCACCGGGTTCCAAAGGGCCGGGGACAGGCTCTCTGGGGTGACTCGCTCGACCGGATTTCAGGCATGGATAGGCGGGGACAGCCTGGCCATGCCAGATCGGGACAGATGGCCCGGTCGTGGCGACCGTCAGCTCGGATGGGACTTCCTTGCTGGCGGTGGGGATTTTCAATAACTCAAACGGAATGCATCAAACGTTGGGGATGGAAGGGTTGGGGTGTGGGAACAGCAGTCGTCTTTGGGGTGAATCGGAAAACTCAGCGTCGGGGCAGCCCCGGCTCGGGAGACCAGTCCCGCCAAGGTCCGGCAGGAACTTCACGGTCATGAGTGAAACGCCACTCGACCGTCCCGCCGCTGCGGAGGCCGAGGAAATCACGCACCGCCGGACTGAGGTCGATGCCGGCGTTCTGGTTGCGGTTCTGGCGGGGAGCCTCCTTGCCGAACACGTATTGGAAATGATCCGTCTCGAAGGGGCCGACGTCCTCCCATTGGGCATAGCAAACGCGGCCCTCATGATGGATGGCGACCCAGCGGTCCTTGCAGACCGAAATGCCTTCGCCGCGATAGTCTTCCCAGAACCAAGGAATCACGGTGCTGGCCTCGGGGCGATGCCTGCCATTACGGGCGATGTCGTTGTAGGGCAGCGCGATGTAGAAGGGATTCAGCGCGGGAACGAATCCGGCAGGCAGGAAGCCGTCGCGCTTTTCCGGATGATCATAACCGCCGAAATTCGCCTGCCAGTTGCCGTCCCAGGCGCTCGCCGTGTTCGGCGTCGGGTTGTTCTCGGAAGGCAGTTCACCGACCCAGAACACGGTGGAAACCACGTTCCGATGCCAGGATTCGGGACCCGAAAAGCGACCGCGTGGATCTTCCAGCACGATCTTCGCCAGCGGCGGCACTCCGAACGGGTCGCTCAGGGAAGTGAATGCCCCACGGCGGTCTTCCAAAAATCGGCCATGTGCCGATTCCAGCTGGTCAGCCAAGCGGGCTCCCTGCGCGAGTGGCGCAAGAGCGAGGCAAGCCATCAGACTGGAGGAAAGATTCATCGGGATCGAGGCGGATGCCGATTACTCGGTCATCACGGCCGTCAATCTAAATATTCCGTAAATCTTTACAAGATATTTCCGTGAAAAAAATTGAACGGTTTGAATTCTCGATTGTCTAATGATCTTTTAAAACCTCCAACTCATTTCCTCTCAATCACTTCCAGCGACAGGTGCAGATTTGCAGAATCACCCTCTCAGGGCAATATTTTTTTAAAAACCCTGAACCTACGCGATAAATATTTAGACTTCACGCGCCTCCAGCCGACTGACCGAAGCGCCGTTCCAGCTCACGGATCGAGAACTCGGTCAGCGTCGGGCGACCATCCGGAGCGCAGTACGGCAGCTCGCAGGCGAACAGCGCATCAAGCAGCGCCGGGCTCTCGATCATCCGCACCGGCAGGCCGATGGCGGCTCTCCTCGCCAGCAGCTTGGCCAGACGCTCGTAGGCAAAGCGACCGCTCGGGACCGACTCGTGCAGCAGTTCATCGATCAGGGCAGAAACAAACGATCGCGGGTCCGCCACGCCGAGGCAGGCGGGTAGGCTCCTGACCTGGAGGGTATTGCCACCAAAGGGCTCGACTTCGATACCCGCCGCCGCGAGGGACTGTCGCTCGCGGACGACCAGCTCGTGGTCACGTGGATCCAGCTCGATCAGCTCAGGCACGAGTAGCCCCTGCGTCTCCGCGCCGCTTTCACGGGTGGCGAGCAGCTTTTCATAAAATATCCGCTCACGTCCGGCCCGGGGGTCGAAGAGGACCAGCCCGTCCTCACTCTCCAGCAGTACGAAACGATGATGCAGCAGCCCGATTGCACGGAAAGCGGGAACGTTCGGGCCTGCCGGAATCGGAATGGCCGTTGCCGCAAGGGGCTCCGGCAGCGGGTTCATCGGCAAACTCCTCTGCATTGCCGCCGGGGCTGGCCAGGTGCGTGGGGCATCTGGAGAAACAAGTGGAGCCTGCTTGACCGGAATTACCTCCTTCGGACGAAGGGCCGCTGTCACCGCTTCGAGAATCACATCCCGGATATCTAGTGGCCGATGAAACCGGACCTCGCGCTTGGCCGGATGGACGTTCACGTCGACCAACTGCGGCTCCAGATCAACCCAGATCCACGCCGCCGGGTGGAAACCATCCGCTACCGCGCCGCGAAAGCCTTCTGCCAGCGCGCGGGAAATGATCGGATCCTCCACCGGCCGACCGTTCAGCAGCACGCATTGATGACGACGTCCTTTCCGCGCATGGATCGCCGGCAGCACAAAACCCTCGACGGACAAGCCGTTGCCATGGGTCATCGGCAGTTCCACCAGCTCGGACGCCGTCTCCGGTCCCAGCAAATGCCGCACGCGGTCGAGCGCACGGGCCGCTGGCGGCAGATCAAAAATTTCCCGGTCATCGCGCCGGAACCGGAACCGCACGCCGGGAGCGGCCAGGGCGTGAAGCCGGAGCTGGTGCTCGATGTGCGCGGCCTCGGTGGCCTCCGCGCGCATGAATTTCCGGCGAGCCGGCATGTTGAAAAACAGCGCACTGGCCTCGATCATCGTGCCCGGCGCGCAGCCCGCCTCCTGGACTGCGCGGACGCGGCCTCCATCGACCAGGATCTCCGTCCCGGAAAGCGAATCCTTCTCGCGGGTCAGCATCCGGAAGCGCGAGACGCTGGCAATGCTCGGCACTGCCTCGCCGCGAAAGCCCAAGGTTCGGATCGTCGCGAGATCGGCCGACTCCCGGATCTTGCTGGTCGCGTGGCGTTCCAGGGACAGCAGCGCGTCCTCCTTCGACATCCCGCAGCCGTCGTCCAGCACCCGGATCCGCGCCGCGCCGCCGCGCTCGATTTCCACGAGGATCTCCCCCGCCCCGGCGTCGATGCTGTTCTCGACAAGCTCCTTCACCACTGAGGCCGGACGTTCCACCACCTCCCCCGCCGCCACCTGGCTGGCGAGTATGTCGGGGAGCACTCGGATCTTCGGCATCGGCGGGAGTGTTTTGGAACAGCGAAGGGCTCCTAGAAAGGGGAAAGTCCTATCGGCTGGGAGTTCTAGAGGAAATCAGTCGGATCGGTCGAATTTGTCGGATCAGACTGATTCTTTTCCCCTCACCTCGTCTCCCAGCTCTCATCGTGATGCGCGGTGGACTTCGGCTCCAGGTGGGAAATGACGCGGCCGTCGGGGCTGAGCAGCGCGGCCACGCTGGCCTCGACCTCGGTGGCAAGGTCGTGGGCCTGGCCGACTGTTAGAGCGTCATCGCAGACCAGGTGGAACTCCACCCAGTGGACCCGACCCGAGTGCCGGTGCCGGAAATTGTGAAACGACATGCCGCGTGCCGCACACTCGCGATCGAGCAGCGTGCGGATGTTTTTCTCCGCCTCCACATCGGTCTCGTCGAGCAGACCTCCGAGGCTTTCGCGGATCAGCTTGAAGCCGGTGCGCATGATGTTGAGCGAGGCAAGAACAGCGGCGATCGGATCCCACCATTTCCAACCGGTCATCACGATCAGCCCGAGAGCAATCAGCACCGCCACGCTCGACCAGACATCGGTCAGCACATGCAGGCCGTTGGCGCGGATCAGCGGAGATTGCCGGCGTTTCCCCACGCGGATCAAGGCCAACCCAAGGACCAAGTTCACCACGGCGGCGGCGGCGGTCATGATCACGCCAAAGGCGATGTTCTCGATCGAGACGCCGAAGATGCACTGCCGCACGGCTTCATAAATGATCAGCAGCGCGGCAGCGGAAATCATCGCGCCCTCGAATCCGGAGGAAAGATACGAGACCTTGTCGTGGCCGAAGTGATGCGTCTCGTCGGCCGGCTTGTGGGCGAGTCGCAGCGCCCAGACCGCGAAGGCCACGGCGAGCAAGTGCACCACCGATTCCGCTGCGTCTGAGTAAACCGCGGACGAGCCCGTGACGGCGGCGGCGGTGATCTTGGCCCCCAGCAGCACGACCGCCACGGCGAGCGAGAGGTTCATCACCCGCTTTTGTTCCTCATAGCCACTACTCATCGATGCCAGCATGCCCACTGCTCCAACCGACCGCAATACCCCCATCGTGGAAAAGCATTCGCCTTTCAACCCTGCGCAGCAATGATCCGCCCATGGAAGCAAGCGGCAGCACCCCGAACCTCAGCGGAAACCCGCGCCGCTTCGTCTTGTTCACCGTCTTCTACAACGCCCGCGCCTATTACCCGGTGCTGGCCATCCTCTTCACCGATCTCGGCCTGACGATCGAGCAGTTCGTCCTGCTCAACCTCGTCTGGGCTGCCGCGATCTTCCTCTTCGAAGTGCCCTCCGGTGCCCTGGCCGATACCCTCGGCCGCAAGCGACTGCTCGTCTTTTCGGCGCTGCTGATGGTCGCGGAACTGCTCTGCCTGCTGATGGCCCCGCGAAACGGCGGGATGATGCTTTTCGTCCTCTGCCTCGCCAACCGCATTCTCTCCGGCACCTCGGAAGCCTCCGCCAGCGGCGCGGACGAGGCGTTGGCCTACGACTCCTTGCCGGAGGAAAACCGCGCCGATGCCTGGGACCGGCTGTTAGGGACCGCCATGCGCTGGCGATCGGGCGGCACGGTCATTGCCATGATCCTCGGTGCCCTGCTCTACGATCCGGCCTTTCTCAACCGCCTGCTCCCTGATTCGTTCCAGATTTCCGAGGCCATCGCGCACCGCCTGCCGGTGATCCTCGTCCTGATGCAGGCGATCGTTTGCGTCTTCATCACGCTCTCGATGGTCGAGCCGCCGCGACCGCAGGGCGAAACCGGACCGACCTTGAAAAAGGCGGTCGATCTAACAGTCAAAGCCGCCCGCTGGGTTTTCACGACTCCGCGTCCCCTCGTCATCGTCACTGGCGGCGTGCTGATCGACGGCATCGTGCGGAACCTGCTCACCCTCCAGAGCGAGTATTTCCGACTGATCGACGTGCCCGAGTGGTCGTTCGGCATCATCGGCGCGGTCACCGGGCTCGCCAGCCTCGCCGTGCCAGCCGTCGCGCGGCGCATGAACCAACGTTTCGACACCCCGACGAATCTCGCCATCGTCGGCGGACTTTCCGTGCTGATCCTCACCGCCGTGGCCCCGGCGTGGAAGGGCTACGGCCTCATTCCCGCGATGCTGCTGATCCCCTGCATGGGCTACCTCGGATTCACCGTCAGCCGCGCGCTCCATGCCGAGACTGATTCCTCACAGCGGGCCACCGTTCTTTCCGTGAAAGGCCTCATCTTCAACCTCGGCTACGGCGCGTGCAGCCTCGCCTTTTCCACTGCGCTGTCCTCGCTCAGGACCAGCCACGGCGACATGGCGTTTCAGACGTTGCTGACCCGCCAGGTGCCGATTTTCCTGATCGCCCTCGTGATCTTCTTCCCGTGGGCGATGCGGAAATGGCGACGGAACGCGAGCCTCACCTCCGCGGCCTGAAGCCCATCAGGAATCGCACCGCACAGATCGGCAGCGCCGTAATCACGGCGGCGGCGATGGCGATCTTCAGCCCCGGATAGACACGGGCGCACTTGGCATCGAGGGCCCGGATCGACTCCGCCACCACCTGCGTCTTGCTGACATAAAAGGCCGGATTGGTGGAAAACTCCTGATCCGGCGTCCGGCGCGATACCGTGCCGAACTCGGTCTTCACCGGCCCCGGACACACCGCCAGCACCGGAATGCCATGCTCCTTCAGCTCGATCCGCAGGGCTTCGGAAAAACTCGTCACGTAGGCCTTGGTGGCGGCATAGACCGCGAAGTCCGGGATCGGCAGCACGCTCGCCAGCGAGCTGATGTTGATGATCGCTCCGGCCCGCTGGCGAATCATCCCGGGAATGAGCGCGTGGGAAAGCCGGGTCAGCGCCTCCATGTTCAGCCGCAGCATTGTTTCGATCCGGCTCCATTCCGCCGTGGCGAATTCACCGTAATCGCCCATGCCGGCGTTGTTGATCAGCAGGTCCGGCACCAACCCTTTCGAGGAAAGCGTCTCGATCAACCGCGTGCAGCCATCCGGGGAGACCAGGTCCGCCGCGATGACCTCCACGCGGGACTTTGGAAAACGGGCCACCACCTTGGCGGCCAGTTCGTTCAGGCGATCCTCTCGCCGCGCCACGAGGACGAAGGTGTCGACGCGTGGCGCGAGCTGGAGGACGAACTCCTCGCCGAGACCGGCGGAGGCGCCGGTGACGAGGACACAGGAAAAACGTTTGGCGTAGGACATCGCGCGGAGCCTACGCCAAACCGGAGATTACGCCAGCGTTTCGCCGTTCGGGCCCTGAGTGACCTGAACAATGCGGAGCGGGATGCGCATCAGCACCTCGCCATCGCAGCCGAGGTCGATCGAGTAGATGCCGGCCTCCGGGAAACGCAGGCCCTGGAGGTTCATGATGATGTTGCGGGTGAGGAACGGGGTGTTCTTCGGAAGCTGCACGTCGAACTCAGGCTCGATCGGCATGTTGTTCGGGTCCAGCGACTCGCCATCTTCGTTGATGATGTTGATGGAGAGCTTGTGGCGGCCGACGTCTTCGCTGGTGAAGCAAAACCGCATCGCCAGGGCACACTGCGGGTGGATGACGGGCAGGGCACGGGCAACGAGGGTGTCGAAGGTACCGGAGATCACGAGCTTGCCGTTGTAGTCGGCGGCGAAGTCGCAAAGAGTGGCGATCTGGATGTCCATGATTGGGATGGGATGATTGAAACCCAGGGCAAAGGGCCGTGGGGGCCATTTGTCTGGCGGGAAAAACGCCCGGTGGAAAGGGGAAAGTACCGGGGATAATGGGGCGGGAGCGGGGCCGGAGGCACCCCGAAACCCCATGCGGAGCCACCACACTTTTGTGGTGGCTTCAGCGAAGGAGGATGGAAGCGGGGACATGAGTGCCCCCACTCCGGTTCGTCACATCACTGAAACCCGACAACCGCGCAAGGCTGGCTGGCGTTGAGCGAACCAGCGGCTTTGACGCATCGTCGGGCGATTCCGTTGATCAGTCGCGGTCATTGCTACCCTGTCTTCGTGCATCCTGAAGGTATGACATCGATTCAAGAATTTCGGATACAACCTCTTGATCGTTCTTCTCTCTGGCGAGCCTGAGTGCAATCCGGTAAAGCCGCATTCTCTCTTTGGGATCTTCAAGAAAGTCGGCACGCGTATCGTAGAATTCGGGATTGGCTCCGAATTCCTGCTCAAGTTCATCCAAAATAACCATCAGTTGCTCCTTATAGACGGCTACCAGCACTGCGTCATTGCTAGTTGACGCATTGGCGATGTCACACGCCTTCTCAAGCACGCGTGACCACGCTGATTTCGTGATTTCCTTCATTTGTCTGTGATTGAGGAGATGAGAACCACCCCACTTTTATGGTGGTTTCAGCGGCGGAGCATGGAAGTGGGCTCAGTGTTCCACTCAGCCAATTGTGTTCAGAACGATGAGGGCATGCACCACTACCAGCGGCGGCGAGCGTCGATCACGGGGTTGGTGTTGTAATTGCGGGAGATCATCGAAACAGGGCGGCTGGTAGTGTTTGTCATGACGCGGCTTGTTCTGCCGGTCTTTGTGATTCGGCATGCGGTTAATAGAGGGCAATCTCCCAATCCTCGTATGGAGGTTGAACTTGGAAGCTAGGTTCGCAGTAGGCTCTCAGTGAATCTGTCGCTCGCTTCTCTGCATGCTTCAAATTGGTCACGTTGCCGTCATCATCGAACTCCAACACATTCGCGAAGATGGCATACACCAGTTCGATGGCGCTCGGCTCCGACCCATAGAGATCGAGGTAATCTACGCCCTCTAGCATGTAGTGTGTGCCGCTGGACATGAAATAGGAGAACGTCCGGAATGCACCGCTGGCATTGTGTGGTAGTCTCATATTTTTTGGCAGAACGTCTAGGCCATCCACGGCGGGATTGGAAGCCCGAATTCAAAGAAGGACGTTACCCGCCGTTGGATGTGCCGTCTTGTTGTGCCTCTTTTTTTGTTCGTTGCGCTTCAAGCTCTTCGAGTTCTTCGACTGTAATCTCCATGATTCCGGCTTCTACTAGGACTTTTGTAACATCATCTGCGAGTTGCATTCGTGCTCGACCACCTAACATGCTTCGTAGCAAACTGGGTGATCCGTTAACAATCGCGAGGCTCATAATGCCGTCCTCTCGACTTCCATAAATAATGATCCGCGCTTTTCCACGTGTGATGATGTAGCGAAATGCCGCATCAAGACCAGAACCGAAATCGGGACCCTCTTCGCAAACAACAGGTGGGGCCATGTCTGCCAAAAGCGCGGGAATTCTCTGCGGAAAGTCATCATCACAGCGGTAGAGGATTAGTCCCATTTTCTTGGCACAACAGTAGATTTCGTTCTCACGCAACCTGCGGGAATATCAGGCTTTTGGCGAGTCGTTTTCCGGGCTTGAGACTGGATGGTCCTGAATCAGAAGAACTTGAAGAAAAAGTAACCGATGCTTGATGACTTCCGGGTGTGAGGGATTTTTTCCATTTCGGGAGGCTACTCGGTTCCGAGTTCGTATACCCCTCCGAATCCGTATGAAGGCTGATCGCTATCGATCTGGTTGCTGACCGGAAGTTCCTCGACCAGCTCGCAGGTCCGACGAACCCAGAGCCAACTGGCTTGATGAATTCTACTTCTTCTGTCCTCTATCGTTCGTCTTCGGGTGGCTCTCCTTCTGCGGGATTCTTCTTGTTCAGGCCTCTGAGGATGATGGGGCGGAGTTCACGATCTTCACGCTTTGCACGGCCGGAGCCCGCGCCGTGCCCCATGAAGCGGTCCAAGGCCTCCAGGGCCTGCTTGTAGTCACGAAGGCGGAGCAGCAGATCGACACGACGGAGTTCCTGGTTGATGGGATCCATCTCCTCCGTGGGCAAGATAGGGACTGCTTGCTGTGGCGGTTGGTCAAGATCCTTGAGTGACTTGATCGTTCCACTGCCATCGGCATCCAACCATGTTGCTGTGTAGGAATCGAAACGAATCGCATAAGCTGTCGCCGCCTTGTCGATTCCAGAAGCGGCCAATTTCAAAGCCTTTTCAATTTCAGGCCGGACCATGGACTTCAACGTCTTGCTGGCCTCAGAGTTCGGAAAAGCTGATACCACATCATCCAAAACTTTTTGTGCTGAAGCGTAGTCACGGAGAATCACGGCTGCCTCGATCTTGCCTGCCAGCACCTGCTGCCGTCGGAATTCAGGATACTCAGGGTGGCTGAGAAGAAATTTATCGATCACAGCGGAAATCGCCGCGAGATCCGAGCCTTCACCGAGCATTCGATTGAGATCGCCGGCCAGTTTTTTCAACTGGTCGTTGGCCTCCTTGTTCTTGAGTTCATCCAATTCGAATTCCTTCCTTTCCTCCAAATCCTCGGCAACGCTTAGCACATCCTTCGGATCGTTCCTGATGATCTCGGCCAACACGTCTGAGTAGTGCCGATCTGCAAGGATTTCGCATCCCCAAACCTGGTCTTCACAGAGGGCTTGAAGCCCCTTTTTCAAGAGACGAGCCTTCTTGAGTCCCTTCGTCTTACGGGCCTGCTCAAAGGCCGCATCACGATTCGCGCGACGAAGCAGTGCCTCCTTCAGCACCAGAATATACGCGTCGGGTGGCTGTTCTTCGACTGAGAGTTCCGCATAAGGGCGACCGCCGGAATCCAACAGAAAAAACGTGTCATTGGGATCGTCCAGATCCTGGTGATACCATTTGCGAAGCTCCACCAATTCCCGATCCACGGGAGTTGCCTTTTCTCCAGAAGCCGACGCATTGAGAGGGACTTCAAAGAGGACGAAATGTTCCGTGATCCAAGGGTCGTCTGTTTCCGTATAAAAACCTTCTGTCGGCCACCATCGACCGACTCCTGGAAAGGAAAGGAGAACGTCCTTCTTTTCCCGCTTCGCGAGTTGTTGCGCCGCGTCGAAATCTTCCATGGGACTGCCCGCCAGAGCGGAACCAGAGACGATCAGCAGGATTACCAAAAGGTTTCGGGGAAACATGGAGAGTGTCGGTTTGGCATCCGTTCCGAAGTTCATGAAGTTTACACCCCTCCGAATCCATTTGAAGGCTGATCTCTGCCGATCTGGTTGGTGACCAAAAGTTCTTCGACCAGTTCGCAGGTCCGGCGAACCCAGAGCTCCGGCTCGAAGGTTCGGGAGATTTCGCGGGCCCTCGCCTTGTAGTCGGGATTCCCGAGCAGTTCATCGAGGGTGGAGACGATCCGCTTTTCCGTGAACTTCGCCGGTGAAAGTCCGAGCCCGACGCCGAGGTCTCGGACGCGACTGAGCGTGTCGAGCTGATCGTGCGCCATCGGTTGGACAAGGTGCGGGATCCCCGCCTGAAGTGCCTGCGAGCAGGTGCCGACGCCGCCATGATAGACGATCGCCGCCGCGCGTGGCAGGACCTGACTGAAAGGGATGTAGGGAAAGTGGCGGACGTTTTCCGGCAGGGATGTTGGAATGGTCTGCGTGAAGGGAGAGAGAAGGATGCCGCGTCGGCCGGAGCGTTTCAGGGCCTTCACCGCTTCACGGAAAAACGCATGGCCGTGGGCCATCGCGCTGCCGGGGGTGAAGATGATAGGAGGCTCACCGGCATCAAGGAAGGCCTCGACCTCCGGCGGGACTTCGCGGAGGCCCGTTTCATCGAACAAGGGAAAGCCGGTGAGGCGAGCCTGTGAGGGCCAGTCCGGCTGGGGCGGGCCAAACCAATCGGGAAACAGGGCGATCACGCGATCCGGCGAGTGCCACCAATCGCGCAGCAAATTACGCACTGGAGGCAGTCCATTGGCCGCACGGAATCGATTCAGGTCCGGCAGCAGAAGGTGGTCGACGATTTTTCCGGCGATCGACCATTGCAGCGACTTGAGGAACTTCGGAGCGCCTTGACCAAAGGGCGCGCCGTGCAATTCAGGCTGTCGATGCGTGCTGACGAAAAGCGCCGGTGCGAGATGAACGGAGGCGAAGGGAACCCCTAACAGCTCGCGCGCATTCCGGGCTCCGAAGGCGAGCGAGCTGCCGAGCATGACGGTGTTTCCCGGCTGATTAAGCTCGCGGGCGATGTCGAGGATCGGCTGATAAGTAGGTGCCGCGGCCTTTCGCAGCACCACACCGAGCGCCTTGCGGGGATGCCAGAGATTCGGGTCGGCCTGAAGGCGTTGAAAATCCTCGACGCTGCCAAGCGCTCTGAAGTTGAGCCCGGATTTCAACACGGCCTGTTCAAAATACGGGCTGGTGATGATGAAGACATCGTGGCCCCGACCTTGCAGGGCGGAACCCACACCGAGGAAGGGGTGGACATCCCCGGCGCTGCCGATGGCATAAATCAGAACGCGCATTCGACCGACATGCTGCCCCGGATCCCCCCATTCGCAAGAGCCGATCATTGCGGACCCGGTCCGACTGTGCCAGCCTCGCCCGCGACTCCATGGCGGCTGACTTTTCCCTTACCTTCCTCGGCACCGGCACCTCGACCGGAGTGCCGGTGATCGGCTGCGTC